>JAKFXY010000041.1 GCA_021731165.1 Acidobacteriota bacterium | reverse complement strand
CCGGCGGTGAACGGATCGCGCCGGGACGCCACGCGGCGCGTTTCGATGGCGGCAGTGTGGGCGTACTGCAGGGCACCCGCACGTTCATCCTCCAGGATGAAGCCGGCAATATCGAACAGACACATTCGATTTCGGCTGGGCTGGACTACGCCGCCGTCGGACCGGAACACGCCTGGCTGCGGGAGGCGGGACGCACCGAGTACGTTCACGCATCGGACTCGGAAGCGCTGGAAGGGTTCAAGGCGCTCGCGCGGCTCGAAGGCATCATCCCCGCACTCGAGTCGTCGCACGCCGTGTGGCATGCGCTGGCGCTGGCTCGCACGGTCAAGGATGACACGGTGATCCTCGTCAATCTTTCTGGTAGAGGCGACAAGGACGTGCAGAGCGTGACAGCCGCGCTGGAGGCCGCGCGGTGAGCCGCCTTCGCCAAGCCTCCGGCGCCCCACGCCGCCTCGCGGCCACGTTCGCACGTCTGCGCAGCCAACCGGGTCCGGGCCTGGTCACCTACATCACTGCCGGCGATCCAGACCTCGACCGCACCGAGGGCATCCTGCGAGCATTGGATCGGGCGGGCGCGGACGTCATCGAGGTCGGTGTCCCGTTCTCTGACCCGCTCGCCGACGGCCCGGTCATCCAACGGGCCACAGAGCGGGCGCTGGCCTCGGGAACAACCCTCGTCGGGGTACTGGACCTCGTCAGGCGGGTGAGAACAGCGGTGACCGCCCCGATCGTCATCTTCAGCTACGCCAACCCCATCTTGCGTCTGGGCGCCGAGCAATTCGCCGACCAAGCGCGCGAGGCGGGGGTGGACGGCGTGTTGGTGCTGGACTTGCCAATCGAGGAGGCCGGGGAGTTTCGAGGTCTGCTGGCGGAGCGCGGGATTGATACAATCCTTCTGCTCAGCCCGACGACCAGCGACGTCCGCTTGCTCAGGGCCGCCGAGATGGGAAGCGGGTTTCTGTATGCGATTTCCCGCCTGGGTGTCACCGGTGCCCGCGACGTGCTGGCGGACGGTGCCGAGCAGATGGTCCGCCGCATCCGCGCCGTCAGCGAGTTGCCGGTTGCACTGGGATTCGGGATCTCCAAGCCGGAACATGTGCGGGCCGTCGGCCAATGGGCCGACGCGGCCGTTGTGGGCAGCGCGCTCGTCAGCGTGATCGCCGCGGCGGGCACATCGAGCGATCTCAACACGCGAGTAGAGGAGTATGTGCGGTGGCTGAAGTCCTGACAATCGAGGAGCTGCGATCTCGGATTGACGTCATCGACGAGCAGCTCGTCCGCCTGCTGAACGTGCGCGTGGCCTGCGCCGTCGAAGCCGGCCGGCTGAAGCACGAGATGGGGCTGCCAATCTACCAGCCGGATCGAGAGGCCCTGGTGCTGGCGAGCGTCAAGAACAGAGCCACCGACCTCTCGGGGCCGCTCACGGCGGAGGCCGTGGTGCGGATCTTCGAGCGCATCATCGACGAGGCGCGCCGCGCGGAGCGCGAATCCAGTTCACGCCGGGACGATTTCGGTCCTTCACACGGAGAGTAATAGTCATGGTCGTCGTCATGAGGGAGCGGGCCACCGAGGTGCAGGTTGACGCGGTCATCGCACGCCTCATTGAGTTGGGTATGGACGTGCATCGCTCCTCGGGAGCGACGCGCACGGTGCTGGGCGTCGTGGGAGCGCATAAGGTCGAGAAGGAGCTCATCGAGCTGCTCGACGGCGTACACGAGGTGCTTCGCATCACCGAGCCATATAAGCGCGCGAGCCGCACCTTCCATCCGGAGGACAGCGTTGTCATGGTGGGCGACGTGCGAATCGGCGGAGACGAAGTCATCGTCATGGCCGGCCCCTGCTCGGCGGAGACGGAGGAGCAGTGCCAGGCATCCGCGGCAGCGGTGAAGCGGGCCGGCGCCAAGGTGCTCAGGGGAGGAGCGTTCAAGCCGCGCAGCTCGCCGTACAGCTTCCAGGGCCACGGGGAAAAGGGGCTACAGATGCTCCGCCACGCCGCCGATGCGCACAACCTGAAGCTGATCTCGGAGGTGATGGACATCAGTCAGATTGGGCTGATCGACAAGTATTGCGACATTTTCCAGGTCGGCGCGCGGAACATGCAGAACTACACCCTCATCCGTGAGCTCGGCCACGCGCGGAAGCCCGTGCTGCTGAAGCGTGGGATTTCCGCGACGATCGAGGAGTGGCTGCTCTCGGCGGAGTACATCCTGGCGGGCGGGAACAACGACGTCATTCTCTGCGAGCGCGGAATTCGCACGTTTGAAACGGCCACGCGCAACACCTTCGACATCTCGGCCATCCCGGTAATCAAGAAGCTCAGCCACCTGCCGATCGTGGCCGATCCGAGCCACGGGGCCGGCCGGCGTGACATGGTTGCGCAGTTGGCCCGGGCGGCGGTGGCCGCCGGCGCGGATGGCCTCATCATCGAGGTGCACAACGATCCGGACCACGCGCTGAGCGACGGCGCGCAATCGATGTTCCCCGACCAGTTCGAGCGTTTGATGGCGGAGCTTCGCATCATCGCTCCGGCTATCGGGCGGAGTATCTGCCTCGAGTCGTCCGCGCGTCGGGGATGGGCACGATAGTCACGGCCCGCGGCCCAGGCGCCGCTCCTGGGCCGCGGGCCGTGCGCATTGAGCCTTGATGATGTCGTCAGACCCGCCGTTTCACCATATAGCCATCGTGGGGCTGGGCCTCATCGGGGGCTCAATCGCGCTCGCCATTCGCGAGCGATGGGCCGCGTCCAGGGTCACGGGCGTGGACAGTCCGGCGGTCCTCGCCCATGTGCTCGGCAGCGGTGCCATCGATCGCGCCGTGGAGTCGGTGCGTGAGCTGGACGAGGCCGACCTTGTCATCCTCGCCGCCCCTGTTCGGCAGAACGTGGATCTGCTGCTGCAAATACCTTCCGCGGCACCTCTCGTCGCAACCGACGTCGGCGGCACGAAGCGGTCGATTGTCGAGGCTGCCCGCGCGCTCCCGGATTCCATCTCCTTCGTGGGAGGCCATCCACTTGGCGGCGGCGAGCGTGGAGGGTTTGCGTTTGCGCGGCCCGATCTGTTCCTGGGGCGGCCGTGGATCCTCACGCCTGACGGAGATCGATCTCACGCCGCCATGAAACGCCTCTCGCGGTTCGTCACCGGGCTCGGAGCCACAGTCACGACGGAGGATGCGGCCAGACACGACCGGCTCATGGGCTTCCTGAGCCACCTTCCCCAGCTCACGGCGTCGGCGTTGATGGAGGTTGTCGGTACCGCATCCGGGAGCGAGGGGCTGCAGATGGCCGGACGTGGCTTGGTGGACACGACGCGCCTCGCCTCGAGCCCAGCGAATGTCTGGCGGGATGTCTGCCTGACGAACGCGGACGCGATCGGCGAGGCCCTCGACCTTCTGATCGGCCGGCTGACAGAGTTGCGGGGCGATCTCGCTCGCGGAGACGCCATCGACACGATCTTCGACGAGGCCGCCCGCTGGCGGGCCGAGCTGATGAAGGGCCGAGAGTAGGCCCTCCCTTCCCCCGACGATGCTGGTCGCGATTCGCTAGTCCAGGCCAGACCCCGCGTCTCGACCTGCCTTGGCGAGGGCCGCGATCTCCTCCACGGCCCGCGGGTTCTCGAGTGCGGAGATGTCTCCCCGCGATTCTCCCGTATATGCCGCCCGGATGACGCGGCGCATGATTTTTGCGTTTCGTGTCTTCGGGAGGTCCTGTACGAACTCGATCGCCGCCGGGCGCAGCGGCTTTCCGAGTTGTCTGACGACCATGGTCGAAAGCTCCTCTGCGAGTCCAGGCGTGGAGGAATGCCCTGGGCGCAGTACGCAGAAGCAGACGAGCGCCTGTCCCTTGATCGCGTCCGGGACACCAATCGCGGCGGCCTCCACGACGGCCGGGTGCTCGACAAGCACCGACTCCACCTCCGCTGGTCCGAGACGCTTGCCCGCGATCTTGATCGTGTCGTCGGAGCGCCCGAGTATGTACCAAAGCCCGTCCTCGTCAATCGCCGCCCAGTCGCCATGGACCCACACGCCGGGGAAGCGAGACCAGTACGTTGCCTCGTAGCGCACCGGGTCTTTCCAGAACCCGTGAGTCATTCCGATCCAGGGGGCGCGCACCACGAGTTCGCCCACCCGGTTCCTGACCGGCTGCCCGTCGTCATCGACCACATCCGCCGCGATGCCCGGCGGCGGCCCCGCGAACGAGCAGGGCTTCATCGGCGTGAGGACGTTGCCGGCGACAAGGCCGCCGCCGGTTTCGGTCCCCCCCGAGTAGTTAATGATTGGCAACTGCCCAGCGCCAGCCGTCTCGAAGAACCATCTCCACGACTCCGGATTCCATGGCTCTCCGGTTGATCCGAGAATCCGGAGGGACGACAGATCGTGGGCGCGGGCCGGCGCCTGGCCGTGCCTCATGAGTGCGCGGACGAGTGTCGGGGATACACCCAGCACACTCACCCGATGTCTCTCGACGAGCGACCACAGCCGGTCGGGGCCAGGAAAGTCCAACGCACCGTCGTAGATCACCATGGTGCCGCCGACGAGCGTCATGCCGAAGACCTCCCACGGACCCATCATCCAGCCCATGTCGGTGACCCACAGCATGGTGTCGGAATCCCCCACGTCGAAGCAGTGGGCGATGTCCTGCGCCGCCTTGATTGGAAACCCGCAGTGCGTGTGCAGCGTGCCCTTCGGACGTCCCGTGGTTCCCGACGTATAGATGATCATCAGCGGGTCTTCGGCTTCGGTCCGTTCGGTGTCGAACGTGTCTGGCTGACGCTCCATGATGTCAACCCAGCGTCGATCGCGCCGGGTGTTCCAGGGAACATCGATGCCAAGGCGAGAGACAACGACGACGTCGCGGAGACCTCCAGCGAGATCGGCGGCCTCGTCAGCCGTGGCCTTCATGGGGATCTGCCGTCCACGGCGCCAAAACCCGTCCGCGGTGACCATCACCGTAGCCCCCGCGTCGCGAAGACGTGTGGCGATGGCATCGGCGCCATAGCCGGAGAACAAGGGAAGGACGATGGCTCCCAGCTTGATGACCGCGAAGAAGCTCACGACGAGCTCCGGGCACATCGGCATGAAGAGCGCGACGCGGTCTCCCTTGCCGACGCCGAGAGCACGAAACGCGTGAGCGGCCCGATTCACGTCGCGACCGAGCTCGCCATAGGAGAGCGCACGTGTGTGGCCTTCTTCCCCCTCCCACCTGACCGCGACGCGGGACTCGACGTGCGTGTCCAGCCATTTGTCGAGGCAGTTGTGCACGATATTGAGGCGTGCGCCCGTGCACCATTTCGGCCAGGCGGCGCCTCGAGACGTGTCGAGGAGTTGGGTGTACGGCTCGTAAAACGCGATCCGCAGGTCCTCGAAGACCGCCTGCCAAAACCATGCGGGGTCGGCGACGGACCGCGCAAGGAGATCGTCGTAGACGGCGAGGCCGTGCCGGCTCATGAAGGCCTTGAGACGGCTGCGTTCTATCTGTGCGCGAGTGGGCCGCCAGGCAATCTCACCGCCAAACTCGAATGGTCCGCCGCCCATCGGAGCATTCTAGACAGAAGCGCGGAGATCAAGAGTCAAATCGACCTCCTCGAGCGCACGTCTGTCAGCAGCGTATTGATGCGTGCCAGGACCGTGGGCCATCGGTACTCGCGCTCGACGTACTGCAATCCCTGCCGCCCGAACGCCGCGCGATGGTCTTCATGCCGCAAGAGGTAGTCGAGCCCCTCGATGAACTCGCGCGTCGATCGGTAGCACAGACCCCCGTTCGCCCTGCGAACCTGTCCTTCGAGCACCCGACAGTGCGCATTGACCAGCGCCGGCACGCCATGATTCCAGGCTTCGAGCAGGACGATGCTCAGGCTTTCGTACGGAGACGGCACGAGGAGCATGCGCGCATGGGCCAGCAAGGCCTCCCTGACGGCGTCGTCGACGTAACCCAGTGCGCGGATCCTCGGGTGATCCGGCACGCGAAGCGTGGCTGGGCCCGCCAGGACGAGCGTCGAGTCTCCGCCTCCGTCGAGGTACTCCTGGAAGGAGTCGAGCAGCGCCTCGCACCCTTTGTTCCTGTCGACTCGCCCGAGGTAGAGCAGAAAACGTCGAGGAATCTCCAGCTTGTCCAGAACGTCCAATGGCGGCGCCATGGGAGCTTCGTCGAGCCCGCTGCCGATGACGGCCGCCGGCCGCGGCGCTCGACCGGCACGCTGCGAGACCAACTCCTCTTCTTCCGGGGTGAGGAACAGATAGCCCGCGGGTATCTGGAAGAAGTCTCTCAAGACCTGGAGATCAATCGCGGGATCCTCTTCCGCCGTGGGCGCGAGCACCGCTCGGTCCGCCACGAGAGGAAGGCCGAAATACGAGGGGGAGTAACGGAAGGTCCAGAAGATCACCAGGTCGTACTCACGCCCGTGTTCCCTCAGGTGCGCGAGGAGTGCCGGCGTGTCAGGGCCGTTCTCGCGGAACCACTCCTCCTGGAGTTCCGGCGAGGTGCCGCCGGCGAACACCTCATCGCTGAGGTCGGCAAACCGTTTCAGGCGGCGTGGACGGGCGACGGGAAAGCGCAGCACGCGCACGCCATCCTCCATCGCCTCGCCTGCCGGAAAACGGTTCTCCCACGTCACGTAGTCCCTGGCGCAAGTCGTGAGCACCGTGATCTCGTGAAGCGCGCCGAGGCGTTCTGCGATCTGCCGGCAGTGGGCTTCAGAGCCACCGGCGATGCCTGCCCCGTACCGCTGGACGACGAACGCGAGCTTCACCGGCTGTCGAGAGAGTCCGGCCGCCCTGAGCGCGTCGAAGGGCCGCGGCGCTGAAGTTCCCGACGAAGCCGGGTCGTCTCGATAGCGAGTTCCTGGACGCAGGCAAAGAGGACCTGGTTGACCCGCTGTTGCCGCTCGAAGTTGTCGCGGCTGTACTCGAACAACCAACGAAAGAGCGGCATCAGTAACCGTCGCTTGACGAACACAATGAATGCCGCGCGTTGCCCTCCACGATGCGACTGGTACCGCATCGCCGTGTCGAGTCGCCAGGTGTCGGGTTGACCGAGCAGTTCCGGAAGGAGAAGCGCTGCCGGCTGGCTCTTCTCTGTCGCCTGCCGAAGCAGCGCGTCGACGTCGGCAAAAAGGGCGGGGTCCTCGAGGGCACGGGAGGCACCGTGGCGCAGAACGTCGTTTCGGACGCGTTCGCGTACGCGGTCCCGAAGCTCCGTCATGACCTCGTCGACGGACACCGGCTCAAGGCTGGACACGATGCCGGTATCTTACCGCGCTAGTTGTCGATGTCGTCGCGCGCTCCGGGCCGCACCTGCACGGCGGCCGTCACCTGCGCCAGCACCCTCGACTTTTGCTTGATTCGGAACGAGAGACGGTAACTGTCAGCTTGACGGTACGTATGATCGGCGGCGAACCGTCGGCGGATCACGCTCCTGCCGGCCTCGTATGGGTCGCAGTCCTCGGAGTTCTCCGAAACCGTCCCGTCGCCCCAGTCCCATTCGACAGTGGGGCAGTAGAAGTCTGAGTAGTCGTTGGGGCCGTCGCGCAATTCCGCGACGACGTGCACGCGGAGAGGGGTGAAGCCGACGGGAGGCGTCGCCTTGAGTGCTAAACTGGGCCTCTTGTCGCCGCCCCGAGCGGCGCCGGAATCGCGCTGTCCGCCAGACGCTGGTTCCGAGAGCAACGCGATGGCTAGTGCGGCGGCCACCGTGCAATGCGCGCGTGTCGAATGGGTCATGATAGTCCCCAGGGGCTGGCCTGTTCGATTCTAAGCCCTCACATCCGCCATGGGACAAGAATTCGATGCCAACCGTTCATCGTACGCCCTCGGTCACGCTGACCGCCGCACCCACCCGTGCCCTCGACGCCGAACTGCTCGTCATCCCTGTCTTCGAGAACGACGATCTCGCCGATGAGGCCGGCCTGGACGACGCCACGGGCGGCGAGTTCGGCCGGGCCCTGGCGCGGGGAGCGTTCACGGGCAAGGCATTTGAGCTCCTGGCTGTGGCCGCAAGTGGGTGGACCACGCGTCGTCTCGCGCTCGTAGGGGCAGGACGACAGGCGGAAGTCACCTCTGATCTCCTTCGCCGGATTGCGGCCATGAGTGGGCTGGCGACCCGGGACCGGCGTCTGACGTCGATGGCGATTGTCCTTCGCCCAGGCATGGCGCCGGCGGCCGCCGTGCAGGCGTTCACCGAGGGAGCGATCCTCGCCAACTACGACGGCGCCTCCTACAAGACGGGGACCGACTCACCGCCGCCGGTGTGGCTGGACCGCGTCCAGCTTCGCGTGTCGAGCACAGCCGGGGATCTGCCTGCGGCTCTGGAGCGAGGACTCGTCCTCGGCGAGTGCACCAACCTTGCGCGAGAGCTGTCGAACGAGCCCGGTAGTACGCTGACGCCACGCGTGCTGGCCGAACGGGCACTCTCGATTGCCAAGACGGCGGGCCTCCGGGCTGAAGTCCTCGACGAGAAGCAGATCGCCGATCTGAGGATGGGCATGCTGCTCGGTGTCGCGCGTGGAAGCGCGGAGCCGCCGCGGATGATCGTGTTGCGCCACGAGCCCAAGAATGCCGTGAAGGGCGTCGTGCTCGGGCTCGTCGGCAAGGGAATTACCTTCGATACCGGCGGGATCTCGATCAAGCCCGCGGACAACATGGACAAGATGAAGGACGACATGTCGGGCGGTGCGGCGGTCGTCTGCGCGATGGCCGCGATGGCGCGACTTGGGGCACCCGTCAGCTGCATTGGCGTCATCCCGGCGACCGAGAACATGCCGGGCGGGCGGGCGGTCAAGCCAGGCGACATCCTGACGAGCGCCGAAGGCAAGACGGTTGAAGTCATCAACACCGATGCGGAAGGACGTTTGGTGCTCGGCGACGGCCTCTGGTACGCGCGCCGACTTGGCGCCACTCATCTCGTGGATGTCGCCACGCTCACCGGTGCGTGCGTGGTCGCATTAGGCAGGACGACAAGCGGTCTGTTCGGTACCCCAGCCGCCTGGCTCGAGCACGTACGACGTGCCACCGAGCGTGCGGGGGATCGATCATGGCCGATGCCGATCTTCGACGACTACAAGGAGCAACTGAAGAGCGAGATTGCCGACTTCGCCAACACCGGGGGCCGGCCGGCCGGGGCAATCACGGCGGCGCTTTTCATCAAGGAGTTCTCCGGTGGTCTGCCATGGGTCCATATGGATATCGCCGGCACGGCCTGGGCCGAGGAAAGCAAGCCGTATCAGCCGAAAGGTGCTACCGGTGTCGCCGTGCGCACCCTGGCTGAGCTCGCACTCGACGCAGCAGCGTGGAGTAAGCTCTAGCCGCGCCGTGCTTCAGCAGAATCCCATCGTCGTAGAGGTCGTCAAGCAGCCACCGGTCACGCCGGAGATCTCGTACGGGGGCATCCTTGCCTCGGCCCTTGGGCTGGTCGGAATCGTTCTCCTGGCCGCGCTGCTTGTCGGCGTGCTCGTGGGCGGCGGAGTCATCTGGTTCAAGAAGCGCCACGCGAAGACGGAAGCATCCGACCCGACGCACGTGCGCCTTCGGATCGACGCGTCCTAGAGCGGACGTCGGACGCATCGTCTCGGGAGAGTCATGCCTCGCTAACACTCCTGAATACGGCTAGTTGTGGCCAGCGCTGGATTTTTTTCGTGAGCCAGCGAGAAGACGGGGGTTGGTGCCGACATAGATCGCTGTGAGCACAGCTCCGGAACGCGGCGGCCTGGCCGATCGGCTCCGGTTTGTCGAGATGGCCGACGAAACGGGGATCCCCCTGAACGAGCTGGTGGACCTCTGGACGGAGGACACCGCCGAACGCTTCAACGCGGCCGCGGAGGCTCTCACCGCTGGAGACGTGTCCGACGCCGCGCGAGAAGCCCACACGGCGGCCGGCGCGAGCGGCCTGTGCGGAGCGGCCGCGCTCTCCGACGCCCTGCGGGAGGTTGAGGCCATGGCGCTGGCCGGCCATCGTCGCGAGGCGCTTCAGGCCTTGTCCGACGCGAGAATCACCTTCGAGCGCGTCCGCGGCGCGCTCAAGGCCCACGCTCCGTGACACGCATCATCATCGTCGAGGACAACCCGATCGCCGCGAGCGTCTTCAGGGCGACCCTCGCACGAGAGGGTCACACCGTGACGGTCGTCACGGATGGCGAGGCCGGCCTTGCCGCCATCGAGCAGACCCATCCCGATCTCGTGCTGCTCGACCTGATGCTGCCGAAGGTCAGCGGCCTGGATGTCCTTCGCCGCATGCGCGCCACGCCGGAACTGGCGCACGTGCCGGTGATCGTTACCTCCAACTCGTACACCTCCGCGCGCCTGGACGAGCTCTGGCAGGCAGGCGCAACCCAGGTCATCACGAAAGCGAGCATGACACCGAAAGAGCTCGTTCGCATCGTGCGCGAGACCCTTGGCCAAGTGGCCGCCACTCAAGCCCTTTAGGAATCGCACGTGCCCACGACGGATCCCCAACCATGACCAATGACGCCAGCGATCGGACATCGCCAGACACCACGCACCTCGCCGACGGCATCCGTGAACACGACCTGCGCCTCGGCAGCCTGATTCGCAACAACCCATTGCCGATCGTCGTCACCGACGCCGATCGGTGCGTACAGATTTGCAATCCCGCCTTCGAGACGCTGTTCGGATACGTGGAAGCCGAGGTCGCCGGCAAGCGAATCGACGACGTGCTTGGCGTGTCCGACAGCAGCCAGCAGTTTGCGGAACTCGGACGCCGAACGATGGGCGGACACGGCAGCCACCTCGTCACGCGCCGACGACGAAAGGACGGCTCGATCGTCGACGTCGAGCTGCACATCGTCCCGATGACGATCGACGGGCGGCGGCTCGGCGCCTACGCCATCTACCGCGACCTGACCGACGAGAAGCGGGCGCAGAACGAGTTGGGACGCTTCTTCGCGATGTCTCAGGATTTGCTGTGCATGGTCGGTTTCGACGGCTTCTACAAGCGGCTGAACCCGTCCTGGGAACGCATGCTGGGTCATGCGGAGGAGGTGCTCCTCGCCCAGCCGTATACGACGTTCGTCCACCCGGACGACCGCGACGCGACGCTCGCGTATTTCGACAAGCTGCGTCAGGGCGAGGCCGTGGTGTCGTTCGAGAACCGTCACCGCTGCCGCGATGGTTCGTTCAAGTGGCTGCAGTGGAGCGCCATGGCCGCCGGTGAGCATCAGATGGTCTACGCGGTCGCCCGTGACAACACGAGCCGGCACGCCCTCGACCAGCAGCTTCGGGAAACCCTGGAGATGAAGTCGGACTTCGTGTCGTTCGTGACGCACCAGTTGAGGACGCCGCTCTCCGGCATCAAGTGGATGCTCGAGCTGGCCACCGAAGCCTCCGATCCAACGGAGGTAACCTCCTACATTCAGGACGGGCGGGATTCGACCGAACGGCTGATTGCTCTCGTCAACGACCTGCTCGACGTCTCTCGGCTCGAGAGCGGAAAGCTGCAGGTCACACTCCAGCCCGTCGATCTGGGCGAGGTGACCAACAACGTGCTCGGCGACATGAAGACGCTGATCGAGGGCAAGGATCACACGCTGACGGTCACCGCGCCGCTCTCGGTCGATCTCCAGTTGATCCGACAGGTCGTCCTCAACCTGATCTCGAATGCCGTCAAGTACACCCCGAACGGCGGCCGGATCGACGTCAACATCGGGTTGAAGGACGACGAAATCAGCTGGGCCATCCGTGACACCGGCATCGGAATTCCCCACGCGTCCCAGACAAGGCTTTTTGAAAAATTCTATCGCGCTGAGAACGCGTTGCCGCTCGATACCGAGGGCACGGGACTCGGGCTGTACCTTGCGCGCCTGATTGTCGAACGATTCGGCGGAACGATCGCGTGTCAGTCCGAGGTCGGGCAGGGAACGACCGTCACCTTCAGACTGCCTGTCAGCTACGCCACGTCAGAGGTATCTCAATGAAACAGATCCTACTCGCGGAAGACGACCGGTTTCTTCGACGCGCGTGCCAGGCCAAGCTCGAGCAGGCGGGGTTCGCGGTACGGACGGCGGTGAACGGAGAAGAGGCGCTGAGCCTCGCGCGGACGAGCCCTCCAGACCTCATGCTCCTCGACCTCCTGATGCCCAAACTCGACGGCCTGGGCGTGCTCCGCGCGATGCGAGCGGACAGTGCACTGCGAGATATCACGGTCGTGATCCTCTCGAATTCGTCCAAGGAGTTGGAGATGCAGAATGCCGACTCGCTTGGCGCCGCTGGTTACTGGATCAAGTCCAACCTGTCGCTGCAGGAGATCTGTTCCAGGGTCCGGGCGCTCTTGGGGAGCCCCGACGCGGCACCAACCGACCCGGTTCTCGCCGACGTGGCAGCCCTGAAGTAGCACGTCGTCCGAACCCGGAACCTGGAATCCGGCACCGAGGTTCTTACTGCGCCGCGACCCGGGTGGCCTTCAGCGATCGCTGATACTTCATCACTCCGGCGAACAACCCCTCCGCGATGTGCTGCCGATAGGCCGGCGTTTTCAGGAGGGAGGCTTCCTGGCGGTTGGTGATGAAGGCGATCTCCGCGAGGATGCTCGGCATGGTCGCGCCAATGAGCACCATGAAGGGCGCCTGACGGACCCCGAGGCTGCGGATGGTTCGATTCGCCTTTCGAAGCCGCTCGACCATCGCGGCCTGTACGAAGGTTGCGAAGTCACGTGACTCGTCGATCTTGTTGTCCAGCGCGATGGCCTTCACGATGTCCGGCAGGCTCCGCATTGTCCTGGAGGAGCCGGCGTTCTCCCGGGCGGCGATCGCTTCCGCCTGTGGGTTGGAAGCGAAGTTTAGGAAGTACGTGCCGACCCCACGCGCCTTGGCATCGGCACTCGCGTTGGCGTGGATCGACAGGAAGAGGTCGGCCTCCTCGCGGTTCGCCATTGCCACACGCTCCTCGAGGGCCAGGAACTCATTCGTGCGGCGAGTCAATACCACTTCAACTCCTGGCTGGTTCAGCAGGAGCTTTTCAAGCCGGAGCGCGACGTCCAGCACGAGGTCGGCCTCGCTCAGTCCTTTGACCTGGGCGCCGGGGTCATGACCGCCGTGCCCTGGGTCGATCACGATTCGGGCCACGCCGAGGCCAAGTTGACGCGAGAGCGAGAAGCCGCCGTTGCGGTTTGTCGAGGGGGGAGTCGGAGCGCGCTCGCCCCGACTCCCCGATGCCGTCGGGCCATCGGGCACCGAGGGCGCAATTGCCTTCGGAGCCTTCGTGGTGAACGCCGCCAGGCGCTCCACGTCGATGACCACGCGGTAAGGGTTATAAAGCGAATAGACGCTGTGGCGCGCGGCCCCCTGGAGATTCAGCACCACTCTGGTGCGGCCTTCAGGCTGGCTTCCCACGTGGACCTCCCGCACCACATCGTCTGCATAAGCGAGGGTGACGTCCTTCAGGGTGTCCGCGGCCCGCGTATTCTCGAGATCAATCGAGATGCGAGAGGGAACCTCGATCCGCTCGTCCTCGAATGCCGCTTCGTGCTCGAGCTCCAGGGTGACGCGCAGCGTGTCCGGCAGCAACTCTCGACGGACGGCTCTCAGCGTCGTCAGCGACGACGTCGGTGCCGGCGCGAGTTGTGTAACGGCGTCGCCTGGAGGCGCCGCGGCGGAGAGTCGGGTCGTCTGCGCCCGCGCGTCCTTGTTCAGGGGGCTCGACTCGTAGCGGTTGGCGAGTGCGGAGAAGAGGCGCAAGGCGGACGCGCGATCCGTGCCCTCGCCGAACTCCCAGAACGTATCGGCGGAGAGCGTGGCTCCTCTCCAGAGGGCGTCATCGCTGGACGCGCTTGCCGGATAGAGGCGCGCGATCTCCTCGTAAGTGCCCGCAAGAATGCGAGCGCGGCGGACGAGCGGGAGCGGCGGGGCGCCAAGCTTGCGGGCCGAGATGTCCCGGCGGAGAAGCTCCTCCATGCCCCGGACGTCCGCGTACAGCTTCTCCGCCCTCGACGCCTGCGCATGGACCACCTGTGGCCAAGCACAGCCGAGCAGCGCGAGCGCGAGCAGCACTCTACCGAAGCTGCGCATCCACTTCCTCGAAGTAGCCGCGGTCCACGAGGACCTCGCGCGGTTTGCCGCCGGTGCCCGGCGACACCAACCCCTCGGCTTCCATCATGTCCACGAGCCGCGCCGCGCGACTGAAGCCGATTCGCAGCTTCCGCTGGAGGTGAGAAATCGAAGCCTGGCCCGTGCCGACCACGATTCGTGACGCTTCGTCGTAGAGATCGTCCTTTTCGAACTCGAGGCCGCCAGCGGTCGTCTTTTCGTCGTCGGCGGTGATCATGTCGTTGAACATCGGCTTGCCCTGCTTGCGGAGGAAGCTGGCCAGCCGGGCGCTCTCCTGTTCAGAGATGTACGGCCCGTGCAGCCGGATACAGCGCGACGAGGCCGGAGGCAGGAAGAGCATGTCGCCCTTGCCCAGCAATTGTTCGGCGCCGTTGCTATCGAGAATCGTGCGGGAGTCAGTCTTCGACGAGACTCGGAACGAGATGCGCGATGGCAGGTTCGCCTTGATGAGGCCGGTGATGACGTCCACTGACGGCCGCTGAGTCGCGAGAATCAGGTGAATGCCGACGGCGCGGGCCATCTGGGCCAGCCGGCAGATCGATTCCTCGACCTCGTTGCCCGCCACCATCATGAGATCGGCCAGCTCGTCGATCACGACCACGATGAAGGGGAGTGTTCTGGGCGCCTCGGGATCCGTCGCCGCGCCACTCTCCTCGAGTGCGAGCCGGATGTTGCGGTTGTATTGCTCGATGTTCCGGACACCCTCGGCCGCCAGCGTCTTGTACCGCTCCTCCATCTCCCGCACCGCCCAGCGCAGCGCATTCGATGCCTTCTTGGGATCGACGACGACGGGCGTGAGGAGGTGGGGAATGTCCTCGTACATCCCGAGCTCGAGCCGTTTGGGATCCACCATGATCATCCGCACGTCGTCGGGGGTCGCACGGTAGAGGATGCTCGTCAGCATGGAGTTCAAGCCGACCGACTTGCCCGTGCCCGTGGACCCCGCGATGAGCAGATGAGGCATCGTCGCCAGGTCGGTGACGAACGGCTCGCCGTGGATGGTCTTTCCGAGAGCGAGCGTGAGCTTGGAAGTCGAGCGGGTGTAGGACTCGGAACCCAGGAGCTCGCGCAAGGAGATTGGCTCGCGCTGCGGGTTGGGAATCTGAATTCCAACCGTGGACTTGCCGGGGATGCGGTCGATGAGCACCGATTCGGCGCGCATCGCGAGGCACAGGTCGTCGGCGAGCCCGGTGATCTTGCTGTACTTGACCCCCGCGTCCGGCTTGAACTCGAATGTCGTGACCACCGGCCCGGGATGAATCTGGGCGACTTGTCCCTCGACGGAGAACTCACGGCATTTTTCCTCGAGCTGCCTGGCTGACTCCATCAGGGCGCGTTCGTCGATCTTGTGCTCGGCTTTGGCCGGATCGAGGAGCGAGGCTGGCGGCAACGCGTACGCGCCATGCCGGCGTGTCGCCTTCACGGGTTCGGGTTCCGGCAATGGGAGCGTCGGGGAAGCGTCCGCCTTCCGGCGCGCCACGACAGGCGGGGCTCCTGGTCGAGGAGGAGCAGAAGGCTCCGCATCACCGACGCGAGCCGAGCGAAGCGAACGGCCGGGATCCGCCTCTGATGCCGATTTCGAGGCATTCAGGCTGGCGGAAGCCTTCCTTGCCTGTGCCGCAAGGGCACTGCGGCGTTGCTGCTGCTTGCGATACTCGTCCCACCGGCCTCGGAACCAGCCCAGGCCGCGCGCCGACAGGTCGCGCGATCCCTCGGTGGCGTTGGAGAAGAGCCTGCCGAATGAGAACTGCGTGGACAAGATCACGGAAAGTACGATCAGCGTCAGGATCACGATGATCGAGCCGGTGCGATTCAGGTAATCGGCCAGGAACGAACTCAGGAGGGCTCCGGCGGATCCTCCGGCGTGGACGGTCTTGCCCGAGATCTCCGCACTGCCGAACAGGAGACTCAGGAAGCCGCTCGTACAGGCGAAGAACAGCGTGACGCCCGTGACCTTGGTGTAGGCGGCATCGATCTGCTGGCACCAGAAGGAGTGCCAACCGACGACCGCGATCACGCCTGGGACCAGGAAGGCCGCGTATCCAAAGAGCTGGAAGGACAGTTCAGCCAGGAACGCGCCGACACGCCCGACGAAGTTCGCGGGTGGATGGAGCGCCTCCGTCGTAAAGAACCAGACCGGGTCCGTCGGTTCATAGGTGACGAGCGAGATGAGCCAGATGAGGGCCGCGGCAAACAGTGCCACGCCAAGAAACTCGCTGATGCGACGAGATACCGCGGAGTTGCGCACGTTCAGATCTCCATGAGGACCGGCAACACGAGCGGCCGCCGGCCCGAGCGCTTCTTGAAGAAGCGTCGCAGCTCGACGCGAAGCTTCTCCGTCATCAAGCCCTGGTCCGTTCGTTCCTCCACGCTCGACGCGGCAATGCAATCCGTGATCACTCGAGCTGCATCGCTCCACAGCGCATCGGCCTCGTCATCGCTCACGACGAAGCCGCGAGCGACCAGTTCCGGCTCGCCGGCGAGCGCCCCCGTCCGGCTGATCCCCACCACGGCCACCACGATGCCATCACCCGCGATGTGACGCCGGTCGCGGAGCACTTCGTCGCCGACTTCACCCGTGCGCGTGCCATCGATGAGCACGCGTCCCGTGGGGGCCTTGTCGGCGATCCGCGCGCCGCGCCGATCGAACTGTATGACATCGCCGTCCTGAGCGAGGAGCACATCCATCTTCCGATCTCCGCCGCGCATGACCCGTTCCGCCACACGCGCGTGTTGGGAGAGCTGCCTGTACTCGCCGTGGATGGGCACGAAATACCTGGGGCGGGTGAGAGACAGCATGAGTTTGAGCTCCTCCGCGCTGCCGTGTCCGGACACATGCACGTGCTTCATGCTGTCGGTCACGATGTCCGCGCCCCGGCGTGCGACGTGGCTCATCGTCCGGGCGATGGCTTTCTCGTTGCCTGGAATCGCGCGAGCCGAGAGAACGACGGTGTCATCCGGACCAAGCTTCACATGCCGATGGTCGTCGATGGCCATCCGAGGGAGCGCGGCCTGCGGCTCTCCCTGCGAACCGGTCGTGATGACCAGCACATCCTGCGAGGCATACAGCTGCACGTCCACATCGCGGATTTGCAGCCCACCGGGAAGTCGGAGGTGGCCAAGTCGCTGCGCGATCTCCGTGTTCTGCACCATGCTTCGGCCGACGAATGCCACCTTGCGTTCGAACTGCGCGGCCAGGTTCACGAGAAGCTGCATCCGGTACAGACTGGAGGAGAACGTGGCCACGACGAGCTTGCCCTGCGTGCTCGTGAACAGCTCCTCGAACGCGTCAATAACCTCGGTCTCGGGGCCGGTGAACCCCTTCCGATCGATATTGGTACTGTCCGCGAAGAGGGCGAGCACCCCCTTGGATCCGAGCTCGGCGAAGCGATGGAGATCGAAGTGCTCTCCGTCGAGCGGGGTTTGATCGATCTTGAAGTCACCGGTGTGCACGATGAGGCCGGCCGGCGTGGAAATGGCCAACGCCACGCAGTCCGGCATGCTGTGCGTGACGCGGATGAACTCGATCGTGAATGGTCCGATAGTGACGGTCTCGCGCGGCTTGACGACCTTCAGGCGATCGGTGACATCAACCTCCGGATGCTCGGCCAGCTTCTTCTCGACCAGCGCCAGTGTCAGCGCGGTGCCGTACACCGGGCCGTCGAACAGCGGCATCACGTGCGGCACGGCGCCAATGTGATCCTCGTGCCCGTGGGTGAGGATGAGCGCCTTCACTTGCCCACGTCGTCCTTCCACGAAGGCCATGTCCGGAATGATCAGATCGACCCCGAGTTGGTCAGGGTCTGGAAACATCACGCCGGCGTCGACGAGGATCGTGGTGTCCTCCCACGATACGGCCATCATGTTCATGCCAAATTCGCCAAGACCTCCCAAGGCCACGACTTCAAGCGTGGCTGGAGACACCGGCGGCACGACGGACTGATTCATTCGGATCCCAGCTACCGCGATTAGTTGTTGCCACACGACTCCATCAAGCGGCCCGGGGAGAGCACACTTCAATGGCAATCAGGCCGCTGGGAACGCCCTGACCTTTCGACAAAAGCTCAAGGTCACCCTGAGCTCGTCGAACGGGTGAAACCTGGAAGGGTCAACGACTTGCGAGGAAAACTATAACATAGCTCGCGAAAGGCTCGCGAACTCCTCGACGCTCAGAGTCTCCGGGCGTCTCCTCTCGTCAAGCCCCGATCGCGCAATCAATTCTGGCGCGGATCGGCCCATCGCCGCGGCCACCGGCTCGAGAGCGTTTCGAAGTGTCTTTCGGCGATGCAGGAAGACCCCGCGCACGAGTCGTTCGAAGACGGCGGGCTCGCCGGCGTCCGCGGAAGGTGGTCGGAACCGTAGCCGTACGACCGCGGAGGTGACCTTGGGCGCCGGCCGGAAGGCTCCGGGGGGCAGCGTCAGGATGCGCTCCACGTCCGCCAAGAGTGCCACCTGGACAGCCAGAACCCCGTACTGCTTTCCCCCTGGAAGAGCGACGAGGCGATCTGCCACTTCCTTCTGGAGCATCAGCGTTGCATCCCTGAACGTCTGACCATGGGCGGCCGCACGAAGCAGCGAGAAGAGGATCGGCGACGACGCGTTGTAGGGAAGGTTTCCCACTACGCGAACGGGCCGCTCTTCCCTGGCGAGGAGCGCCGCCACGTCAACCTCGAGAAAGTCCCCCTGGACGATCCGGCAGTGCATTGGAAGCCTGGCCGGGAGGCCCACGGCCAGATCACGGTCGATCTCCACTGCGACCAGCCGTTTCACGCGCTTGGCCAGCGGAATGGTGAGTGCGCCACGCCCTGGACCGATCTCGAGGAACGTATCTCGCGGGGATGCCTCCAGGCTCTCGATGAGTTTGTCTACCCACGCCGGCTCGAGGAAGTGCTGGCCGAAGCGTTTGCGGGCGCGCGGAAGGCTACTCATCGTCATCGGAATCGAGCGGAGCTCCCCTCCAGTACTTCTGCTCGATCTCTTCGATCTCCTCCTCACTCAGGCCGAAGTAATGGCCGATCTCATGGATCAGTGTCTCCCCAATGATCGCCCGCACGTCGTCCTCGTCTTCGGAGCCTTCCTCGATCGACCGTTGGTAAAGGGTGATGCGATCGGGAAGCGCGTTGCCAAAGTCCCACGTCCGCTCAGGCAACGGCGTTCCCTGATAGAGGCCGTACAAGGAATCCGGCGGCTCGACCTCTATCTCGTCGAGAAGGTCCTGGCCCGGCTCGTCCTCGACCACGACAGCGAGATTCCTCATCTCGCGCCGGAATCGCTTCGGAATCAAGGTGATGGCCTCGGTGACGAGATGCTCGAATCGAGCCCGTGTCATGTCGTTCGAGGTGATGCGATGCGAACCTTCTTACGGTGGCGAGTCGCGTTGGCGAAGGGGACTGATCCGCCGCCATGGGGCCCAATGGCTCGATCGTAGTCGCATTCGCTTCGTACCGAGCAACGGGCGCAGAGTGGTTTCGGCCGGCAGATCCGCCGCCCGTGCAGGATCTGCACATCCGAAGCGAGCGTCCACATCCTTCCTGGCAAGGCAGCACAGAGCTGCGCCTCCACCGTCTCCGGGTTGTCGCTCTTCGCGATTCCGATCCGGTTCGAGACACGGAGCACGTGCCGATCGACCGGCAGCCCAGGCACTCCGAACGCGTGGCCCAGCACGACGTTTGCGGTCTTGCGACCCACACCAGGCAGTCTCGTCAGGGCGTCCATCTGAGCCGGAACCTCGCCTCCGTGGCTGGCGACCAGCATTTGGGCCATCCCGATGAGCGACTTCGCCTTTTGCCGGAAGAATCCCGTGGAGACGATCTGCGGCTCGAGTTCCGACGCCGTCGCCCTGGCCAGGGCACGCGCGTCCGGGTACCGCGCGAAGAGCGCTGGGGTGACGAGATTGACTCTGGCGTCGGTCGATTGGGCCGACAGAATCGTGGCGACGAGCAAATCGAAGGCCGTGCGGTAGTGCAGTTCCGTGTCGGCGTTCGGATGCTGCGTCGCCAGCGTCTCCACGATTCGCCGCGTGATCGCGGGGGACTTCACCGCGTGGCTAGTGGACCGGCCCATCCTTGGTCCAGCCGACGTTCGAGTACGACTCAGAGAACACGCGCATGTGCTCCTGCAAGGCCTGCACGAGCGTCGGGACGAACTGCACCGGCACCACGACGCGCACGCGCACGGGCGCGCGAACGACGTGATCGGCCTGCGCATCGTGCAGCTCCTTTTCCGACAGCGGCATCACCTCGCAAAAGGTGAGTGTGAAATCGAAGGGCGTGTGCGCAATCGAGCAGAAGTTCGCGTACGTACGCGGCTCGTTCGTCTGTTCGTCGGGAACGATGGTGAAGTTGATCTGTTTCTTCTCAGTGGGTTCAGACATAGGTGGGTTCAGGCGTTAAAGTGGCAGAAGTCAATAAGCCGAGGACCAGGCAATTATGTCGCCAGCCGCGGCCGTTCAGAAGACATTTGCGCTCGGCCAGCGCCATGAATACACTCGACGCTCAACCCGGTACGACGCAGGGTGTACAACGATTCAGCGGAGTCTTTATGGACGTTCGGTACGTGGTTCGACTGGCGTTCGCGTCGATGCTCTCCGTCACGCTGGCCCTTGGGGCCGCCGCGCCGGCGGACGCGCAGTTCGGGAAGCGAATTCTCCAGATTGGCGCGTGCGCCGGCGGGGGATTCGCCGGTGCGAAGCTTGGCGAAGTGATTGCGGAAGCTGAAGCCAAGCGGCTGAAGCTGTCCCCAGCGGAGGCCAAGAAGCGGCAACGCGCCTTTCAGATCGGGCTTGGTCTCGCGCTCTGCGGTGGCGGCGCCTATATCGCCGGCAGCGCGTACAGCAAATTGAGCAAACGCGGGCAGGAGGCACGACAGAAGGAGGTGCTCGCGGCGCTCGAAGACGCCTCGCCCCACACCTACGCCGACCCGGACAACCCGACGCTCACGGGCACGGCCACCGCCCAGCCCACCTTCGTGCAGGGCGACCAGGAATGCCGCATCGTCGAGGATCGGCTTGCCACCGACGAAGCCCTCGTCAAGTACTGCCGCCCGCCCGGCGGCATGTGGGCTGTGAAGACGGTCTAGCACCGTGTCGATCCACGTCCGCCTGCCCGCGCTCTGCGTGCTCGTGTTCGTCGGGCTCCTGCTGTCCGCCGCGCGCGTGGAGGCTTTGAAGTTCGAGCCGGTCGATTCCAAGCTCCTCCCGCAGGGCGTGAAGTCTGCGTTATGGGTGCGCGATTGCGGCAAGCAGGGCTTCAAGGATCAGAATTGCCCGGAAGCCGAGACGATGTTCTTCAAAGGGGACGGCGCCAGGCTTGCGGGAGAGCTGACGGCGAAGAAATACGACGAAATCTGGCTGGTTTCTGGGGGTGGCAATCTCGATGAGGGCG
Source organism: Acidobacteriota bacterium (assembly GCA_021731165.1). GTDB lineage: Bacteria > Acidobacteriota > Vicinamibacteria > Vicinamibacterales > UBA2999 > JAKFXY01. Next base: position 5,249 of record JAKFXY010000041.1, on the reverse strand, counting down.
TCGGCGTTGGTGAGGTGTTTCGCCGCTTCCAGGCGACCGTGCGCGTGCCACGCGGGTATCGCTGTGTGAGCTCCTGCACCGTGGCATTTCTCGGCGGCGTATTTCGCTACCTGGATGAGGGTTCCACCTACGAGGTGCACGCCGCGTCGCGCTTCCTCAACGAGGAAGTTGACGGCCAGAGCATGAAGGCCTTACTGGAGGACCCGGACACGGCACTGCGGGAGTGGGCGGAACTGCTCCTGCTCGGCGCCGACATGCGCAGCGGCCGGTTCAAGGGTGCGCGTGAGTCCGCGCAGATCCTCCTGCTCCATTTCCAGAAGGCGCTTCATCCGCTCGGCATGCTGCCGCCCGGCCGCGAGGACGCAAACCGCGATCGCTTCCGAAGCCTGCTTCGGACACAGCCGCCGTTCGTCTACCCGCAGAGCCCCCAGCTCGCTCAGGATGTCGCACGGATCAAGCGTGAAGGGGTTCCCGCGGCGCAGGACATTCTGATGCGTATCGAGCGCGACTCGGTCCAGCTGGCGATTGACGAGCTCCGGGCTGCGCTGCCTTCGCTCGGTCCTCGCGCGGAGCCGGCGCTGAAGATGCTCGAGGCGATGTATTCGAGCAGAATTACTTCGACGGCTGTCCTCAGTCGCCAGACGATGGTGCAGATGGGCTACGTCACTGAACTCTTCAATCCCAACAGGTGACGTGACGATGCGACAAACCCACGTCTTCGCCGTCGCAGCGTGTTTCGCGGTCACCCTGGGCGCCGTGGGCTCCCCGTCTGCGACGGCGCAGGATCGTGACACGCTCTGGACCAAGGCCACGGCCGAGGGGCGTGTCATCTCGCTGGCGTGGGACAAACAGCATCCGTGGGACACGGAGCTGACTGCACGTGGCGCTGAGCTGGTCGCGAAGTATCTCGTGGAGCCTCGCCGTGAAGTGACCGAGCCGATCGCTCGCGCGACGGTCCGTCCGGGTGATACTCGTACGTTCCGTTTTCCCCTTCCCGAAACCGTACGCGTCAACCCGATCGGCCCCGTGTGCCTCTTCGTGCAGCTCCCAGACCGGCGAGTACTCCCCATCCGGCGGGCCAGCTCGCAGCTCGGCGACACGGCCGGATTTCGCTACGAGGCATGGGATCGGCAGGTGCGGCAGCGAACGCAGGCGCGGACTGCGGAGAACAACGTCGCGGCGGCACAACGCGCCCTGGCTGTGTCTACCCAAAGCATCGCCAACCAAGAGGCGTCCGTCGCCAGCCGTGGGTGGACTGCGCTCAACGCTTGCGAAACCATTGCGGCGCCGGCCAGTGGGGCGATGACGAAGCCGTTCGACGCGGTCTCTCCGCAGGAGCAGGATGACGCCGCGCGACGCGCCTGCGTCCGTCAGGTGTGGCTCGCCAACGAGCTGACCACCGACTATGTGCAGGAAATCCTGCCGGGTCGCCTTGCCAGGCTCGAGGCGGCTCGCGACGTCGCCGAGGCGCGCTCGAGCCTGCTCGCGACGTTTGATTCCGCTTTCGTGGGACCGGGAGGCACAGACATCACGTCTCTCCTCGACGCCATCATTGGCCGGCTGGGCGGAGACAATGCGACGGTGACGGCGCGGCAGGGGCAGTTGCGCGAATTCGTGCGCGATTGGGCCCGTTGGGCCGCGACCTCGAAGGCGTATCGCCCACAGTTCGGTGCCGCGGACTCGTACCTGGGATGGCCATCCACGGCCGCCGAAATCGCGTTCCGCGTCTTCGGGCCCTCCCTGGCCAACTCTCTGAAGGCGACATGGGCGATGGGAGATATTACGGCGGCAACCACGCGCGATCTCGAAAGCTTCCTCGGCGCGTCGCTCGATGCCTACGCCGGATGCGTTGAGGATGGCCGTAAGCAGTTGGCGACGAAATGGGATACGTGGGTGAAGCAGCAGGCGACGGCCCCGCAGTTCGCCGCCTCCGCGAGAGACTTCCTCGTGAGAGAGTGCCGCCAGGAAGTGGGCCTCATCGACAAGCTGAAGGCCGAGCGGGTCACGATCCAGGAGCAGCTCACCCGTGCGCAGCAGGCGCTCACCGTGGCGACGGCCGCCTCTCCACTCGCAACAAAGCCGGAGGCATTGAACTTCTCGTCCTGCAGTCAGCCGTAATCTAGCGCGCGACCCACATCGCGCTTGCCCGCGCCATCTCCATGGCCTTCAGCTCCACGGCCGCAGCGTCGGGCCCGCGATAGAGCTGTCGGAACAGCGTCTGCCCCTGCGCGACGCGGCCGGTGTAGATGAGCCCAAGCGCCGGCCCCAACGCAGAACAGCGTAGTATCTCCGGTTCATCCGGGTATTCCGCCATCGCCTTCCGGGCCTCGCGTGCCGACTGCAGTTGGAGGTGCCTCGCATAACGCGGCGTCGCGAGTGCGAACTCGCCCTTGCGGCGGTCGTACGCAAACACGACAGGAGGGAACGGTGTGAACGCAAACGAACAGAACGCGTACTTGAAGGACGCGTCACAGGTGCTGAACTCGATCGTCCCGTTCTTGTCGAGATCGATCAGTTCGCCGCTGCAATCGTCGGTGTTGAGTGACAGCAGCGGCTGGAGCATGGCGCCCTCCACGGAATAGATCGACGTCGATTGGCAACAGTGTGCACCGCCCGAGTTGCCGCTGATCACGAGCTCGGCGAGCCGGTCGCCGGTCACGTCGCCGACCGACGTCACGCTGGTGAGTCCGACATCCAGCCCCAGATTCAGCACTTGCCGGTTGCCTTCGTAGACGAGCGTTATGCATTCGCAGAAGCCGGCAGGCGACACGTCGGGGCTGGCTTCGCTCACCCAGCGCTGAACCACGAAACGATCGACAGCGCGTTGCTCGTGCAGCGTGAATCCCTTGTCTGGCGGTGTCTGCGGCGTCTGGGCTCCGGCCGCCGGAGCAAACCAGGCGCACCCGGCGGCGAGCAGTAGCACGGTGCGAGCGATTCTCATCAGATCAACCCTTCCAGAACAGTCTCTTGATGATCGTCCACAAGCCGGCTGCCATCCCACCGCGAGACTGCCAGGTCCACGGCTGCTCGAGTGTCTCCCCGGTCGTGGTGTCGGTGGCCAGTATCTTTCCTTTCGTGCCGATCGGTGCGACCGGCGTCAGACCGGTCTTGAGCGTACCGGCGCCAGAATAGTTCTTCCGGTACGAACGCTGCTCCAACACGACCTCCAGCCCGTGGCCGTCCAGTGTGCTGACGGTGAACCCGGCTGGAAGGTTTCCCTCCACCTCGATCCAGAACTTCTCGATCGTGATGTTGTTCTCGCCGGCGCGTCCCGCCGTGACGATGGCCGCCTCCATCTGCAGGCCGGGCGCCTTCCTCGCGGCGGCTGTGGCAACCTTCGCGTCTGGCATGGCGAGCGGCTCGGTGGCTGGGCGGGCGACCGCCCGGTCGGCGATGCGCTCGGCGCTGCGCGCTTGCGGCTGTGGAGGTGCCGTACGGGACTGTGTCGTCCCAGATCGAGACGTGTCACTCATGTGTGTCAACCGACGCGTCGGGAACGAGCATGAACTGCCCCCCGGAGGCGGCCGCGATCTCTCGGAGCGCATCGGCACTCTCGCCGTTCTCGAGCGCGATCGTGTTCACGACTGTCGTGGCGGTGCCTCGAATACGGGCAAGCGCCGACGCGTCGAAGCCTTCGAGGTCGCCGTCCGTAAGGAAGTAGATGATGTCAGGTGGACTGGCCAGGGCGAACACGCGCCGGAACGCCGTCAGCGGCTGGGTCCCACCGCGGGGTCTGACATGCCCGATCCACGTCATGACACTCTCAACCCGAGAGCGTTCAGCGCGCATCCAGTCCGACTGGCCGGGCGGCTCGATATCGACGTGGGAAAAGAGGACGACAGCGAAATCCGCGTGCTCGGGCATGGCACGCAGGGCACGTTCGAACTGCTGCCGACAGGCCCTCCAGCGCGGGCCCTGCATGGATCCAGACCTGTCCAGGATGAACGCGAAGCGCTGTCCAACGGCTTCCTGGCCGAAGAACTTCAGCGAGACGGCGAGCGCGGCCCTTTCACCCAGCCGTTCCGCCACCGTCGTCACTCGTGTCGAAGGCATGGCCCTGGATGCGGCCACCGCCGGCGCTGACTTCGTGCGGCCGAAGAAACGGCTGAGCAGACCGCCAGGTTTGCCCTGGGTGGGCAATGGGGGAGTGGCCCGAGACTGCCAGTGCCACGAGAAGGCCGCAGATGCGCCGGACACGGTGTTACAAGCGGTGAGCGTGCCTTGAGTACCGCTGGCCGCCACCGGAATGGCGGCGATCTTGACGACCTCGAGACCGTCGAACGACCGACGGTACAGACCCTGCGCCAGAGACACTGAGAGCCCCTGACCGTCCTCCGTGGTCACCGTACACGCATAGGACCGATTTGTGCCGAGCCACACCGGTTCCCAGTCGAACTCAATACTGGGTGCGTTGCCCGGAGAAGCCTGAGGAGCCATCGTCAGACGTTCCGGCTGCGCCGACTGCACGACCGGCTGCTGGGGAGTCGCTGCGGTTGGAGGTGGCGCGGCAGCAGGCGTGTGCTGAGACGACGGGGGCGCGGGTCTCGCCTGCGCGCTTCTCGACGGCGGGCTCTGCGGACGTGATGCTTCCATGACTAGAGGGACCCTCTCAGTCGCGCCGAGCCACCGCCCGCAGGTCAGCGGCCATTGACAACGTCGGTGAACCCGTCTTTCGCGAGCTGATTGATCGTGCACTCAGCCGAGATTGGCTGCGGTCCCGTGAACATCCTGTCCACAGCCTCTGACACCAGCGGAGCCGTGGCAAGCCTCTTCAGAATCCAGCGGTCCACCTCGGGCGCGAGGGCGGAGGGAGGCCTTGGAGGCTGCAGCATCTGATTGAGTCCCGTGGACACGACCTTTCCCACAAGGTACTTGGAGACCTCCTGATAGGCGGCCACTATCGTTCGAGACTGCTGGATGTCTCCGATCACAAGGGTCATGGCTCCATAGAACGCGTCGTCACCGACCTTGGACTGGATGGCGTTGAGCACGTTCTGCTTGGTCGCGGTGTCCGAGACCGCCATCGCGAACGCGGCGGCCTGATACAACCGGTTCGTCTGGTCCTGCCCGAGTTGCTGTCCGAGCGGGCTCCGTGCGAGCACCGTGCCCTGCGGAAAGAACAAGTCGTTGCCCGTGCAGCTGTCCGCGTCGCGAAGTCCAAGGTCGGCATCGATCGCCTCCGAGGTACGCAGCCGCGCGGCCGATGAGGGCGCGACGGTACGCGCCGTGGGATTCGCCGGGGGCGCAAA
>JAKFXY010000052.1 GCA_021731165.1 Acidobacteriota bacterium | reverse complement strand
CAGCCGTACAAGTGCCCACCCCCACGCCCACCCGCCACGGACACTTCCCACTTTTCGCCTAGTACCCTTTGTCCGCGGCTGACGCCTGCTGCCCGCGTGATTCCTGAACGATCCGCACGCCGGCGCTCGCCCCGATTCGCGTGGCACCCGCCGCGACCATGGCCTTCAACCCTTCGAGGTCCCTGACGCCTCCAGCTGCCTTGACCCCCATCGCGCTGCCCACCACTCGCCGCATCAGGGTGACATCGGCCACCGTGGCCCCTCCAGGCCCAAACCCCGTTGAGGTCTTCACGAAGTCGGCGCCGGCGGCTTTCGCCAGCGTGCACGCCGCGACCTTCTCATCGTCGGTCAACAGTGCCGCCTCGATGATGACCTTGCTGAGTGCGCCCGCGTCACGGCATGGTGCCGTCACGCCTTCAATGTCGCGCTCGACCAGGTGCAATTCGCCAGACTTGAGCGCCCCGACGTTGATCACCATGTCGATCTCCGTAGCACCGTCGAAGATCGCCCGCCGCGTCTCGTAGTGCTTCGTATCGGGTGTCGTCGCGCCCAGCGGGAACCCGACAACCGAACACACCTTCACGCTGCCACCCCGCAACAGTCGCACGCATGCCGACACCCACGTGGGGTTGACGCACACACTCGCGAACTTGTACTCCGCCGCCTCCCGGCACAGCGCCTCGATATCCTCGCGGCTCGCATCCGGCTTCAGCAGCGTGTGGTCGATCATCGTCCCCACTTCACCGGTGGCGCCACCCGCGGCATGCATGCCGATGCGTGTCGCACCAGCGTCAAGGATCCCGCGAAGTCGATCGGGGCAGCACTCGTACAGAAAGGCGTGACACTCGCAGCGTCCAGGCACGCCAGGCGCCGCGGCCGCAGCCAGCTCTTCAAGGATGATCGCAATCAAGCGCTCGACGCCGGCTGTTTCCATCACTTCGGCGGGCGCTGCTCGAGCGCCAGAATCTTCGCGAGCCGCCGCATGTAACGCGCCTCGCGCATGGGCGTGTCCACGAAGGTGTCAACGATGCTGATGGCCTCCGCGGTGCCAACCAGCGTCGCGCCGAGCGCCAGCACATTGGCGCCGTTGTGCTGCCTGGCGTAACGCGCGAGCATCTGATTCAGGCACATTGCCGCCCGCACACCGCCGATCTTGTTTGCGGCAATCGTGGACCCAAGACCCGCGCCGTCGATCACGATACCAGCATCGGCCTCACCACGCGCCACGTGCACCGCCACGGCCGCGGCGGTGTCCGGATAGTCCACGGGCTCGCTGCTGTGCGTCCCGAGATCGTGCACGGCGATGCCCCGTCCGCGCAGGTGCTTGACGAGCGCGTCCTTCAATTCCACGGAGGTGTGATCGCCGCCGATGGCCACCGTCCCGATCCTGGCCGTCGGGGCCAGGGATGCCGCATCCACGTCATCGCCCTCGCGAACGACTTCGACACGCCGGGATCTCAGGGTGTCGAGCGCCAGGGGCGTGATGTGACCGCCCGCGACCAGGACCACCGTGCTGCCGTACTCGAGTACTCGCGCGTCGGCCTCGGTGATCATCTGGAACCGTTTCATGCGGGGAGCCGCCATGTTACTCTCCCGTTCGACGCGCGAACAAGCTGCGGAGACCATCAGCCCGGGCGGCCCACGAGATGCACACGCTCCTATCAGCCGATCAGATCCAGTCGCGCGTCCGCACGCTTGCGGAGGAGATTCACCGAGATCACCCCAACGGCGTGCACCTTGTGTGCGTACTCAAGGGCGCGTTTGTCTTTCTCTCGGACCTCGCCAGAGCGCTGCCCGGCGATTGCTCCCTCGACTTCATGGCGGTGTCGAGCTACGGCAAGAGCACGAGATCGTCGGGACAGGTTCAACTCACCAAGGACTTCGACTCCGACCTTCAAGGGCGCGACGTCGTCATCGTGGAGGACATCGTTGATACCGGTCTGACGCTCATCTATCTGCAGGAGATCTTGCGCGCACGGTCCCCCCGGCACCTGCGCACGTGCTGCCTGCTCAGCAAGCCCTCGCGGCGAAAGGTTGACGTCGCGGTCGAATATATCGGCTTCACGATCGAGGACTCGTTTGTCGTGGGATACGGGCTGGACTATGGGGAGCGATACCGTAACCTGCCGTACATCGGCGTCATCGAGGAGTAACGATTGGATCCACCTTCTTGACCGCCAGGCGAATCCTGTCGGCCCAGGCTCGCGCCTCCTTCACCACCGCCGTTTCGTCAAGGGTCAGCACCCTTCGATCGCGCATCAAGATCCTGCCATCGACAATTGTTGTCCGGACGTCATCGCCCCTGGTGACGTACACAAGGTGGGAAATCGGATCGTAGAGCGGCGTCTGCCTGGCCGCGCTCATCCCGACCACGATGATGTCGGCGTGTTTGCCCCGCTCGAGGGAGCCAATCCGCCTGTCCATGCCCATGGCCCTCGCACCGCCCATGGTGGCCATCTCCAGCGCCGTCCTCGCCGGAACGACACGGGGGTCGTTCGACTGGAGCTTGTGAAGAAGCGACGCCATGCGCATGGCGTCGAACATGTCGAGATCGTTGTTGCTGGCGGCACCATCCGTGCCGAGCCCGAGCGCGATCCCGGCGCGCAGGTATGCGGGTACCGGCGCCGTTCCACTCGCGAGCTTCATGTTGCTTTCCGGATTGTGCGACACGCCAACGCCGCGCATTTTCAGGATGCCGATGTCCGTGTCGCTGACCCACACGCCGTGCGCGGCCAGTACGCCAGGCCCCAGGAAACCCAGGCCGTCGAGGTAGGCCGTCGGCGACGACGCCCGCCGCTCTGCCGCTGTCTTCTGTTCGTCGCGCGTTTCCGACAGGTGAATCAACGTAGGCACGCCATACTTCTTCGACAGTGCCCGCGTGGCGGTGAGCGTGGGACCGTCAAGCGTATACATCGCATGCGGCGCCACGGCGGGAGTAATCAGTGCGTCACCCTTGTACGCCGTGATGAACGCCTCGGCGCGCGTAAGCGCCTCCCCCGGCGTCTTCGCGTCCGCGACGGGAAACTGAATGACCGTCTGCCCGAGCACTCCGCGCAGCCCCGCCGCCTTCGTCGCCTTCGCGACCTCCTCCTCGAAGTAGTACATGTCGGCGTACGTGGTGGTGCCCGACTGGATCATCTCCAGTGCGGCCAACCGGGTCCCCGCCCGCACGAACTCCGGCGACACCATCTTGGCCTCAGCCGGGAAGATATAGCTGTTCAGCCACTCCATCAGGGCCAAGTCGTCCGCCAACCCACGGAACAACACCATGGGTGCGTGCGTGTGAGTATTGACGAGACCCGGGAGCACCACCTGTCCGGTGGCGTCAATCGTTTCGCGTCCCCTGAACTGCAGCTGGATGGTGGCAGCGGTATCAACCGCGATGATTTCAGAGCCGTCGACGGCGACGGCACCATCGGCGATGATGCGTCCGCCCGCGTCCATCGTCACCACTGTTCCGTTGGTGACGACGAGAGCCACCTGCCGGGGGCCCTGCGCGCACAGGGAAGCCGCCACCGCCAGGAGGAAGGTACCCGCGATCAGCATCGGTCTGGACACTCGGTCGATTCTATGCCTTCGGCCGGTCTAGGCGGCGAGACCCACCCAACGGCCCGGCCGGGTGCCTCCTGTTCCGTGGAGCCGCCTTCAAGGTACTATGCCGCCCCGTGCCGATTCACATCGTCGATCACCCGCTCGTGCAGGACGCACTCCTTCGACTCCGCGATGCCCAAACGGCTCCGCCGGAGTTCCGGAGCGCCGCCCGTCGAATCAGCCTGCTATTGGCCGCCGAGGCGCTCCGCGACGTTCCCTCAATGGCCGCGACCGTGACGACGCCGCTCGGGGCGGCGGACGGACGTGCGGTCAGCGGCGACGTCGTGGTGGTGCCCGTGCTTCGAGCCGGCCTCGGAATGCTCGACGCGGTCCTTGAGCTCCTTCCCGCCGCACGAGTCGGTCATATCGGCCTCAGGCGCGACGAGTCCACCGCCGTCGCCTCGACCTACTACGCGAACTTGCCGACGGGTCTGGCCGAGAGCCATGTGGTGATGATTGACCCGATGCTCGCCACGGGCGGGAGCGCCGTTGCGGCAATCGATCTGATCAAGGCGGCCGGAGTCAAAACACTGCGGATGATCTGCATCGTGGCCGCGCCGGAGGGGGTGGCGCTCGTGGAGCGCCACCATCCAGATGTCGTCGTCTACACCCCCGTCGTCGATCGACACCTCAATGCCTACAAGTACATCGTCCCCGGCCTCGGCGATTTCGGCGATCGACTGTACGGCACGATGTGATCGGATGGTGGGTGGTGAGTAGTGGGCAGTGGCTGCCTTGAGATAGACTGAAGCCATGGCTGGCTTCGACGGCCCGCCGCACAACCGATACGATTTCGGGCGCGTGGCTCAGCGGTAGAGCACTCGCTTCACACGCGAGGGGTCGATGGTTCGATTCCATCCGCGCCCACCAATCTTTGCCTCGTACACATGACGACCACGGAACGCCGTCGCGCCAGGGTCGCCTTACGAGGGCTTCTTCAGTTGCGCGATCAGGGCCTGCAACATCGTCGCGTATTGCTCGTCGGTAGTCTGGTACGCCTTCGTGTACTCATCCCTGGAGATCTTGGCCTTTCCCCAGTCACCGTCGAAAGCGTAGGCCTTTGAGCCGATGTCCGCCGAGTCATACGGCCGGTTGTCCTCCCGCCTGAAGCGCAGTCCGTTTGCGCCGAGGTCTGAGATGAAAACCTTCGACGCAGGCACTGAAGCGCTGTTCAAGTCGATGTAGATGTCGCGGTACGACTTCTGGAGGAGCAGCGCCGAAGCCCGCTCCGGCGCCGCAAACGTGCCACTCACCACCAGCAGCTGGCTGCCTGGAAAGTACAAGGCGCCAACAAAGCCGTCCTGACCACCTCCGTGCCTAGAGGCAATGCTATCGAGCTTCGCCGTGTCGAGCAGCTGGGTAAGCTCAACGGCAAGGACCGCGGACTTCGAATCCTGCGCCGCCGCGAGCGCCGGCGCGAGCACCGCCGCGGCCACGAGAGCATATCTACGCACGCAGGACAGCTTGACCATGAACGCCTCAGTCCGACGTCATCCGATGAACAACGCGTCTTCCTCTTCGACGTGTGCCGGGCTGCGTCGGCTGGTGGACCGAAGCCCGCGGAACGCGGCCAACAGCCCCTGGAGCCCGCTCACCACGTTGAAGCTATTGCGAGCCGCTTCGATCAAGCCGGGCACCGCGCCGAGCGTCTGCTCGACCCGCTGAGCCACATCGGCGAAGAGGCGATCCGCACGATCAACGGCGGCCGCCGCCATGACGGTAGTCCGGGCGGCTTCCGCGGTAAGCACCTGCAGGTTCGTCACAATCGGGCGGATGTCCTGCTCGAGCCGCTCGGCGACGTCACCAAGACGTCGCGCCACGCGGGCGGCCAGGACGATTGCGGTGACCTGGATCACGGCCATGACCAGTACGGAGACCGCAATGATGCCCAAGAGCAGATCACTCATCAGAAGATGCTCACGCGAACATTCAAGTACTTCTTCGGATTCGCGCGGATGTCCTGCACAAGGCCACGCAGTTCACCCACGGTTCCATTCATGTTCTCATACAACTGCTTGTCCTTGAGCAGTTGGCCGGCAGTCCCGTCTCCCTGCTGGAGCGACGACACGAGCGTGTCAAGCCGGTTGGTCATCGAGTTGAGCCGCGTGAAAAGCTCGTCATTGGTCGTCAGCTTCCCGAGCGTTCCCTCGCCCCTGCTGATCCGACCGGTGATGGTGTCGAGGTTGGTTGTCGTAGACGTCAGCGAACGACTCAACGCATCGTCGTTAAGGAGCTTCCCAAGGCTTCCTTCCCCAGACTTGATCCGAGCGGTCACCGTCTCAAGGTTCTGTAGCGATGCCTCTAGCGCTTTCGCCGCCGAGTCGTTGTTGGCGAGCCGACCGAGGGTGCCGCGTCCCTGGTTGACCTTCGACACCACGTTTTCGGCCGCCGCGACGAAGCCGTTGATCTCCCTGTAGAGCGCCTCGTCGGTGAAGAGCTTCCCGAGCGTCCCCCGCCCGGCCCGGATGTCCTGCAGCATCTTGGTCGCCTCGGCGAGCCCCTCGGTAGCTTGCGTCGCGACAGCGGCCACCGAGGCTGCCGAGGTACCGGTCGGAACATAGCCCCATTCAGGGATCGGTGTTCCCTGGCTCGAAGGCGTGATATCCACCGCCGCCTCCCCAAGAAGCGACACGGACCCGAGTACCGCCGTGGATCGGTCGGTGATTCGTGACTGCATGTCCTTGCCGACCTCCATGAGAACCTCGACGCGGTCTCCCACGAACGCCACGCCGCTGACCGATCCGACCTCCACTCCCGCGACGCGCACCGGCGCGCCGGGCTTCAGGCCGGCAATATCAACAAACATCGTCTTCAGCGCGTAGCGTTGCCAGAAGAATCCGCCCTCCCCACTCACCATGAAGACCAGCGCGGTGGCCATGACGATGGCAAAGAGTGAGATCAGGCCGATCTTCAGTTCCGACCAGGCCAGTGAACGAGTCCGCGGCATCGCCTTCTACCTCTATGAGAGAAACGTCTTCAAATACGGATCCTTCGAGGCGCGCAGCTCTGCGGCATTCCCCTCGAAGCAGATAAGGCCGTCCCTCAGCATCAGGAACTCGGCTTCGTCGGACTTCTCATCGCTTGCGGCCTGGACCCGGATGCCGCCCGTATCGCGCACCGCCTCGTGCGTCGCTGTATAGAATGCGTCGCGCAGCTGGTGCGTCACAAGAACCGAACTGACGTTCTCGATGTCACGCAGCTTGATGATCTCTTCGTCCACCGTCGTAGCCGTGATCGGGTCGAGCCCCGTCGTCGCTTCGTCATACAGGAGAATCCGCGGCTTGAAGGCCATCGCACGGGCGATCGCCACGCGCCGGCGTTGACCGCCGGATAGCTCCGACGGCATGCGGTCGGTGAAATCGTGGAGTCCGATGAAGCCCAGGACCTCCTCCACACGCTGGCGCACCTGGTCCTCCGACATGTCGGATTCCTCGTAGAGCTTGTAGCCGACGTTCTCGGCGACTGTCAGGGAGTCGAACAGCGCGCCTTCCTGAAAGACCATGCCGAGGTCGGCGCGGACCTTCATGAGCTCCCGCTCTGACATCGTATCCGTGCGCTCGCCGTTGACGTAGATGCTGCCGCCGTCCGGCTTCAGCAAGCCGACGATCAGCTTCAGCATCACCGACTTTCCGGACCCGCTCGCCCCCAAGATGATCTTCGTGTGGCCGGGCAGCAACGTAAAGCTGACTTCCCTCAGCACGACCTTGTCGTCGAATGCCAGCGAGACCTTGTCGAGCACCAGCACCGGCGCTTCCACCCCTTGCGCGGCGGCGGCCTGGACTGGGGATTGCGTCAGCGTGTCCATCGCCTAATACATGAGCGTGAACAACACGCGGGTCAGGATGAAGTCAACAGCGATCACCGCCACCGACGCCGTGACGACGGCGTTGGTCGTCGCACGGCCGACGCCTTGGGTGCCGCCTTTGGCCCTGAGGCCAATGTAGCAGCCCACCGTGACAATCACGTACCCGAGAAAGAACGGCTTGATCAGCCCCATCCAGACATCCTCGATGTAGAGCGCTTCGGTCACCGAGGTCCAGTAGACACCAGACGACACGCGCAACTGGAACGTGGTGATGAGCCAACCGCCGATGATCCCCACCGTGTCGGCCACAACGGTCAACACCGGAGCCATGAGGAATCCCGCCATCACGCGCGGTACGACCAATTTGCGAACCGGATCCGTCCCAAGCGCACGCAGGGCATTGATCTGGTCCGTCACGACCATCGAGCCAAGTTCCGCGGCGATACCGGACCCGACACGCCCGGCCAACATCAATCCGGTCAGCACGGGTCCGAGCTCCTTGATCATCGAGGCGCTGACCAGTCGGCCCACGAACGGGCGTGCGCCAAACTGGTCGAGCGTGAATCCGCTCTGCAGCGCCAGCACGGCGCCCGTGAAGAAGCCGGTCAGCACGACGACGGTCAGCGAGCCGAGCCCAATCTGGTCGAACTGCTCGATGATGTCGTGCCAGTAGTAGGGCCCTCTGACGATGGCCCGCATCGTGGCGCCCTGCAGGCGCACGTACTCCTGCACCTCGAGAACGGCGGCCTTCAACCAATGCTGGATCACGCGAATAACCCGGTCATCGCCCTGCCGGCGAACCGGTCAGCCCCAGATCGCGCCCGCGCAGTGTTCTGAGCCTGTCGCGAAGGGAGGCCGCCCGCTCGAAGTCGAGATTCGCGGCCGCCGACCTCATGTCCGCCTGGAGCCGGGCGATCTCGGCGTCGAGTTCGGCCTGCGTTCCGAATGCATCGCGCGGATCGGGCGCCGCGGGCACGCCGCCATAGTCCCACTCATAGACACTCGACAGGACCTCGTCAATCGAACGCATGACGGACTCCGGCGTAATCCCGTGCTCTTCGTTGTAGGCATGCTGGCGGACCCGGCGCCGCTCCATCTCCCCGATCGCCGATTTCATCGATGCTGTAATCGTATCCGCATACATGATGACGCGGCCATTGAGGTTCCTCGCCGCGCGGCCAGACGTCTGGATTAACGAACCGGCCGAACGCAGAAATCCCTCCTTGTCGGCATCGAGAATCGCCACCAGGGACACCTCGGGTAGATCCAGCCCTTCACGCAGCAGATTGATGCCTACCAAGACGTCGAACACACCCCGCCGAAGGTCCCGAAGGATCTCGACCCGCTCGAGAGTCTCGATGTCCGAGTGCAGGTAGCGAACCTTGACGCCCAACTCCTGGTAGTACGTCGTCAAGTCCTCGGCCATCCGTTTCGTGAGCGTCGTCACCAGCACGCGCTCCCTCTTCGTCGCCCGGTCGCGAATCTCGTGCAACAAATCGTCTACCTGTCCCTTGACCGGACGCACGTCAATGGGTGGATCAATCAGGCCGGTCGGCCGGATGACCTGTTCGACGACCACGCCACCGGCCTTCGCCAGCTCGTACGGTCCAGGGGTGGCCGACACGAACACCACCTGACCCACGCGCGCCTCCCATTCGGCGAAGTTCAGCGGGCGATTATCGAGCGCCGAGGGCAGACGGAAGCCATAGTTGACGAGAACCTCCTTGCGCGACCGATCCCCCGCATACATGCCGCGCACTTGAGGCACCGTCTGATGACTCTCGTCCACGATCACAATCGCGTCCTTGGGCAGATAGTCGAGCAGCGTGGGGGGCGGTGCACCCGGCGTCCGCCCGGTGAGATGCCTCGCGTAGTTCTCGATTCCGTGGCAGTAGCCGATTTCACGCATCATTTCGAGGTCGAACATCGTCCGCTGGTGCAGGCGCTGCGCCTCGACGAGCTTTCCCTCCGACTCGAGTTGGCTGCGACGGGAACCCAACTCCTCCTTGATCGATTCAACGGCCTGCCTGGTGCGGTCACGGGACGTCACGAAATGGGACTTCGGGTAGACGGCCACCTTGTCCACCCGCTTGAGCACCTTGCCGGTAAGGGGATCGAACCAGGCCAGCTCGTCAACCTCGTCGCCGAACAGCCCGATCCGCAGCGCATGCTCTTCGTACGACGGCACGACCTCCACGATGTCGCCGCGCACGCGGAACGTGCCTCTCCCGAACTCGACGTCGTTGCGCTCGTATTGAATTTCGACCAGCTTCCGGAGAATCTGGTCGCGGTCGATGCGCTGTCCGACCTCGAGCGGCAGCAGCATCCCGTAGTAGGCCTCGGGCGAACCAAGGCCGTAGATGCAGGACACGCTGGCGACGATGATGACGTCGCGGCGCTCGAAGAGCGAGCGCGTGGCGGACAGCCGGAGACGATCGATCTCGTCGTTGATCGTCGCCTCCTTTTCAATGTAGGAGTCGGTTGCCGGGACGTAGGCCTCTGGCTGGTAGAAGTCGTAGTAGCTGACGAAGTACTCCACGGCGTTCTTGGGAAAGAAGCGCGTGAATTCCTGGTAGAGCTGGGCGGCCAGGGTCTTGTTGTGCGCCATGACCAGCGTGGGCCGGTTCACCGTAGCCACCACCTGCGCCATCGTGTACGTCTTCCCCGATCCGGTGACCCCGAGCAGCACCTGATGGGAGTCGCCGCGGTTCAGCCCATCGACGAGCTCGGGTATGGCGCGAACCTGGTCGCCACGGACCTGAAAGTCACTGACGAGCTCGAACCGATCGTGGACCGAAGACATGGGACTGGGTGGTAGGTGGTAGGTGGCGGGGCGTAGGCATGATGCGGGCCATACGCCTGTGGCTCAACGGGTCATTATCCCACCGCCACGCACCATCTACCACCCACTCCCCGCCGTCCACCGGCAGACGCGGGCTTCCACACCCACGGTTAGCAGGTATAATTTCGGGTTGTCGCGCATGCGAACAGATTCACCGGGAACACTGCTGCCAAGATGAGGTGCCTCGCCGTCTGCCGATCCGAGGTGGTGATTCGGACTCTTTCCGAAGTCCTGCAACCGAGCTTCGAGGTCGAGTTCCTGGTGGAGAGCAAGCTCCTCGCCCGCCGCCTCCACGACGCAGGCCTCAACGTGTCGCCGGCCGACCCGAAGCGCACCGACACGTACATCAAGGCCGACGTCACCCCCGGTACCTGCGTGGTCGTGGAAGACGACGGCATGCGCGGCTTGCGGCGAACACTCGAGGCCATTCGGGACGCCGGTGGCACTCTCGTGTACGTCCTCGGCGTCGGGATCCCGCATGCCGCCGAACGAGAGGAACAGCTCAAGTCCGCGTTCCCTGAGCTCAGCTACCTGACAATGGCCGAGCTATTCGGCGGGCCGCTCCTCACCGAGTTCAGCCGGTCGCTGACACGTCTCAAGGTCCAACAGTACCAGCGGTTCTTTGCCGATGCGGCGCGCGTCCTGATCTTGCTTCACAACGACCCCGACCCGGACGCGATGGCGAGCGGCCTCGCTCTGCGCAACCTCCTGCATCGCACGAAGACCACGGCTGTCATTGGCGCCATTCGGGGCGTCACCCGTCCAGAGAACCTGCGGATGGTCAATCTGCTCGACATTCACGTCGAGCCGATCAGGCCTGAACAGATCCCGGAGTTCGACCGGATCGCAATGGTGGACGTCCAACCGCACTACTTCCCTGGCGTCATCAGCCACGCGGATCTCGTCATCGATCACCATCCGGAGCAGACCGGCTACAGTGCCGTCTACAAGGACATCCGCACGGACTACGGGTCCACCTCGACGATTCTGTGCGAGCACCTGCGCGCCGTGGACGAGAAGATCTCCGAGCGCACCGCGACCGCGATGCTCTACGCCATCAAGTCGGACACGCTGTTCTTCAACCGCCAGGCTACTCGGGTGGATGTCGATGCGTTCTCCTACCTGTACCCGCTCGCCGACGCGATGTTGATCCGTAAGATGGAGGGCGCGGAAATCACCGCCGAGCGGCTGAATTACGTGCTGAAGGCCAATCAGCAGGGACAGATGAGCGAACAGATCTTCTGCACATTCCTTGGGCCCACGCCGCGCGAAGACGTCATCGCCTACATCGCCGAGTTTTACCTGCAACTCGAGAACGTCAAGTGGACAGTCGTGTCCGGGATCGTGAATGACTCCCTCGTGATGTCAGTACGCAATCTCGGCTACTCGCGCAATGCGGGGGATTTCGTTCGGCGCTACTTCGCTGACATCGGCAGCGCCGGAGGCCATCGGGCAATGGCCAAGGCGGTCGTTCCGTTCGCCGCCTTCCGCGACAAGTTCGGAACTCTCAGGGCCGACCAGGTCACCGGAAAGGTGCTCTCGCTCGTGCTCGAGTTCCTTCACGAGCACCAGGCGCCGGAGAGGAAGCTCGTCAAGGCCTAGGTGCGCCTTCGTCTCTCTGCGGCGATCCTCCTCCTCGCCTTCCTGGCGATTTACCTTCCCGACGCCGGTCACGGATTTATCAAGGACGATTTTCGATGGGTGCGCGAGAATCGCCCTTCCTCCGTTGGAGATGTCGCGGCCGTCTTTGTCCGCAATGTCGGCTTCTATCGCCCGCTGGTGTCCTTGAGCTTTGCCGCCAACTATCGAGTGTCCGGGCTGAACCCTTTTGCGTACGGACTGACGAACCTCGCGCTTGCCTTGCTCGACGCGGCACTGCTGTACGCATTGGCGCGCCGGTTCACCCTACCCGCGGGCGCCGCGCTGCTGGGGACGGCAGTCTGGCTGTTCAATTTTCACGGCATCAACATGGCGATTCTCTGGCTGAGCGGGCGAACGGCTCTGCTGGTCTGCCTGTTCACACTCTGCACGGCTCACGCGTGGGCGTCTCGCCACCGCGCACTCGCTGGGATGTGTTGCCTCTGCGCGTTGTTTTGCAAGGAAGAAGCCGTCCTCGTCCCGGCATTCTTCGCGGCTGTCGCCTTCCTCGATGCGCATGGTTCATCTCGAATCCGGAGCGCCGCGATCGGCAGCTGGCCGCTCTGGCTCTCCCTCGCCGTGTACGCCCTGTTGCGCGCCAACAGCGGTGCGTTCGGTCCCGTGTCCGCCCCGGCCGAGTACCAGTTCACGTTCGCGCCGCCGGCGATCGCGCGAAACATCCTCGAATACCTGGACCGCGGTGCCTCGCTGGCTGTCGTCGTGGTGGCCGTCCTGGCGATCCTGGCCCGCCGCGTCCCGCGCACGAATGAGCCCGAGCGCCGGATCGTCGTTTTCGGCGCCTGCTGGTTCGTGGCGTTCTACCTGATCACGATCTTCCTGCCGGTGCGATCCAGCCTCTATGCCACCCTTCCATCGATTGGCAGTGCACTGATCGTGGCGGGCGTCGCCAGCGCCGCGGCGCGAGTCGAGCCGGCTCGCTTTCGACGAGCGGCGACGGGACTACTGATCCTCGCGATCCTGCTCGTTCCAATCTACAGGCAGCGCAACATCCGATGGGTATCGCTGGCCGACCTCTCGGCCGGCGTCATGCGTCAAGTCCGGCTGGCGGCTGCCACCGAGGGCGAGACGGGCTCCATCCTGTTGGTGGACGACTTGCGCAGCCGCTACAACCTGGACGCCGCCTTCGGCAGCGCGGTGGCGGACGCGATTGTCACGCATGTCGGAAAGGGCTGGACCGGCGCGATCGTGCCGTCGCTCGATCAGCCGACGGCAGCGCGGCCGACCCTGACGTTCCGGCTTTCGGACGGCCGGCTCATCCGAGCGTCCGCGCCATATCCACGATGAGGCACCGACGCCCTATGCACTTTTGATGTCCGTGCGATTTGCCAGTCCGTCGGCTCCAGCCGGGCGCGCCAGCTGCTCGCCGCTGGCGCCGACGGCCGGCTCGATGAACTGGCGATACGCATCCTCGTACGCGCGCTCCATCAACTCGAACAGACTGTGACGTCGATCCGACGCGTCGTCATAGGCACCGGCGAAGTCGAAGGGGCCGACGGGATTGTGCGCCGGACAGATCAGGTAGAGGGCCTCGAATCGCGCGCCGGACGCATCGAGCGCCTGCTGTACCGCCGCGCACTCGGCTGCCGCCAGAAACTCACCGAGCCGGCCGCGAGTGTCGAACCGCGGCGAGGCCAGACGATGCGGCGCCGAGACCGGCGAGGCGGCATTGACCACGATGGCCTGCGTAACACCGGCGGCGGCCAGCTCGCTCAGGAGGCGCTCAATCAGGCCAGGCCGGTCACAGAAGCGGTGCGTCTCCCCGCGCCAGAAGCTGTCGGGCGCGAACGTGATCGGGTGAAGATCGCAGCCGACAGGAGGGGTCATCGCGCCGGCGATGATTTCAAACGCGAGGTCGCGCCCCGTGCCGGCAAGATCGATGGCCTCGGCCTTCCGCTCGCGGCCCGGCTGCGATGCCATGAAGGCATGCCGGAAGGGCTCGCGCAGCATCGCGGCCACGACGTCGCGCTTCGTATCGACGTCCGTGGCCATCACCATGAGCTCGCGAAACCCCGGCTGGCTCAGGTTTTCCGACAGGACCTCCGAATAACGCCGCCCAAACAGGGCGCGCGAAGGGTGCGCGGCCTGAACGGCACCGCGGATGAGTTGCCACGCAGCGCCCACAACCTGATCGCGCGCGCCCGCCCCGTCGAGCGGCGCACCAGTCAGCCGCCACCACCACCGGCCGGTGGCCCTCCGTTTGCTCGGCGCTCTCCGCGCCATCAACATGAATGCCACGGCTGCCGCAACCGGCACCGCCAGCGCCACTCGCGCGAGGTTCGGGCGGGAAACCCCGGCTGCCAAGAGCAGCAATGGAATCGCGGCAAGAACCGCGACGACGAAAGCCAGCCACCACGCGAGACGGATCGCACGCTTTGGTCGGTAAAAGCCGGCGACCCGCTGGGAGCGCCACACTCCACCGTCCTCCCACAGCTTCGCTGCCCCGTCGATCGCGGACAGTGCCGCCGCGGCCGCACCGATACCCTGGCCGGCGACAACGTCGATCTTCACACCGGCCTCCTCGATCGCCCGGAGAACCCCTGCGTGGTACGCGCCGTGCGCGCCGGTGCCGCACAGGACGAGTGCGGTGCGGCGTTCGGGCGAGTAGGCGTGCACTAGTCTTCGGAGTCGAGGATCGTGATGGAGTCGTGGATCGTGATGAGTTTGACGAGCGCGAAGGCGCGGGCTCCGTTTGGCGTCACGACCTTGATCTCGTCACCCTCCTCCTTGTTGAGGATCGCGCGCCCGATTGGAGAGGAGGTGGAGATCATGCCCTTCTCCGCGTTGGCCTCCTCGGGCATCACGAGCTGGTAGACGACGATGACACCGGTTTTTTCGCGCAGATGCACCGTAGATCCGAAGCCAGCCTTGCCCTTCGGGATACGGTCCATGTTCATCAGCGAGATCTCGCCCACGCGCTTCTTCAGCATCGCGATGCGGGCATTCACGATCTCCTGCCGCTCTTTCGCCGACTTGTACTCGGCGTTTTCCCGGAGGTCACCCAGCTCGCGAGCGCGCTGAATCTCTCTGGGAAGATCCACCTTCAACTCGCGTTCGAGTGCGGCGAGCTCGTCGTGAAATCGCTTCAGAATCCGGTCTTTCATGCGTGAAATGAGACTGTACCACAGTCCTTTTCAGCAGGCGCCACGGTGACACCGAGCACACAGGGCGATTTTCGCTAGTATGTTCCTGTGCGCCCTGTGTCTCCGTCCTTCGACTTGCGCTCAGGGTACCCCGGACGTTGTCGAGGGATGTGGCGTCCTTCAGAACCATGAACTCCATCACCAGCCGTCAGAACCCGATCGCCCGCGCTTTTCGCGAGCTCGCCAGCACGCCAGACGCCGCGGGTGTCCGTCTCCTGCTTGACGGGATCCACCTCGTACGCGACGCCCGGGCGGCGGGGCTGGAGCTCGAGGTTGTCGCCGTCGCCTCTGGCAGCTTGGACTCGAACAGCGAGGAAGCCGCGCTGGCCCTCGTGCTCGAACGCGAAGGGGTCGAGGTGATCTCCGCCTCTGAACAGGCGTTCGCGCTCATGAGCCCCGTCAGGACACCCTCCGGCATCGTGGCGATTGCCCGCCGCGTCCCGACGACTGCGACTTCCATCTGCGTTCGGCCCGGCGGATTCATCCTCGTGGTCGTCGACGTACAGGATCCCGGCAACCTCGGCTCGCTCCTGCGGGCCGCCGAGGCCGGGGGCGTGACCGGCGTGCTGGTATGCGGCGCCTCCACAAGCCCTTTCTCCTGGAAGGCACTCCGCGGCAGCATGGGCAGCGCATTGCGACTCCCAATCGTGCACGGATTGCCGTTGCAGTCCGTGCTCACCTGCCTGGAGCAGCACGACGCCCGCACCGTCGCGGCCGTGCCACGCGACGGCCGAGCGCCAGATGACATCGACTGGACCGGCCGCGTTGGCCTCGTGCTCGGTGGCGAAGGTCACGGGCTGGACGAAATCGTCGCCGCACGCTGCGCTGAGCGCGTCTCCATCCCAATGGCACCCCCGGTGGAATCCCTCAATGTGGCCGCCGCGGCCGCCATCCTGGTCTACACTGCGCGGCGGCAGCGGGCGCCCCTTGATGTTGCTCGGTCTGGCCCGAGCGAAAGCCGAAGGCCATGAGCGGATCCCTCTTCGACGACGAGCCGGGCGGACCTCAAGGTCCGCCCCTACACGAGGATGATGGCGCTCGTAGGGGCGGACCTTCAGGTCCGCCCCTACGACCTTCAGGTCCGCCTGCTGTCGGAACGCCGCTCGCCGAGCGCATCCGCCCTCGCACGCTGGACGAAGTCGTCGGCCAAGACGCAATCCTCGCGCCGGGAAGGCCGCTGCGTGAGGCCATCGAGCGTGACCTCCTGCAGTCGATCATTCTCTGGGGACCGCCCGGGACAGGCAAGACCACCCTGGCCCGGATCATCGCCGAGATGACGCGAGCGCACTTCGTGCCGTTCAGCGCCGTGATGGCCGGCATCAAGGAGATCAAGGAGGTCATGGCTGCCGCCCAGCTTCGGCGCCGCACGACGGGCCGCCGCACCATCGTCTTCGTGGACGAGATCCACCGCTTCAACAAGGCACAGCAGGATGCCTTCCTGCCACGCGTCGAAAGCGGAGACATCGTCCTCATCGGCGCCACGACGGAGAACCCGTCATTTGAAGTGAACGCGGCGCTCCTCTCGCGATCGAGGGTGTTCGTCCTGCAGCCACTTGACGCGCAGGGAATCGAGCGCATCCTACGTCGCGCCCTGACAGACGCCGAGCGCGGCCTGGGCATGGTGTCAGCCGAGGTGGCCGACGAAGCGATTGCCGCAATCGCCGGATTCGCCAACGGCGATGCGCGCGCCGCTCTCAACCTCCTCGATTTTTCGCTCGCGGCGGCACCCATCGACCCAGCCACCATGACTCGGCAGCTCGGCATGCCGCAACTCGAGCAGTCGATTCAGCGGCGGGCGCTGCTCTATGACAAAGGCGGCGAGGAGCACTACAACCTGATTTCGGCGTTGCACAAGTCGATGCGTAACAGCGATCCCGACGCGGCCGTCTATTGGGTGGCGCGGATGCTGGAGGCGGGCGAAGACCCGCTCTACGTCGCCCGCCGTCTCGTCCGCTTCGCCTCGGAGGATGTCGGCAACGCCGACCCACAGGGCCTAATCCTGGCGATTGCGGCCAAAGACGCCTGCCACTTCATGGGAATGCCCGAGGGCAACACGGCGCTCGCGCAAGCGGCCATCTATCTGGCCACGGCGCCGAAGAGCAATGCGTCGTACTCCGCCTACAGCGCCGCCGCTGTCGACGCTCACTCCCAGGCCGCCGACCCGGTACCGTTGCACCTGCGCAATGCGCCGACGAAGTTGATGAAGGCGCTGGATTACGGGAAGGACTATCAGTACGCCCACAACGAACCGGACGCGATTGCCGCGATGGACTGCCTGCCGGCATCCCTCGCCGGCCGGAAGTACTACACACCGACGGATCGCGGATTCGAGAAGGAGATCAAACGGCGATTGGATGGCTGGGAGAGGATCAAGGCGACCCGGCGCAAGACATAGTCCGCACCGGGATCTCACTCACACACGGACGAGATTCTTGGATTCGCTAGATCCGCTGGAAGTTCTTTTCGACCTCGCGGCGCGTCAGCCGCAACATCACCGGCCGCCCGTGCGGGCAAATAGTCGAATAGGCGGTCTGACGCAATTCGTCGAGGATGTGTGCCATCTTCTCCGGCGTGAGCGGGTAGTTGGCTTTCACCGCTGCGTGACATGCCATCGTCGCGGCAATACGCTTGAGAGCCTCCTCGACGCGCGAGCCCCTGTCGAATCCATCCAGGTCTTCCGCCAACGCACGGATGGCAGCCTCGCAATCTTCCCGGCGCAACAATACTGGAAACGCCGTGACCTTGACCGCGCCACCGCCAAACGCCTCAATCTCAAAACCAAGGCGCTCGAGGTCCATCGCGTGCGCCGCGATCGCCTGCAGGCCTGCCGCCGGAAGATCCATGAGGATAGGCACGAGCAGCCGTTGGCTCTCGAGGCGTCCACCGGTCAGGCGCTCGGTAATTCGCTCGAACAGCACTCGCTCGTGCGCCACGTGCTGATCGATAATCGCGATCCCCTCTTCGTCCACGGCCACGATGAACGTGTCGCGAAACTGACCCAAGGCCATCATCGGGCGGAGAGCACTCACGGCGGCGCCGGGCGAAGCCGTCGGAATGGCGCTCGCCGGTGCTAGATGGCTTGCCGCGCCGACGCCTTCGGCGGAGGCGGGTGGGGCGCCCGTCGTCCAGCGACTTGGGAATGTGGTTGGATACGCGTGCGGCAAAGGCCGCGTGGACGGATAGCTCTGGCCAACCGCTGGAGCCTCGAGTTGGAGCTCCGGTGCCGGACCTCTGCCGAGAGCATCGCCCAATGTCCGCCGGACGATCTCGTGGATATAGGACTGGTCGCGAAAGCGCACCTCCGCCTTCGTGGGGTGCACGTTGACATCGACCGCGTCCGGCGGCATGTCGATGAAGAGATGCACCTCCGGGCTGCGCTCCTTGATCGACGCGACGCTGTAGGAGTCGATGATGGCGTGCGCGATGGTCTTGTCCTTCACGATACGCCGGTTCACGAAGATGTTCTGCGGCCCTCGCGTCGGCCCGCCCTGAGCTCCGCCGAGGGGCCCCTGTTCCGCCAGGGCTGCTACGTAGCCGACCACCCTCACGTCTCCCTTGTCACGCCTGACCTCCACAAGATCCGGACGATCACCGTACAACTGGTACAGGCGGTCACGGAGCGTGGACACGGGCGGACACTCCAGGACTTTTCGCCCTGAGCTCGTCAGCGCAAACCCTATCTCCGGGTAGCACAGCGCGAGCTGCGTGACCACCCGGGAGACCTGCCCCGCCTCGGCGGCATCAGATTTCAGGAACTTGCGCCGCGCGGGCAGGTTGTAGAACACATCCGCAACCTCGATTGACGTGCCCTCCGGCATGCCAACCTCGGTGACCGATCCAACAGCGCCGCCGCTGACCTTGATCTCGGTTCCTGACGTGGCACCACGGGCACGGCTGCGCAGCGTGAAGTGCGACACGGAGGCAATGCTCGGCAGCGCCTCGCCTCGAAATCCCAGGGTCGCAATCCGCTCGAGATCCTCCGCGCGGTGAATCTTGCTGGTCGCATGGCGCTCGATGGCGAGGCGCGCATCCTCAGGCTCCATCCCCTCGCCGTCGTCCTCGACACGGATCCGCTTCTTTCCGCCAAGCTCCACGAGGACGGCCACCCGTCTGGCGCCGGCATCGATGGAGTTCTCGACCAACTCCTTGATGACCGACGCCGGCCGCTCGACGACTTCGCCCGCGGCGATCTGATTGGCGAGGTCTAACGGCAGCAGATGGATCCGCGCCACTAGATCCAGCCTCTGCGATGAAAGAACGCGAGCATCGACACCGTGATCGCCGCCATGGCCGCCGCAATCCACCAGAACTGCGCCGCTTCCCCGCCAGGGAGGACCGGAAGGGGAACGTTCATTCCCCAGATACCAGTCAAGACCGTCAGCGGGAGGAAGATCGTGGACAT
Organism: Acidobacteriota bacterium; assembly: GCA_021731165.1. Lineage (GTDB taxonomy): Bacteria > Acidobacteriota > Vicinamibacteria > Vicinamibacterales > UBA2999 > JAKFXY01. The sequence goes on along the minus strand of JAKFXY010000052.1, from coordinate 7,274 downwards.
CACGGTGAGCACCTTCATCACCTCGTTCAGCCTGTTCGAGATCGCCGAGAGGTGCGCCTCCAGGATGCTCGTGACGCGATCCTGAAACAACGTGGCCTCGTCGGACAGCCGCACGAGGTTGTCGTGGACGTCTCGAAACCGGTACGTCAGTTCGTCCGTAATCTGCGGGAACTCTCTGCGGGCCAGACGCCCGACCAGGTCGCGCTGAGGGAGGACGACGCGTCGCAAGCCGGCAAGATCACGCTTGAGCGAGAGGATCTGCCGGACGACATCCTTCCGATACCCCACAATCGCGAGGTTCTCGACCTCGTCTATCTCCTCCTCGAGCCGATCGATCTCCGGCCGATAGTTATCCACCATCCGGTCGACGATCCGATGCAGGAGCGCGATCGGGCCCTCCGCCATCACGTCATCGCGCCGCTCGCACGTCGCCTTCACGTCGGCGATGCTGCGGGAATGTCCGTCGTGGGCGGTGACCAGATAGTTCCTTCCCACGAAGAAGTCCACGTCGCGCGTGGCAAAGTTCCGCTCGCCACGGTGATAGTCGATGCCGTGAAGGATGAGATAGAGATAGCCCTCGTAGGGTTCGATCTTCGGATGGTGAATCTCGCTGAGGGCGTCCTCGATCGCGAGGGGATGCAGGTGAAAGACGCCGGCCAGGATCTGCTGACCTTCTTCCGGAGTCGGGTGCACGAGGTCCACCCAGACAATCGCCTTCGAGGCGGGGTCGAGCCACGCGGGATCGACCCGCTCGACAGGTCTCGTCACGCCGTCCTCGTGAACGCGGACCTCTATCAAGTCAGTTCACTCCGCTCAGCTCTCTCTTTTCGGTTCGCGCCCAGACTCCTGTTCGGCACCGGGGTTCCGGCCACGTGAGGCCTTCAGCGACCCGTCTTCGCTGACAGCGCCGCCTGCGCAGCCGCGAGGCGCGCCACCGGCACGCGGTACGGCGAGCAGCTCACGTAGTTCAGCCCGACCTTCTCGAAAAAGGAGATCGAAGCCGGGTCGCCGCCATGCTCGCCGCAGACGCCGAGCTTGATATCCGGCCTGGTCTTGCGACCCTTCGCGACGGCGATCTCGACGAGCTGGCCAACACCTGCCTGATCGACCGTGGCAAAGGGATTCCGCTTCACGATCTCGAGCTCCGTGTAGTTCGGGAGGAACGATCCGGAGTCGTCACGCGACATGCCAAGCGCCGTCTGCGTGAGGTCGTTCGTGCCGAAGCTGAAGAACTCCGCCGACTCCGCGATCTCGTCGGCGGTCAGCGCCCCACGCGGCACCTCGATCATCGTGCCGACGACGTAGTTGAGCTTCACCTTCCGTTCGAGCTGCACCTCGCGCGCGGCCTGGTGCACGACCGCGAGCTGCAGGTCGAGCTCCTTCTTGAATCCGACGAGTGGAATCATGATCTCGGGGCGCACCTTGATGCCCTCCCGCTGGACGATGGCGGCCGCTTCGAAGACGGCGCGCGCCTGCATTGCCGAGATTTCCGGGTGGCCGATGCCGAGGCGGCAGCCGCGGAAGCCCAGCATCGGATTGAACTCGTGGAGCTGATGAACGCGTGAGTGAATCACCTCGACCGGAATGCGAAGCTTCTTCGCGAGGTCCGCCTGCTGCTCCGGAGTGTTCGGGAGAAACTCGTGCAGCGGCGGATCGAGGAACCGAATGGTCGCCGGGTAACCCTTGAGCGCCCGAAAGATCCCCGTAAAGTCGTCGCGTTGATACGGCAGCAGCTTGGCGAGCGCCGCCTTCCGCGCGTCGAGCGTTTCGGCGAGAATCATTTCGCGCATCGCGTCGATGCGGTCTCCCTCGAAGAACATGTGCTCGGTCCGGCACAGACCAATGCCGACCGCGCCGAACGCCATGGCGCTGCGTGCCTGCTCGGGCGTGTCGGCGTTGGTGCGCACCACCATGCGAGTGGCCTGGGCGCACCACTTCATGAGCTGCTGGAAGCTCTTGAACTTCTCGGTCCGCCTTGCCGCCGCGTTCCCCTCGATCAGGCCGGCCACGATCTCGGAGGGCGCGGTCTTGACCTTGCCCGCATAGACCCTGCCCACGGTGCCGTCGATCGACATCCAGTCGCCTTCCTTGAACGTCTGGCGGCCCACCGACACGGTCCGAGCGTGATAGTCCACCTCCACTGCCGCGGCGCCACAGACGCAGACTTTACCCATCTGGCGCGCCACGAGAGCTGCGTGCGAGGACACACCGCCCCGGGCGGTGAGAATACCCTCGGCGGCGATCATGCCACGGAGGTCTTCGGGTGATGTCTCGACGCGGACGAGGAGAACTTTCTGGCCCTTCTCCGCCGCGACAACGGCGCGGTCAGCATTCAGATAGATCTGACCCGACGCCGCGCCCGGCCCCGCAGGGAGCCCCTTGGCAATCTCGGAGACCTTCTTCACTTCGGCGGCGTCGAACACCGGCGCGAGCAGCTGTTCGAGCTGATCGGCCGGATTGCGCATCACCGCGGTCCTCCAGTCGATCAGCTTCTCCTTGCACATGTCGATGGAGAACTTCAGCGCGGCCATGGCCGTGCGCTTCCCATTGCGTGTCTGCAACATGTAGACGACGCCATCCTCGATCGTGAACTCAAAGTCCTGCACGTCTTTGAAATGCCGCTCGAGGGTCTGGCGGATACGCTCCAGCTCGTGGTACGCAGCCGGCATCTGCTTCCTCAGCTCGGCGACCGGTTCAGGCGTGCGGACACCCGCGACGACGTCCTCACCCTGCGCGTTGATGAGAAATTCGCCGTAGAACTCCTTGACCCCGTTGGCCGGGTTGCGGGTAAATGCAACCCCGGAACCGGACATGTCACCCGTGTTCCCATACACCATGGCCTGGACGTTGACCGCGGTGCCCCACTCGGACGGGATGTTGTACTTGCGACGGTAGACAACAGCGCGATCGTTCATCCAGGAGCCAAAGACGGCGCCGATGGCGCCCATCAACTGCTCCCATGGTGACGCTGGAAAGTTCTTGCCCGCGCGCTCCTTGACAAGACCCTTGAATCGAACCACGAGCTCCTTCAGGTCCTCGACCGAGAGCTTGGTGTCCTCGATGCCGTGGTGATGGCGCTCATGTTTGAGCTTCTCGATGACCGTCTCGAACGGCTCGTGGTCCTCGTCCGGGCGCTTCTGCACGCCGAGGACGACGTCGCCATACATCTGGACGAAGCGGCGATAACAGTCCCACGCAAAGCGGGGGTTGCCGGTCTTCCTGGCGAGCGCTTCCACGGTCTGATCGTTGAGGCCGAGATTCAGGATGGTGTCCATCATGCCCGGCATCGAGTCGCGGGCGCCGGATCGGACGGACACGAGCAGCGGGTTCTTCAAGTCACCGAACCTCTTCCCGGTCTGCTTCTCGAGCGCGGCCACGCCTGCTTCCATCTGCGCACGCAGCGTGGACGGGTACGAGCGCGTGTGGCCGTAGTAGTACGTGCAGACCTCGGTCGTGATGGTGAATCCGGGCGGCACGGGTAACCCGATGCGACACATCTCGGCGAGATTGGCCCCCTTGCCGCCAAGAAGCGGCTTCATGGCGCCATCCCCGTCGGTCTTCTTGCCAAAGAAGTACACGTACTTGCCCTTCGCCGCGCGCTTTCCCTTTGTGGCCGCCATCGTCCTTGTCGCCTTCCTCGCCATTCGAATCTGCTCTCCCAGGCACTGGGCAGAAGCCCCTGCTAGACGCCACCCGCAGCGCGTGGGCCCTCGCCCACGCGATCGTCCGCGGCAATCTCCGAGATGTCCGCGATATCCATGATGAGATCCCGCAGCGTCGCGACCAGTGCCAGCCGGGCGGTCCGCAGGCCGTCATCATCGGCCATCACCAGCACATCGTCGAAAAACTTCGCCGCCGGCGGCTGCAGCGCCGCGATGCCCGCAAACGCCTCCCGATAATCGCCGCGCGCGGCCGCGTCTCGAATGGTCTGACTCCGCGCATCGAGCGCAACCGCCAGTGCCAACTCTGCCGGCTCGTGCAGACGCGACCGATGCGGCTGGCCTTCCAATGTGCCACCCTCCACGGAAATTCCTTTCGTGATGTTCTTCACGCGCTTCAGCAAACCCGCCACGCCCAGCAGAGCCTGGGAACCCGACATCTGGGCCAACGCCTCGAGCTTCTGCCTCGCCTCGAGCGGACTGAGCTGTTCAATTCCTGCGTGCATCACCGCCCGCACGCTCCGCACGTCGAATGTCCGCTGCTCCAGCAGGTACGTGAGCCGGTCCGCCATGAAGGCAAGGAGCGGCTCCCGGAATGGAGCGAGGCCGCCAAACGGCTCCGCAGCCCGTGCGAGAAGCGGCCCAACCCGGAGACGCACATCGAGTCCGGTGAGAGCGGGCAGGTCCGCAAGAATCTTCACGACTCCCTGGGCCTGTCGCCGAAGCCCGAGCGGATCGCGCGAACCGGTCGGGCGCTCGCCGGCCGAGAACATCCCAACCACCGAATCGAGCTTGTCGGCCAACGACACTGCCGCCCACGTCACGGCAGCGGCGCCAAGCTGCTGTCGCGACGGCGGCGCGTCCGGCTCAACGCCAATCGGCATGTAGTGGAAGTAGATCGCCTTCCAGACCTCCTCCGGCTGCCCCTCTTCGCGCGCGTAGATCCCGCCCATCGTGCCCTGAAGTTCGGTGAGCTCACGGACCATGTCGGTTGCCTGGTCCGCCTTGCAGAGGCGCCCCGCGGTTTCAGCATGGACCGCAGCTTCAGACTGCCGGAGCGCTTCGGCCGCCACCCATCGCGCGAGGGCTGCCACGCGGTCCGCCTTCTCTCGATAGCTCCCAAGCCTCTTGTGGAAGAGGATGGTCGAGAGCCGGCCGACGCGTGACGCGAGGCTGGCCTTGCGGTCTGCGTCCCAGAAGAACCGCGCATCGCGCAACCTGGCGATGAGCACGCGCTCGGAGTTGCGCGCGATGATCTCCGGCTTCTCCGCCTGCGTGTTGGTCACGGCCAGGAACGCCGGCTTCAGCCGCCCTTCGGCGTCCACCACGGGGAAATAGTGCTGATGATGAATCATGGTTGTCGTCAGCACTTCCTCGGGAAGACTCAGGAACTCCACCGGATAGTGCCCGGCGACGACCGAGGGGTACTCGACCAGGTCCGGAACCTCCCGCAGCAGCGACGACTGCGCGGCTACGAGGCCACTGACGCGACCGCCCAGCTTGCGGGCATGGGTCTCCAACTCCCGACGAATCCTCGACTCGCGTTCGGCGCGATCAAGGATGACGAAATTCTCGAGGAGCCGCGATTGGTAGTCGTCAAAGGTCTTGACCTTGATCGCCCTCCCGGCACGGCCACTCGTCGTGAGAAAGCGGTGCCCGTAGGTATTGGCGCCGGTCCTGATGTCTTGGACGAGCGGTCCTTGCGCCAATTCGGTCCGCCGAATCACAAACGGCACCACGCGACCGCCATAGAGCAACATGAGCCAGCGAATGGGGCGTGCGAATACCAACGGCCCCTTGCCGTCTTCGAGGAACGCGTCCCAGCGCATCTGCTTCGGAAACCTGAGATCCCGCAACAAGCCGCCGAACACATCCGGGAGCACATCGACCGTAGCCTTGCCACGGTGATGAACGCGATGAGCCAGGTACAGCCCTTTCGGGGTCTGCACGCGCTCGAGCGACGAGACCTCCACTCCGTACTTCTTGCCAAAACCGATGGCCGCCGGCGTCGGCTCGCCATCCGGCCTGAAGGCCGCCGACACCGGCGGGCCGTTGACCAGCTCGTCGAAGTCGGATTGACGCTCGGCGAGCCGTACCACCCGCGCCGTCAGGCGGCGCGGCGTGCTGTAGCTTTCGACCGGCCGGTCTGCGTCCACGCGGGCATCCTTGAGGCGCGCATCGAGCCGCTGCGCCATCTGCAGCGTCAGATCCGGAAGCCAGCCGGCGGGAATCTCCTCACACCCGATCTCGATCAGCAGCTCGCGATCCATCGGCTAGACGCTCCCCGCCGGTTTCGCGCGTGCCTCGCCGAAGCCGGGCGGCATCGGGCCTGCTTCGCCGCCGGCCGGCGCAGGCGTCTCTCCGACGTAGGCCTTGGCGATCTTCACGGCCAACTGACGGACGCGCAAGATGTAGGTCGTGCGCTCGGTGACACCGATGCTGCCGCTCGAATCGAGAATATTGAACAGGTGCGAGCACTTCAGGCAGTGCTCGAGCGCGGGCCATACGAGCCCCGACCGGAGCAGTACTTCCGTGAAGCCGTAGTACTTGTCGAAGAGATCGCGGTGGAGAGCAGCGAACTCCTCACCCGAGAGGTCCACCTGCCCGAATGCGTACTTCGACTGGTCGATCTCCTCCTGCAGACGCACCTCGGCGTACTTCACGCCACCCCCCCACTCGAGGTCGAAGACGTTGTCCACACGCTGCAGGAACATGGCAATGCGCTCGAGCCCATAGGTGATTTCGCAGGAGATCGGCTCGAGATCGATCCCCCCTACCTGCTGGAAGTAGGTGAATTGCGTGATCTCCTGGCCGTCGAGCATCACCTGCCAGCCGATGCCCCATGCACCGAGCGTCGGCGACTCCCAGTTGTCCTCCTCGAAGCGAATGTCGTGCTGGCGCGGGTTGATCCCGCACGCCTCGAGGCTCTCGAGATATCGCTGCTGCACCTCGTCGGGAGACGGCTTCAGGATCACCTGGTACTGCAGGTGCTTGAACAGCCGGTTCGGGTTCTGCCCGAAGCGACCGTCGTCCGGCCGTCGAGACGGCTGCACGTAGGCCACGCTCCACGGCTTTGGGCCGAGCACTCGGAAGAGCGTTTCAGGGTGCGAGGTCCCAGCGCCGACCTCGAGGTCGAGCGGCTGCTGCAACAGGCAGCCGTACGACGCCCAGAACGTGGACAGCTTGAGGATGAGATCCTGCAGTGTCACGAAGCTGATGACTGCCGCCGCAAGTCGCGGAGCACGCGATCCGACTTCAACGTCTTCTCCAGGTGCATCGTGATAAGCGCGCGGTGCACCGACTCCAATTCCTTCATCACGCCGCTCCCCACCGGAAGGTCCGCCACGCGATTGGGCGTCACGCTGCGCGACCCAGCCAGAAACGCCACCGCCCCGTCGGACAACGTTCCTCGAGATTCGGGATATAACCCCTGCAGGCGCAACAACCAGCACTCGAAGTAGCGAGCCAGCGGCTCCACCGGCGCGCCGGACGCCAAGGCGTCGAGCATTGACGCCCCGAGCCGGTAGAGCCGGTCGTCGGCGTCCGCCTCCTGCGCCCACTCGTCGAGCAGTTCGGCGAAGTAGCTCACATGGCCCAGCGCGTCCTGCCCATGGC
>JAKFXY010000121.1 GCA_021731165.1 Acidobacteriota bacterium | reverse complement strand
CGATCGCGCCAGGCGTGGGCACGCCCGTGAAAGGTGGCTTCAACTACCGCGAAGCCCACATGATCATGGAGATGGTCGCGGATTCACGCCGGCTGACGGCGCTGGACCTCGTCGAGGTCAACCCGACGCTCGACATCCGAAACACGACGGCCGAGCTTGGCGCCGAGCTGGCGCTCTCGGCGCTAGGAAAGGGGATTCTGTAAGGCGGGTGGCGCGTCCACCAGTCCCGCGTCCAGCATTTCTTCCAGTGTATCCACCAGCCACGTCAACGAGGCCGGCTTCTCCACCAGCCGCGTACGGGGGCGCAGACGCTCCAGCTCGCCGCTGGCCGACCGCATCCCGGAAAAAATGATCACGGGCGCCCGCGACGGCATCCTGACGACAACATCACGCCCTGAACCCCGCTTGAGGTGCAGGTCCACGATCGCCGCGTCGGGCTGGCGCGTATGCAGCACTTCCAGCGCCTTCTCCGCCGTGTCCGCCGTGATGACATCGTAGGCTCGCAGGCGCAGCAGGTACTCGAGGGGTTCCCGGAATCCGGGCTCATCTTCGACGACAAGGACCAAGCGGGATCGGCCGGACATGATGCCTCTATCGGAGCCGGGCGCGCCGATCAGTAGCCCGATGCGGGTTCCGCCCCTAGGGGATCGCCCTGCCCTGAGCCCGGCGGCGGGCTGGCGCCGGCGGGGCGGCGAGCAGCTTCTCCATCTCGTCCATGACACGGTTCATCCTGGCGATTGTGAGATCCAGCGGCTCGTCGGTGGTCATGTCCACACCAGCGTCCTTGAGGAGGTCGATGGCGTACTGTGAGCCTCCCGCGCCCAGGAAAGCCAGATAGCGCTGCCGGGCCGCCTGGTCGCCGGCCAGCACCTTCGTGGCGAGCGCTTCGGCGGCCGTGAACGACGTGGCGTACTGGAACACGTAGAAGTCGCGGTAGAAGTGTGGGATGTAGCTCCACTCGTGCGCCACGTAGTCGTCCACGATACAGATCTTCTGGTCGTGGCCGTAGTAGCGCTTCGTGATATCGAGGTACAGGGTGGCGAGCGCCTCGCCCGTGATCGGCTGGCCCTTCTCCGCCATCTCGTGCATCCGCAGCTCGAACTCGGCGAACTGGGTCTGCCGGAAGACGGTGGCCTTCAGCCCTTCCAGGTAATTGCCGAGCAGCGACAGGCGCGTCGGCGTGTCCTTGATCTGCCCAAGCATGTACTCGATGAGCAGCGCCTCGTTGAAGGTCGATGCCACCTCGGCCACGAAGATGGGATAGTTCGACAAGGCGTACGGCTGTGTCGTGTTCGAGTAGTAGCTCTGCATCGTGTGGCCCAGCTCGTGAGCCAGCGTGCTGACATCGTTGTACTGCCCGAGGTAGTTGAGCAGCATGTACGGGTGGACGTCGTAGGCGCCCCCGTTCGAGTACGCACCAGACCGCTTTCCCTCGGACGGATACAGGTCAATCCAGCGCTCGTTGAAGGCACGGCGGACAACCGACTGGTAATCCTCGCCGAGCGGGCCGGTCGCGGCCAGCACGTGCTTCTCCGCCTCCTCGGGCGTGTACGTCAGATTCACCGACGAGACGAGGGGCGCGTACAGGTCGTAATAGTGCAGGTCGCCGGTGATGCCCATCATCTTCTTCCGCAGCCGCAGATAGCGATGGAACGCCGGCAGGCTCCGGTTCACACCGTCGATGAGGCGCGTGTAGACGCCGATCGGAATATGGGGACCATCGAGCGACACCTCGAGGTTCGAGCCGTATTTTCGCGACTTGGCGAAGAAGGACACCTTCTGCACCTCGGAGTTCATCGTCGTGCCGAACGTTCGGCTGAAGGAGCCGAGCGCGGTGAAGAACGCCGACATCCCCTTCCTCCGATCCTCTCGGTTGGCTACCGTCCGGATCTCACTGTAGCCTGACTGATCGACCTTCAGGCGCCGCCCAGTGCTCAGGGTGATGGTCGGATACGGGAAATCGGCATTCGACAGGATGCCGTAGATATTCGAGGCCGACCCGGCCAACGGCCCCGCGTCAGCCAGGATCCTCTCTTCGCTGTCGGTCAACGTGTGCGCCGCGCGTCGGACGATGTCGCGGAGATAGAAGGTGTAGATCTTGAGCCTCGGCTCGGCGGTCAGGAATGTCTCGACCGTGGCGGCGCCGATGCGCAGAACCTCGGGCTCGATGTACGACGCTTGAGCACCGAAGTTCGCGTAGAGCTGCTGCATCTCCTGCTGCATGCCCTGGGGCCCCGCGGCGCGTGTGTCCTGGTCGGCGAGCATGCTGGCGTAGACGAAGAGTCTCGACAGCTCCTTGTCGAGGCGCGAGGCCTGCTCGAGGGCGTCCGCAAGGGCCTGCGGAGACGACCCCAGCTTGCCTTCAAACGCACGCAGCGTCGGAAGCCCGGCGGTGACCCGCTCCTTCTCCGCGCGCCAGGCGGCGTCGCTCGGATAGATATCGGCGAGATTCCACTTGTAGCGATCGGCAACGGCCATCCGATCGCGGTTCTGTCCCGTCATCAACACTGACATACCCACCACCCCCGCCACGGTCAGGGCGGCCCGGACTTGACGTCGTAGCATAGCGACCCCGCTGGAACTCACGATTCAGCCTTCGACAATCGTCATTCAGTATCATGCCACCAGTGCGGCTCGCCCCTTCCACCTCGGATCTCGCCTCCATCACGGAGGACGAGCTGCTCGACATCAGGCTGTGCGATCTGCCGGTGACCATCGAAGGCACGCTCGCCGACCGGACGGCCCGTCTGCGGGCCGAGCTCGATGCCAGGGAACTCGGCTTTCCGCTCCACTTCTACCTCGCGGACGAATGGTTCACTCCCGACAGGACCACCGCGATCGCCATCCCCTTCTACCTTGCCCATCCCAGGCTTGAAAAGCTTGAGGAATCGCAGATGTTCGAGGTGGAGGGCGGCGACGAGGACTGGTGCATGCGAATCCTCCGGCACGAAGCGGGTCATGCCATCGACAATGCGTTCGGCCTGCGCCGCCGGAGACTTCGGCGCGAGGTGTTCGGCCCCCCGTCCAAGCCGTACCCGGAGTTCTATACGCCCAAGCCGTACAGCAAGGGCTACGTGCTGCATCTCGATGCCTGGTACGCGCAAAGCCATCCCGACGAGGACTTCGCCGAGACCTTCGCGGTGTGGCTGACGCCGAGCAGCGAGTGGCAGCAGCGCTATGCGGGATGGAAGGCGCTTCGAAAACTCGAGTACATGGACACGCTGATGCGGACGCTGCGGGCCCGGCCGCCCCGCGTGAACAATCCCGAGGAGACCGACGCACTGCCCCGGCTGCGGAAGACGCTGCGGCAGCACTACCGGACCAAACGCCGCCACTACGGCGTGGACTACCCGAATTTCTACGATCGGGATCTGCGGAGAATCTTTTCGGACGCGCCGGAGTTCGGCGACCGCATGACGGCGGCCAGGTTCCTCGCGCGCGTCCGGCGCCCGGCTCGCCGTGTCGTCGCGAGCTGGACCGGCATCTACCAGTACACAATCGACCAGGTGCTCGAGGACATGATCGCGCGCTGCCGTGAGCTGAAATTGCGGCTGGCCGTGCCCGAGGAACAGGCACGCCAGGAGTTCACCGTGCTGCTGACCGTACAGGCCATGAACTACCTCCATAGCGGCGGCCACAGGCTGTTCTTGTGAAGAAGCTCCGCGTACTCGCCCTCGTGCACGAGCACCTCGTACCGCCGGAGGACACCACCGGCATCGACGTGCTCGAAGCGGAATGGAAGATGGAGTACGACGTCATCGAGACGCTCAAGGAGAGCGGCCACGAAGTACGCGTACTCGGCGTCAACGACGACCTCGCGGGCATCCGGCCGACGGCCGGCTTCTTCGAGCCCCACATCGTCTTCAACCTGATGGAGGCGTTTGCCGGGGTCACCACCTTCGACCAGAACGTGGTCAGCTACCTGGAGCTCCTGCGCCTGTCGTACACGGGCTGCAACCCGCGTGGGCTGATTCTGGCGCGGGACAAGGCGCTGTCCAAGAAGCTCCTTGGCTACCACCGCATCCCGGTTCCCGAGTTCACCTCCGTGGGCGTGGGGCGCAAGCCGGTGCTGTCGAAGCGACTCCAGTTCCCGCTCATCGTGAAGTCGCTCTTCTTCGAGGCCTCGGTGGGCATCTCGCAGGCGTCGGTCGTCGAGAACGCCGAACAGCTTGCCAAGCGCGTCCAGTTCATTCACGAGAGTCTCGGGACGGGCGCGATCGTCGAGCAGTTCATCGACGGGCGCGAGCTGTACGTCGGCGTGCTCGGCAACGAACGGCTGGAGGTGCTGCCGGTCTGGGAAATGTCGTTCGCCCACATGCCGGACAACCGCTGGCGAATCGCCACCGAGCGCGTGAAGTGGAGCACCCAATACCAGGAAACGCACGGGATCACGACGACCCGCGCCGAGCTCGACACGCCGCTCATGGACCGGATTCAGCGTATCGCCAAGCGCGCATACCGCGCTCTCGACCTGAGCGGATACGCGCGCATCGACCTGCGCATGGACGGCGAGGGGCGCCTCTACGTACTCGAGGCGAACCCGAACCCCAACCTCGCGTACGGAGAGGACTTTGCCGAGTCCGCCGAGGCGGCCGGGCTCTCCTACGAGCGGCTGCTCGAGCGAATCATGGCGCTTGGCCGGCGGTGGGAACCGGCCCGGACTGGATAGACTCTTCACCCATGCCTGACTTCCTGCTCGCCCCCTTCACCACCGGACCCAGCGTGGATCCGCTGCAGGTGCTCGTCCGCCTGGTACTCGGGCTGGTCTTCGGCGGGCTCGTGGCCGTTGTCTACAGGTCCACGCGTCCGGCGGCGGCCGGGACCCGATCCTTCAGCGTGACGCTGGTGCTGCTGTCGATCCTCATCGCGATGGTGACTCAGGTGATCGGCGACAACATCGCGCGGGCCTTCAGCCTCGTCGGCGCACTCTCCATCGTCCGCTTCCGGACCGTGGTCCGAGACACGCAGGACACCGCCTACGTCATCTTCGCGGTCGTCGTGGGAATGGCGGTTGGGGCGAGCAACCCGTGGGTGGCCGTAGCCGGCATCGGCGTGGTGGCTCTGGCGGCGACGCTCATGCGGACCAAGCCCGGACCGACGTCCACGAGCGAGCTCTATTACCTGCTTCATGTACGACTCGGTCTGGGGCATGATGCCCAGAGCGTGCTCGGGCCGGTGTTTGACGCCCACGGCACCGAACGTCGGCTCGTCTCACTGGCCACGGCGCGTCAAGGCACGTCCATCGACGTGACGTACCGGGTGGCGCTGGCCACCGACGAGGCCGCCAGCGCGCTCGTGAAGGGCGTGAACCGGATCGACGGGGTCCAGAACGTCGAGCTGCGCCGCGTCGATCCGGAGAATCCGTAACGTCGAGGAAGACCGCAGAGGGAGACCGCCATGACCGCACGCACCCTCGTCCTGCCGGCAGTGACTGTCTGCCTCTTGCTGCTTACCGGCCACGAGGCGAGAGGTCAGTTCGGCCAGGGTGGAGGCTTCGGCGGTGGGTTTGGACGGCAGGAGCTGCGGATCGTCCCGCAGTTCGACAAGGACGCCGACGGACGCCTGAATGCCGTGGAGCGAAGAGCGGCGCGCAGCTTCCTCGAATCGCAACCGTCAAACAGACGCGGCGGCCGTTCAGGTGCCCAGTCGAGCGCGGTGCGCAATCGCGCGCTCACGCGCGCCGACGTCAAGCCGCCCTATCCGACAACGCCGCTCTACGACATGGCGACGCTGCGCACGATCTTTCTCCAGTTCGAGAACGCCGACTGGGAACAGGAGCTCGCCACCTTCTACAACACCGACGTCGAGGTGCCGGCCACGGTCGTCATCGACGGGAAAACCTACGCCGACGTCGGCGTGCACTTCCGCGGCAACTCGTCGTACCGCCAGGTGCCTGCCGGCTACAAACGTTCGCTCAACCTTGCCTTCGACGACGTGCACGACACGCAGGAGGTCGGCGGCTACACGACGATGAACCTGCTGAACTCGCACGAGGATCCGACGTACTTGCACACGGTGCTCTCGCAGGAGATCGCGCGCGACTATCTGGCCGCGCCGAAGTCGAACTTCGTGCGCGTGGCCATCAATGGCGAAAACTGGGGCATCTACGTCAGCAGCGAGCAGTTCAACAGGATCTTCGTGAAGGAGTGGTTCGGCACGCGGATGGGCGCGCGCTGGAAGGTGCCTGGAAATCCACGCAGCCGGGCGGGGTTGGAGTACTGGGACGAGAATGTCGCGCAGTACAAGCGGGTCTACGAGATCAAGTCAAAGGACGATCCGAAGGCATGGGCCGATCTCGTGCGCCTCACCCGAGTGCTGAACGAGACGCCGGCCGACGCGCTCGAGGCCGCGCTCACGCCGATGCTCGACATCGACGGCACATTGAGATTCCTGGCCCTCGACATCGCGCTCAACAACGGCGACGGCTACTGGACGCGGGCGAGCGATTACGTGATCTATCAGGACGTCAAGGGAAGGTTTCACATTCTGCCTGGTGACATGAACGAGACCTTCAGCGAGGGCGGCCGCGGCTTCGGCTTCGGTGGGGTCCCACCCAGCGCGACGCTCGATCCGCTGGTCGGTCTGACCGACACGTCCAAGCCGTTGCGCTCGAAACTGCTCGCGGTCCCCTCGCTGCGTGCCAAGTACCTGGCCTACGTCAAGGACATCGCCACGAAGTGGCTGGACTGGGCGAAGATCGGCCCGCTGGCCGAGCGTTATCAGGCCGTCATCGCCGCGGAGGTCAAGGCCGACCAGCGCAAGCTCGACGGAATCGAGGAGTTCCCCGCGGACCTGCCAGCACGGACTGACGACCTGCGCGGCTTCATCGACGAGCGCCGCGCGTACCTGCTCGGCTACCAGCCCACCATCCGCGCCGCCCGTTAGGCACGGCGCTCGCCCCTCGCCGATCTCCGGAGTCGCCGCCGGCCGCCGCGATGGCGGCGAGCTTGCCTGATGACGATGGTAGGATCGCCTGGCGCCCAACCAGTCGTTGGCGAACTCGCTTGCGATCTTGAAGGGATTCACGATCGATGGATATCGTCGAACAGGAAGACATGCTCAGAAACATCGACATTCGGGTCAGCCGGATCGAGCAGATCCTGCCAACGCTGGCCACGAAGGAAGACCTGAAGGCCTACGCAACCAAGGAAGACTTGAAGGTATACGCCACCCACGATGAGCTGCGTCGGGGCCTTGACGAGGTGTACGAGAAGATGGCGCACCGCTTCGATGTCGTCGCGGAGCGCATCGAGGGCCACGTCCGCATGGTCGCGGAGGGTCACGCCGGGCTGACGCAACGGCTCGAAGAAGTCCGCGCCAAGGCCGAGCGGGACAACGCGCGGCTCGACCGGCGGGTCACGCGCCTTGAAGGACAGCGCTGAACTCGACCGGCGCTTCCCGTCATTGCATGATCATGGAACAGAGATGGACGCGCTGGCACTCGGATGGCTGGGTGCTCACCGTCGTGCGCACGCCTGACGGCGAGTTCTTCTATGCCTCGCAGCAGGAGCAGGCCGTCGAGGCGCCGATGACGCCGGCGCTCAGCTTGCCAGACGCGCAGCACAAGGCCGAGGATATCGTCCGCAACAGCGGCCACCGATGCGTGGCTCGCTGCAGCTTCTGGATCCCCAGCCAACCCAATGCGGAATAGGCGGGCAGCAAGGTCCGCCTCGAGACGCACCTGATTGACCAGCGCTATGCGGTCGCGGCCGCGGGCCGTGGCTGCGTCAGCGCCGCTTTCACGCGCACGGGGGTGAACGGCACGGTGCGGAGGCGTACGCCGGTCGCGTCGAACACCGCGTTCGCCAGCGCCGCGGCCACCGGCGCCGTGGCGGCCTCACCCGCCCCGAGGATTGGCAGCTCCGGCCGATTGATCATCACGACCCGCACGGCGGGTGCCTCGGGAAATGTCAGGATTGGATAACCGACCCAGTCCACGCTCGTGACGCGCGAGCGGTCGAAGGTCACTTCCTCGTGCAGCGCCCGGCTCAACGTCTGGACGATGCATCCCTCGATCTGGTTCCTGAGCCCGTCCGGATTCACGATGATGCCGCAGTCGTGGGCGCAAGTGACGCGGCGGACCGCGATGACCCCTGTCGTCGGGTTGACGGCCACCTCCATCGCCATCGCCACGTAGTTCTCCGCCTGCTTGTAGCGCATGTAGGCGATACCTTGTCCGACGAGAAGGCTCCCCTGCCGCGCGCGAGGATTCGGCGAGGGTCTCGCCTGCCATCCGAACGCCTCGGCCGTCCGGGTCAGCACCTCGATGGCGCGGGGATCGGTCAGACGGGAGAGGCGGAACGCAAGCGGATCCACGCCGGCCGCAGCCGCCAGTTCGTCGGTGAACCCTTCCACCGCGAACACGTTGGCGATCTTGCCCGGCGCACGAAGGTTCGACATCTGCAGCGGCGCCTCTTTCAGCCAGTGCGCGGTGACGCGGACATTCTCCGCCTGGTACGGCGGATCGCCGTTCTGCGTCATCGCGCCGGCGCCGTTGCCGTGTTCCTGTGTCAGGCCGGCGGCATCGGCCGCCAGCAGCGCCCGCGTGCCCGGGGCGTTCGTGGAGAGCCACATCTGCGTATCCCAGGCGACGATGCGGCCGCCCGCGTCGAGGCCGGCGTGCAACTCGAGCAACTGTTGCGGTCCCTTCGGGTCCCAGGCATGTTCGTCCGCACGCATCCACTGCACACGCACTGGCTGGCCGATGGTCTTCGACAGCAGCACGGCGTCCGCGGCAACGTGATCGCTGCCGTTGGTTCCGTAGGACCCCGAGCCCTCCAGAAACACGATGCGCATCTTCTCGACCGGCAAGCCGAAGACCTTGGCCAGAGTGGCACGCAGTGGGGGTCCACCTTGCGCGGCCGACCAGATGGTGGAACTGCCGTCGGCGCGCACGTCCGCCACGGCGCACGACGGCCCAAGGGAGGCGTGCCCCTGGTACGGCCAGAAGTAGGTCGCCGACAATCGCGTTGACGCACGCGCGATCGCCGCGGTCACGTCGCCACGATTCAGCACCTCCTGATCGCGCTCCACCGCGCCAGTGCGGGTCCATTGCTCGAGCCCCGACGAGCCCGGCAGCGTGCGCGCCTCGGTCCATGTCGCCTTGAGCGCCGCCGCGGCTCTGACGGCCGCCCATTCGTCCTTCGACACGACGGCGAGGAAGCTCTGTACTCGGACCACCCGCACGTCGGGAATACCTCGCAGGGAACCTTCGTCAACGCTCGTCAGCGTCGCGCCGACGGCCGGTGGACGGATCACGCGCGCATGCAGCATGTTCGGCACGGTCAGATCCGTGACGTAGGTAAGCCGTCCCGTGCATTTGTCCGCCACGTCGGGGCGCGGCACCGGCGTGCCGACAACCCTATAGCCCGCCGCGGGTCGCAGCGGCGCTTTCGGATCGACCTTCATCTCGAACCGACGCCCGCCAACCAGTGCGCCAAAACCGACGCCCGCGCCGCCGGCAATTGGTCGCACTTCCCCATCTGTCGCCATCAACTCCACCACGGGCCGGTTCAACCGCGCCGCGCCGAGTGCGAGCAGCATCTGGTGGGCCGTCGCCGCCGCCTGGCGAACCTCGGTGCCGCCGCGCGTCAGCCCGGTACTGCCGCCCGTGCCGCCCTGGTCGGGACAAATTCCAGTGTCACCATCAATCACGGTGATTCGTTCGGCGGACATGCCAAGCTCTTCCGCCACGAGCTGCGCCACGGCCGTGCGCAGGCCGGTACCGACGTCCACCTTTCCCATATACACCGTGGCCGTACCATCGGCGTGCATGACGATGAAGCTGTCCACCTCGCTGTTGTCGATCGGCTTCCCCGTGGGCGGCGCACCCGAAAGGGTTGGCGCCTGGGCAAACGCGACACGCGGCAGCGCAGCGCCGAACGCGAAGGCCACGACAAATCCCCCGCCGGCCTTCAACACGTCGCGTCGCGAGAGGAGTGTCAGTGCGTCCATCTCCGCCTCCTACGCGCCCGATGCGCGCATCACCGCGCTCAGGATGCGTGTGTGTGTGCCGCACCGACACAGGTTGCCGGAGAGGCCCTCCTTGACCTGCTCCAGCGTGGGTCGGGGATTCCGCGCGAGCAGCGAGGTCGCGGTCATGATCATGCCGTTGGTGCAGTAGCCGCACTGGGCAGCCTGCTCGGCGATGAACGCCGCCTGCAGCGTGCTCGGCTGTTCAGGTGTCCCGAGCCCTTCGAGCGTCGTCACCGCTCGCCCTTCGGCTCGGCTGACTGGAGTGGTGCACGATCGGGTGGCCCGGCCGTCAACGAGCACCGTGCAGGCGCCGCACTGGCCGAGGCCACAGCCAAACTTCGGCCCGTGGAGTCCAAAGGTGTTGCGCAGAACGTAGAGCAGCGGCTGGGCGGCGTCCCAGGACTCGGCGGACACCGGACGCCCGTTCAACCGGAAGGCATATCTCGGCATGGGCGCATGGTATCCTTCGGGCGCATTTTTTCGTATCGGAAATCACGCGGGCGGCACCATAGAGGAGTGATCGTAATGGAGCAGACAAAGGCGACCGACTTCCATCCGGAAGTCATGAAGCTGTTCGATAAGTACGTCCACGGCCTGATTGACCGTCGCGGCTTCCTGGATGGCGCCGCGAGGTTCACCGGCACGCTCGGCGCCGCCGCGACGCTGGACCTCCTCCGCCCCAACTATTCAGAAGCGGCACAGGTGGTCAAGAAGGACGACCCACGAATCAAGACGCAGTACCTCGAGTACGACTCGCCGATGGGCGCCGGGAAAATGCGCGGCCTCTTCGCCGAGCCGGCGAACCGACGCGGGCGTGTCGGCGGCGTGGTCGTCGTTCATGAGAATCGCGGTCTCAACCCGCATACCGAGGACATCGTCCGGCGGCTCGCCGTGGCGGGGTTCGCGGCGTTCGGGCCAGACGCCCTGTTCCCGCTCGGCGGCTACCCCGGCACCGATGAAGCCGGTGTCGAGATGCAACGCAAGCGCGACAACGAGCAGATGATGAACGACTTCGTCAACGCCGGGCGGTTTCTCAAGGCGCGCCCGGAAACCAACGGCAAGATTGGCGCCGTGGGTTTCTGCTTCGGCGGGAGCGTCGTGAATCAGATGGCCGTGCGTCTCGGCGCGGACCTCGTCGCCGGCGTGCCCTTCTATGGCGGGCAGCCGCGGGCCGAGGACGTCCCGAAGATCAAGGCCGAACTCCTCATCAACTACGCCGCCGACGACATGCGCATCAACGACGGATGGCCGGCGTACGAGACCGCGCTCAAGGCGGCCAACGTCAAGCACGTGGCGTACTTCTACCCAGGGACGCAGCACGGCTTCAACAACGACACGACGCCGCGCTTCAACAAGGAACAGTCGGACATCGCGATGGAGCGCACGATTGCGCTCTTCAACAGGACGCTGAAGTAACAGCTGGGAGCGTGGCCCCGTGCCCGGATCAGCCCGATCCGGGCACGGGGCCCCAAATCGCGCGCCTACTGAATGACGAGCAGTTCGATGTCGAACACGAGGGTGGCGTTTGGCGGGATATCAGGTGGCTGCCCGCCAGGCCCGTACGCGAGATCGGGCGGGATCACGAGCCGGCGCCGGCCTCCGGCCCGCATGCCGACCACCCCTCGGTCCCAGCCGGGAATGACCCGACCCACGCCAAGCGTGAAGGGGAAGGGCGCGCCGCCCACTGAACTCTGGATCTGGCGCCCTTTGAGCTCGACCCCGGCGGCGTCATAGAGCCACAGTGTGTAGTGGACGGTGAGGGATCTCCCTGCGACGGCCTCCGCCCCGGTCCCGACGCTCAGGTCTGTCTGGGAGAACGGGACATTGGCCACCGACGGAGAGGCCGGCGACGAGTCGCCGCACGCCGCCGCGAGCGCGGCCGCGAAGACAAGAAGAACAGAGACAGCGCGTCTAGTCATGATGCCTGTATCTTAGAACGCATCGGGATCAGCACTGTAGATCCGCACCCGCCTGATGCCGAGAAGCGTGAACCCACGTATTGCGCCGGGAGACACACATGAGACGTCCGCAATCGCTGCTGTTCGTAATCTGGTTGCTGCCCGCGACCACCGCCATTGTCCTGGGTCAGGCACCTGCCGCGCCTGGCGCGCCAGCCGCCCCACCGATGACGCTGTCCTCGTCCGCCTTTTCCGATGGCGACGTGATCCCGAATCGGTTTACCCAGGCTGGCGAGCAGACGTCCCCGGCGCTGACTTGGACCAACACGCCGCCCGGCACGCAGAGCTTCGTGCTGCACATGCACGACCCCGACGTGGCGCGCAACCGGACGACGGATACGCAGGTGCACTGGCTGGTGTGGAATATCCCTCCCACCGCGACGGGCCTTCCCGAAGGCGTGCCCATGGGCGCCGAGCGGCCGGACGGCAGCCGACAGATCAGCGCCTCTGGTCCCGTCTATCGTGGCCCCGGCGCACCGGCCGCGGGCCCGCTGCATCACTACACGTTCGAGGTGTACGCGCTCGACACGAAGCTGGATGTCCCGGCGGCCGCTGACGCGTTTGAAACGCGCACGAATGTGATGAGGGCCATGCAAGGACACATACTTGGCAAGGCGGTCTATGTGGGGCTCTTCAAGCGTCCGCAGTAGCCACTATCGAGGAGATGTCGCGCTCCGCTTAGCGACCCTGCGGAACTTTTCGCTGTCTCAGTCTGACCGCGATGAGCGCAATCCCGGTGCCGAGCAGGAGGAACGAAGTCGGCTCTGGCACCGGAGCCGGCGCCGGTCCCTGGGTGTCAGCCATCTCGAACGCGGCCTCGCTGATGCCGATGACGAAGCCCCCGTAGTTCGACAGGATCTGCATCCGGACGTTGGATGCGAGGACAGGAGCAAAGCCGAAGATCTGCCCGACGTTCAGCGACTCGACATTGGTGCCAGGCCCTGCAAGCGCGAGGTAGGTTCCCAGAAAAGTCGGTGACGAGAACGCCGCGTTGTCATCCGCATAGAGCTCGAAGTCCTTGACGCCGAGGCCTGCATTCTGAGGGTCGGTCCAGAGGGCGAACGAGGTGATATCGAACAGCCCACCCAAGGCGAAGTCGAAGCTGCCGGTCGTGACGTCACTTGGCGAGAACCAGATATTGCCCGTGTCCGCCCCGAGGAGTGTCGCGGTGGCCGGCACATAGGTGTCGAAGTCAGTGACTCCTGGCACGTAGCCAGCCTCGAGTCCCGACTGATCGATGACAGCCGACGGTGAATACCCGGAGTAACTTCCCATGCTGGTGCTTGCCCCGGAGGCCATCAGGATCGGACCAGCGTGAGCAACGCCTGTCATCGCCAGGCTCATACCTACCGCCACGCTGAGAATCCGCAATACTCTCCGCATCTCGCACTCCTTGAACATCACCGAAACCGCCACGACAATAACCCAGCCAAGCCCTAAGACCAAGCGCTCGTCGCGCGAAGACCCTTCCACGAGTTCAATCCGATGAAGTACCCTCCACGCGTCGCCTTTTATATAGTCGAGTTTCCCTCGGACGCTTCACACGTGTTCGGTCCCCTTACTCAATAAAGAGGTTCCAGATGGCTTCGAAGTCTTCGCGCACGATCTCCCGTCGCAGTCTGCTCAAGAATGGCGCGGCCGCCGCTGTTGGCGGCGGAGCGGCTGCATACCTTGCCGGCGGTGCGGCTGCCGCCCAGCAGGGTGGCGCGCCCGCGGTGGCCACCGGCACACAGGCGGGCCGGCGAGTCCGCGCCTATATCAAATACCGCAACGAACTACCTACCGTCGAACAGATCACGATGCGCGCCATCACCGAGCGGGACGTCGTCATCCGTGTCGAGGCGTGTCAGGCCTGCTATTCCTCCGTGACCACGGCCTTGGTCCCCGGCTTCTTCACGGGTCTAGGTACCGGCAGAGTCGCGCCCGCTCCCATGAGTGCCTCGGTCGAGGGGCACGGCTGTGTCGGCATTGTCGAGGCGATTGGACCGCAGGTGCAGAAGGTCCAGGTAGGCGACCGCGTCATCACGTGCCAGCACGCCCAGTGCGGCGTCTGCTACGCGTGCCTGCGGATGCGCGGCGACCGCTGCATGAACAACCGGCGGGGCCCGTTTGCCGACTTCAACGGCATGCCGGTCACAGGTTCGCTCGGCGGTGGCGGATTCACGGAGATCACGGTTGTCCCCGAGGAGTACACGGTGCCGGTCTTCACCGACATCCCGCCGGCCCAGCTCGCCAACATCAGTTGCGTGGGCAGTTGCGGCTTCGGCGCGGCCACGACGATGGCGCCGGTGGAGATGGCGACCGACGTGGTCGTGCTCGGCGCCGGCATCGTCGGCATGCACGCGATTCAAGGGGCGCGCATCCGCGGCGCCTCGCAGATCATCGCGGTTGAACCGATCCGCTACCGTCGAGAGCTCGCACTGAAGCTGGGCGCCACGGCCGTCGTTGACCCGAACGTCGAAGGCGATAATCTGGTGAAGAAGCTCCAGGAGATGTGCACCTCGAAGGTGGCCAAGACGGATCGGCGCTTCGCCGGCGGCGGCTACGTCGGCCCGGACTACGTCATCGAGGCGGTCGGCGGCGACCGGGTGAAGCCGAAAACCGAGGTGGGGCCGGATCCAACGGGCGTGCTCCCGCTGCAGCAGGGCTGGGATCTCTGCTCGATCATCGGCACCTACGTCACGACCAGCATCGGCCAGCCCTGGAATGCGAATGTGCAGTTCCCGGCCGCCAATTGGGCCGACGGCGCCAAGCACCACATCCCCGGGTCGCAGGGCGGGTTTGGCTCGCGAAAGGAAATCCCTCGACTGGTCCGGTTGATCGAGACCGGTCAGTTCAACATGCAGGCCCTGGCGCCGAAGACCTTCTCACTGGCCCAGTCGAAGGACGCGTTCCAGCTCGCCGGCGATCGAACGGCGATGGTTGCGGCGGTGCTGCCGAACGGGTAACGCGCGCCGCTGCGGCGGTTCTTTCCTGTGAAATCGAGGATACTCCCGGGTCACGGTTGGCATGGCAGTCTGCCGGCAGCCGCGGCCCGGGCGCTTGTGCGCCGGCCTGTTTGCGCCTTGACTTCGCCTCCAGCCCACAGGTAGCCTCTCGCTCGAACAATAGACAGGTTCGGCGCCGCGCGCTCGAACTCGTCATACCCGATACCCGCAAATCATCACGCGAGAGAGTGCTTTGAGGCTACTGCTCCGCACCAGGAGGATCTGAATGTCATCGAAGGTTTCACGTCGCAGTCTTCTCAAGAAAGGTGCGGCCGCCGCGATGGGCGGCGGGGCGGCGGCGTTGATAGCCGGCGACACTCTCGCCGCGCAGCAGGGTGGAGCTCCCGCGATTCTCACCAACGCGCAGGGTGGCCGAAAGGCCAAAGCGGTGCTCAAGTATCGCAACGAGCTTCCGACCGTCGAGGAGATCACGCTGCGCGCCATCGGCGGACGCGATGTCGTGATTCGTGTGGAAGCCTGCCAGGCGTGCTACTCCCAGGTCACGCAGGCGCTCGTCACGGGCAACCAGACCGGCCTTGGTCTTGGACGGGAAACCCCGCTCACGCGCGCCACGATTCTCGGTCACGGACTCGTCGGTGTCGTGGAAGCCATCGGACCCCAGGTGCAGAAGGTTCAGGTCGGCGATCGCGTCATCACCTGCCAGCACGCCCAGTGCGGCGTGTGCTACGCATGCCTCCGCATGCGCGGCGACCGCTGCATGAACAATTCGGTGCCGTCGTTCGCAAGCTTCGACGGCAAGGAAGTGACCGGTGCCCTCGGCGGCGGCGGATTCACGGAGGTCACGGTCGTCCCCGAGGAGTACGCGGTCCCGGTCTTCACTGACATCCCGCCGGCCCAACTCTCCAATATCAGCTGCGTGGGCAGCTGCGGATTTGGCGCGGCGACGACGATGGCGCCGGTGGAGATGGCGACCGACGTGGTCGTGCTCGGCGCCGGCATCGTCGGCATGCACGCGATTCAGGGCGCCCGCATTCGAGGCGCCTCACAGATCATCGCGGTTGAGCCAATCCGTTACCGTCGTGAGCTCGCGCTCAAGCTGGGCGCCACGGCCGTCGTGGACCCGAACGTGGAAGGCGACAACCTGGTGAAGAAGCTCCAGGAGATGTGCACGTCGAGGGTGGCCAAGACGGATCGGCGCTTCGCCGGCGGCGGCTACGTCGGCCCGGATTACGTGATCGAGGCGGTCGGCGGCGACCGCATGAAGCCGAAGACTGAAGTCGGGCCGGATCCGACGGGCGTGCTCCCGCTGCAGCAGGGCTGGGATCTGTGCTCCGCAATCGGCACCTATGTCACGACCAGCATCGGCCAGCCGTGGGACGCGAACGTCAAGTTCCCGGCCGCGAATTGGTCTGACGGCGCCAAGCACCACATCCCCGGGTCGCAGGGCGGCTTCGGCTCGCGAAAGGAAATCCCTCGACTGGTCCGGTTGATCGAGACCGGTCAGTTCAACATGAAGGCCCTGGCTCCCAAGACCTTCCCTCTCTCACAAACCAAGCAGGCCTTCCAGGAAGCGGCGGACCGGACCGTCATGGTGACGGCGGTCACCCCCAATTCGTAGGGGTCTCGGGGATAGAGCGTGAGTGCACCGGTTGACGGGTCGGTTCTCCGACCCGTCAGCTGAGTGCGAAAAGACAGCTCGCACAGCGGATGGCGGTCTGAACCGCGATCCGCAAGGAGACTCTGGCATGGCGTCGAAAACGTCCGGTTCTGTTTCTCGTAGGACCCTCCTGAAGGGCGGCGCGATCGTCGCCGTCGCCGGCGGGGCTGCTGCCTACCTTGGCACACGCGGCGGCGCACCCGCGCTGCACACCGGTGCGCAAGCGGGACGTCGGGTGCTGGCGTATATCAAGTACCGCAGCGAGTTGCCGAGCGTCGAGGAAGTCGTGATGCGCGAGATCGGCGGGCGGGACGTCGTCATACGGGTGGAAGCCTGCCAGGCCTGCTATTCCTCGGTGACAGCCTCGCTGGTCCCCGGCTACCACGCGGGACTTGGCGTTGGGCAGCCCGTGCCGGCGCCCACGCGGGCGACGATCCAAGGCCATGGCTGCGTCGGCATCGTCGAGGCCATCGGACCGCAGGTGCAGAAGGTTCAGGTCGGCGACCGGGTTGTGACGTGCCAGCAGGCGCAGTGCGGCGCCTGCTACGTCTGCCTGCGCAAGCGCGGCGACCAGTGCATCAACGACCAGAGGTTCACTTTTGCGGACTTCAACGGCATGGAGGTCATTGGTTCTCTCGGTGGCGGAGGGATGGCCGAGGTGACGGTTGTTCCCGAGGAACATACAGTCCCCGTTTTCACCGACCTCCCCGCGGCCCAACTCTCCAACATCAGCTGTGTGGGTAGCTGCGGTATGGGAGCCGCATCGACGATGTCGCCCGTTGAGATGGCGTCCGACGTGGTGGTGCTTGGCGCCGGTGCCGTCGGCATGACCGCCATTCAGACCGCACGCATCAGAGGCGCGTCCCAGATCATCGCCGTGGAGCCGATCCGCTACCGTCGGGAGCTCGCGTTGAAGCTGGGCGCTACCGCGGTACTCGACCCGAACGCGGAAGGCGACGGGCTCGTCCAGAAGATCAAGGACATGTGCACGTCCAAGATCGCCAAGACGGATCGGCGCTTTGCCGGTGGCGGCTACGTCGGCCCGGATTACGTCATCGAAGCGGTCGGTGGTGACCGGATGAAGCCCAAGACCGAAGCTGGGCCGGATCCGACGGGCGTCCTCCCGCTGCAGCAAGGCTGGGATCTCTGCTCGTCAGTGGGCACCTATGTCACCACCAGCATCGGCCAGCCGTGGGACGCGCACGTGCAGTTCCCGGCGGCGAACTGGTCTGACGGCGCCAAGCATCACATTCCGGGTTCGATGGCCGGTTTCAACTCCCGGCGGGACATCCCTCGCTTCGTCAGGCTGATTGAAACTGGTCAGTTCGACATGAAGGCGTTGGCCCCGAAGGAGTTCTCGCTCAATCGGACCAAGGATGCCTTCCAGTTGGCAGCGGATCGGACCTCGATGGTTGCGGCGGTGCTACCGAACGGTTAGCTCGTCTCGCTGCGCGGCGGCTGACGCTGAAGATTAGGTCGTACAAAAAAAACGGGCAGGAGTGAACCTGCCCGTTCGGCGAGGTGCTGACGCACCTCAACGCCGCATTTGTCGAAGCGCTACTTACCCCAGGCAGCCGTCGCCTTTTCCAGCGGGGACTGCGGGCCAAGGCCTGTCAGCTCGAGTCTGGAGCCGGGACCGGTGACACTCGACACCGTCCACTCGGTACCAACCGAGCGAGGAGCGGTGGCCGTCACGCCGCGTTCTTTCAGGGCGGCAATGACACCGTCCATGTTGTCCACCTGCAGACCCAAGTGCGTCAATCCCGCCGGCCGATTCGCGTTGGACGGCGCGATCTCCAGAAAGGTGCTCGGGCCGGCCTGGACGAAGACGAGCGTCGTCTGGCCCTGGTCGTTCTTGAATCGCTCCACTTCGGGGAAACCCATCTTCTGGGTATAGAACGCGAGCGACTCGTCGAAATTGTCCACGCTCAGACCCACGTGATTCACACCGCGCACACCCGTCAGCCTGGTGCCCTGGGCGTAAGTTGGCGCGAGCGCCAGCGTCAGCACCACGCCCGTCAAGAGCCCTGCGATTACCCCGATCACACTACGCATGTTGGATACTCCTCTCCGTTGACGTTTCACCGGCCGCGCACCAGTCAAGAACCGAATCATACGCCCGCCACCTACTCCGCGCGGAGAATTCTTCCCCACACCGCAGACACGTCGGCAAGGCCAGGATCTGAAGGGGTGAACTGACCATTGTAGAGAGGATATAAGGGTGGCGTCCCCGGCGGGATTCGAACCCGCGGTCTCAACCTTGAAAGGGTCGCGTGCTGGGCCTCTGCACCACGGGGACCAATAGAACAATCGTGATTGGGGATTGATGATTGGTGATGTGTCACGTCCCATTCGCGAATCACCAATCACTCCTCACCAATTTACTTGGTGGGCCCCCTGGGGATCGAACCCAGGACACCCTGATTAAAAGTCAGGTGCTCTACCACTGAGCTAGGGGCCCGGGCCTGGAGAACGTGGGATTGTACCACGGTCGTTTTGCCCGTCAGGTCCGCGACCGTCCACCATCCACTACCCACCACCCAGTATCTTCGCCGTCGTCACCGCCTGCCCCGCGTGCCGGGTACTGTGCTCGGCCGCGTGGAACAGCAACCCGAGGGTATTCGTCGGCAGTGCCGCACGACCGACCGTCCGTGGATGAAGGAGCGCCTCACGGGTGGTCGCGCGGAGCTGATCGAGGGCCCTGTCGATCGTCGCCTCGACTCCTCGCACGACATGCGGCAACGGGTCGCCGGCGGTGCCCTCGGCCTTCATCTCGGCCTTCTGTGCCTCCGTGAGCGCCTCGCCGCGAGCGTACGTGAACAGGCGATCGAGTGCGCCCGCCGTGTGCCGCGCGTGGAAGCCGATTGAGGCGGCACCACCGGGGCGCTGCCAGACGTGCTCGGCAGGTACCGTGGCCGCAAGCTGAGCGAGATCTTCACGTGCCTGAATAAGGGCATGGACGATTGGCATGACGAGCGGATCGAACCCCTCGACGGGGCCACGCAGCCAGACCTCGGGGACGCTCGAGGGAGCAGTGGACATGCGGGTCAGTGTAGCTGATGCCAGGCACGCTTCGCATCAACGCGGCTGCGACGAAATCGGCCCGGGAGCACAAGTGACGGCGATTGTCACTGGTGAATTGCGGTAAACTTTCTGTTCGTGGCCCCCAACGTTCTCATCGCTGCGTCGGAACATCTCCCGGCTCTCAAAGAGCGAGCGGACCTCGGTGAGACCCTGGCTTTCTCGGATTCAGAGGCACTTCGCGCGCTCGACGTCATCACGCGTCAGCGGCCCGACATCGTGGTGTTCGAGCGGCAGTTCGCGGCCACCGCGCGAGGTACGGCGCTCATCAACCGCATCAAGGCCGATCCGTCACTCGGGTCGTGCGAGATCCGCATCATTCCGCACGACGGCGAGTACGAGCCCGCGTCGGCCGTCGTGATGGCCGCGGCCGCGCCGGTCGCCGACCCACCGCAGCCGATCATGCTCGACAAGACCGGCACCAGGCGGGCGCCGCGCATCAAGATGGCGGAGGGGACCGAGATTCTGATCGACGGCAACCCGGCAGCCCTCCTGGTCCTGTCCACCACGGGCGCCCAGGTCCTGTCACCGACGATTCTGCGGCCGAACCAGCGCCTGCGCTTGTCCATCCCCGACGCGAAGAAGCCAATCCGCATTACCGGCGGTGTCGTATGGGCGGCATTCGAGATGCCGAAAGGCGGGCCGTGTTACCGCGCGGGCATCGAGTTCTTCGATGCCGACAGTACCGCCATCGACGATTTCTGCGCACGCCGCAAGGCGCCGGGCGACGGACGGCCCTGAGGCCGCAGTTGTCGCTGTCAGTCGAGTGGCTACTGTCAGGCCACGCGCACGTCAGCGCTCGGCAAACCAGCGCTCGACCGCCGACGACGGCTTGACGATCGTTTCCGAACGATCCGAACCGGTCGAGACGATTCCACACTCCACGCCGCTCGCCTCTTCGAGCCTCCGGATGTAGCGTTGCGCCGCGCGCGGCAACGCGTCGTAGCGCGTCACGCCCTTGGTCGGCGTATCCCATCCCGGCAACGTGTCATAGATCGGCTGCGCGCCGTCGAGCGTCCGCAGGTCGGCTGGAAACTCCGTGATATCGCCGTTCGCGGTCCGATAGCCCGTGCAGATCTTCACTTCGGGCAGGCCGTCCAGCACGTCCAGCTTGGTGAGCGCAAGGGCGTCAATGCCGTTGATACGCGCGGAGTAGCGGACGACCACCGCGTCGTACCAGCCGCAGCGGCGTGGACGCCCCGTCGAGGCTCCGTACTCCTGGCCGGTTTCGCGAAGCCGGTCGGCGAGCGAATCCGAAAGTTCCGTCGGCAGCGGCCCCTCGCCCACCCGCGTCGTGTACGCCTTCGCCACGCCCAGCACACCGCCGATGGCGCGCGGCGGCACGCCGAGGCCGGTGCACACACCGCCGATCGACGCGTTGGAGGAGGTCACGAAAGGATAGGTGCCGTGGTCGATGTCGAGCAGCGTCGCCTGCGCCCCCTCGAACATCACGCGTCGGTCCTGGCGGATCGCGGTCGCGAGGAACAGGGACACGTCTCCGACCCAGCCGCGCAGCCGTTCGGCGTAGACCACGAGCTGGTCGAAGACCGGCTTCCAGTCGAGCGTTGAATCCTTGATGATCTGGTTGCGCGCGTGCACGTTTTCACGCACGTCCTCGGCCAGGGCCGCCCGATCGCCGAGCACGTCGCAGATCCGGATACCGCGGCGGCCAATCTTGTCCTCGTAGGCCGGGCCAATCCCGCGCGAGGTCGTCCCAATCTTCCGCTCTCCCCTCCGCGCTTCCGACAGCACGTCCAACTCGCGGTGATACGGGAGGATCACGTGCGCTTTCTCGCTGACGAGGAGGCGTCCGTCGACGTCCACACCCATGCGCGCCAACTCGTCGACTTCCTTGAACAGCGCCTGGGGATCGATCACGACGCCATTACCGATGATGCAGGTGACGCCAGGGTGCAGAATGCCCGAGGGAATCAGGTGAAGCACGAACTTCGTGCCATTCACGTAGACCGTGTGGCCGGCGTTGTGGCCTCCCTGGTAACGCGCCACGGCGGAAAAGTGCGGCGTCAGCAGATCGACAATCTTGCCCTTGCCTTCATCGCCCCACTGGGCGCCGAGTACGGCGATGTTCGTAGCCATTCGTGTCTATATCGTAATCCAACGATCGTTTTTGTCGCGCGGCGACCGCATGCATTACGAACATGGCGCGCGTCCGGTCGTGATCGCTCGATCGAGATGAAAGTCAACGGAAACTTACTCCAAGTTTCCATTTGACAAGCTCACGCACTGCTCCTAATTTCTGATCGTTCCGTTCGACGCGCATCACGCCGTCCTACGTTCCTGTCATGACATTCGACATGCGCATCATCCGAGTGACTCGGTCATGAAAATCGCGTTTGACATTCGGCGCGCGGTGCCTGAACATGTGCGACTTCAGCATCGCGATGGGAAGACGCGAAGCCGCCCGGACAACGCCGCCGCGATGACGCGAGAGCGAGGCCGGGTGTGATGCGGGCACTATCCGACACGCGGCTTCACGCCTGGAGCCGCGCCGCGAACGCTGAAGAGATGCGACAGCAGGAGGGGGCGTAGTGGGACCACAGTCTGGGTTCGAACGGCGGGTTCAGGGCGCCCTCGAGGCGTCTCCTGCGCGCATCCCGGTCATCATCGGAGGATGCGGCACGGGCCGCACCTGGCTGGTGCAGCGCCTGCGCGACCGTCTCGGACGTGGGGCGGCCCAGTACATCGACGTGGAGCACTCGGCGACAACGCCGGAGCGCTTCCTCAGAGCGGTGATCGACTCGTCGCCCTTCCCATGGCACGCCGCCCAGCAGACGCCGGCCAGCGCCAGGGAAGCCTTCGATGCCCTCCTGGCTTTCTTTGACACGGCGCGCGCGCCGGGTGGTGAGCCGTGCACCTTCATCCTCGACGAAGTCCTTGAATTACGCACCTTTGAGAGCTTCCCTGGCCTCCGGCACGTCGTGCGCGACCTGCTCGAGGCCCTTGCCGGCAGCGCCAACCGGTTCGTGTTCACCACCCGCTTCGTCGCCAGGGCCCACCGCATTCTCCGGGACTCCACACCGCGATTCGAGGTGATGCACGTGCCGGCGCTGTCGGCCCCTGACGTCGCCGATCTGCTTGCCCCGTCCTTCAACAGCTATGAGCAAATGGCGACCGACGACCGCGACTACCTTGGCCGTACGGTTCAGGCGCTCGCCGACGGCCGCGCGGCCTATGTGCGCGCCATCGGCGACGCGATGGCCAAGATGCAGGGGTCCCGCATACAGGGCCAGGTCGTCGATCCAATCAGCGCGCTCGCCGCGCTCCTCGACGAGGACGGCGCCCTTAACATCTGGTGCCGATTCAGCTACGAGCTTCGGCTGCATCGCGCGCGCGGCTACGGTGCGTTGAAGGCCATCCTCGACATCCTGGCTGAGGACGAACCGCTGACGCTCACCGAGATTTCCCTTCGCCTCCGGCGCACGCCCGGGTCAACGAAGGACTATCTCTCCTGGCTGGAAGACGTGGACCTGGTGGCCTCTCGGCAGAAGCGCTACAGCTTCACGGACCCGCTGTTGCGGCTCTGGGTTCGCCTGCACTGCCACCCGACGCCGCCGACAGAGGACGACATCGCCCGTGAAGTGCAGCGCTACGCGCTCGTGCGGGTGCCGCAGCCAGAACCGGCGGCCGCCCTCGCCTACGCCGCCGTGGAGGCGACGCCTGATGAGCGGAAGAGCTGGGGAATCATCGAGATCGATTGAGCCTCTCGAGCGCGAGCCTCGCCGCCTCCTGCTCCGCTTCCTTCTTGGCCTTCCCCGTCGCGTACCCGAGCACTTCCCCGCTCGACACGACGTCGATCGTGAACTGCTTGCGATGATCCGGGCCGTCCTCCCCCGTCACGCGGTACTCCGGTAGCGGCAGCCCCATCGCCTGCAGGCGCTCCTGCAAGGCCGACTTGTAGTCGGCGCTCGTGATACCCGCGTCCAGCGCCTCCTTGAGCTCCCGGCGAAGAAACGTTTCCGCGACCTCGAGGCCTCCATCGAGATACATCGCGGCGATGAGCGCCTCGTAGGCATCCGCGAGCAGCGCGGGCTTGAAGCGGCCGCCGGTCTTTTCCTCACCGCGGCCGAGGATCAGGTGCTCTCCGAGCCCCATCGCCTCCGCATGGCGCGCCAGCGACTGGGTCGACACGACCGACGCCTTGATCTTCGACTTCTGGCCCTCGTTCGAGGCGGGGTACTGGCGGAAGAGCGTGTCGGCCACGACCAGGCCGAGCACCGCGTCGCCCAGGAACTCGAGCGACTCATTGTCGGCCACGCCGCCCGACGCATCCTCGGCCGCACGCGATCGATGCGTCAAGGCATGCTCGAGCAGACCCCGGTCGCGGAAGCGGTAGCCGATGCGCGCCTGGATCTCCTCGAACTCATCGCGCAGCCGGACAACGCGGGCGCCGACGTCCTCGCGATGGCTCTCGATCACCCGCCTCGCCTCCTCGGCCTCCGGCTCGCGGACGGCGATTTGAATATCTCCAAGCGAGTTCACGGCCATCGGCAGGATCGCCTGGGGATTTCCCGAGATGCGGAAGTTCTGGATACCGTGGCTCTCGAGCAGCGCCGCGACAACGCTCGCCTCGATGTCGGAGGTGGTGACAAAAATGGTGACAGGCGCGCCCATGAGGGACCGGTGCAATTGCGCACGCGAATGGTAACAGAGTACGCTGCCCTGACGTGAGACTCCGAGACGGCGCGCGCTTCAGCACCATCTGCATCCACGCTGGCCAGGTACCCGACCCGTCCACGGGCGCGATCATCACGCCAATCTATCAAACGTCCACCTACGTGCAGGACGCGCTCGGCCAGCACAAGGGGTACGAGTACGGGCGAACGCAGAACCCGACCCGCGGCGCCTTCGAGGCCAACATCGCGGCGATGGAACATGGCACCGCGGCATTCGGCTTCGCCTCGGGAATGGCGGCCACCAACGCCGTGATGACGCTGCTGGACGCCGGCGACCACGTCGTCGTCACCGACAACACCTACGGCGGAACCTATCGGCTGTTCGAGCAGGTGCTGCGCCGCTTCCAGCTCGAGTTCACCTACGTGGACACGTCACGGATCGACGAGATCACCGCCGCCATCAGGCCGACGACGAGGATGCTGTTCATCGAGACGCCCACGAACCCCACGCTCCAGCTCACCGACATCAGTGCGGCGAGCGACGCGGCGCACCGGAGCGGCGTCGTGGTGGCCGTGGACAACACCTTCGCCAGCCCGTACGTGCAGCGCCCTCTCGACCTCGGGGCCGATCTCGTGATCCACAGCACCACGAAGTTCCTGAACGGCCACAGCGACAGCGTGGGTGGCGCGGTGGTCGCGCGGCACGCCGATCACGTGGAGCGGCTTCGCTTCATCCAGAACGCGGCCGGGGCGATCATCGGCCCGATGGACGCATGGCTCGTCCTGCGCGGCACCAAGACGCTGCCGGTTCGGATGGAACGCCACAATGCCAACGCGCTCGTGCTAGCCGAGTACCTCGCGTCCCACCCGAAGGTGGCACGCGTGCACTACCCGGGCCTGGCGTCGCACCCGCAGCACGACCTTGCCCGGCGCCAGATGCGCGGGTTCGGCGGGCTCGTCACCTTCGAGCTGGGCTCGCTCGATCGCGCACGGACGCTGCTGAACGGCCTGCAGCTCGTGGCGCTGGCCGAGAGTCTTGGCGGGGTTGAGACGCTCATCAGCCATCCGGCGACAATGACGCATGCGTCGGTGCCGCCGGACCGGCGCGTGCGCATCGGCATCCCGGATGACATGGTCCGCCTGTCGGTCGGCATAGAGGATGTCGAGGACCTGCGGGACGATCTCGCCCAGGCACTCGATCGACTGTGATGGACTTCATTACCAGCTTCCTCGCGACGGTCTACAACGTCCCCGAGCTCATTCGCTTCGTCGGGCTCATCGGCCTCATCGTCATCGTGTTCGCGGAAACGGGACTCCTCGTCGGGTTCTTCCTGCCCGGCGATTCGCTCCTCATCACGGCGGGACTGTTTGCCGCCCGCGGAGACTTCGACATCGTCTGGCTCAACGTCGCACTGATGGCCGCGGCGATCGCGGGCGATGCCACCGGCTACTGGATCGGCCACCGCGCCGGTCGCGCGCTCTACAACCGCCCGGAATCTTTTTTCTTCCGCCGAGAGCATCTCCGCATGACGCGGGAGTACTACGAGCACCACGGCGGCAAGACGATCGTGATTGCCAGGTTCGCCCCCATTCTCCGCACGTTCGCGCCCGTCGTGGCCGGGGTCGCGGAGATGGGCTATCGGCGGTTCGCGGCCTACAACGTGGTGGGCGGGATGGCGTGGGTGGCGAGCATGACGCTCGGCGGGTACCTGCTCGGGAGCATGATTCCGGACATCGAGAGCCGCATCCACCTCGTCGTCGGCGGCGTCATCGTCGTCTCGCTGCTGCCTGTGCTGTTTGCGTGGCTGAGGTCGCGGAAGACTCAGCGCCCGGCAACCGATTCCAATACCCAGGCCAGATAGTCGTCGGAACCATCCACGACCGCCAGCACCAGAAATTCTGGCAGGTCGTAGGGATGGAGACGACGGCGGAGCCGTGTCCGGACGTCCTCGACGCGCGCGGCCGAGGTCTTGATCACGAGCTGCTGCTCGCGCGCCTCCTCGGCGCTCCCCTTCCACCGGTAGACCGACGTCATCGCGGGCAGCACATTGACGCACGCCGCCAGCCGCTCCTCGACAAGAGTGCGCGCGAGGGCCGCGGCGTCCGCCTCTGCGGGCAGGGTTGTCAGGACGACGACGACGCCGGTGGCTGGTGCGCTCACGATTCCACTTGTACTTTGGCCGGCCGTCTGCTATTTAGCACTTGTACTCGCGATCAAAACGCGCTATTCTGCCACGACCTCTCGGGATCGATGACGAAAAAGGCTGCCGCTACATCCACGTCAAGTCCCACGGCGCCACTGTCAGGGCGCCGGAGCGCGGTGCACTACCTGATTGTGATCGTGGGCCTCATCGTGGCCATTGACGCGCTGGTCGGCGACAAGGGACTCATGGCGATGCTCAAGGCGCGTCAGGACTATCGTGGTCTCGAGATCTCACTCGCGCGGGCGCGCGCCGAGAACGCGCGCATGCGCGACCAGGCCCGGCGCCTCCGCGAAGACCCCGCGACGATCGAGGGCATCGCACGCCGCGAGCTCGGCCTGATCCAGCCTGGAGAGAAGCTGTTCCTGCTGAGGGATGTGCCCTCCGCTGGCGCTCCTCCGCGAGAATAATCAGCGCCGCGGTGCTGCGGCGCTAGCGTCCTCTCCCCCGCCGTGGTACAGTGAGGGTTCCTCTCATGTCGCGGGGTGGAGCAGTCCGGTAGCTCGTTGGGCTCATAACCCAAAGGTCGCGGGTTCAAATCCCGCCCCCGCAACCAA
>JAKFXY010000120.1 GCA_021731165.1 Acidobacteriota bacterium | reverse complement strand
TCATCTCCGCGACTCGGCCTGTGTTCGGTGTGACGAAGGAGAGCCAAGACGCTGGCTTGCGTATCGTCTGCGCGGAAGCGTGCCTGGCCAGGCACGCGATGCGCGAACAACGTCGAGAACGCGCTGACCCGATCGCGGTCGGACCATTCCGCCAATGGAGTCGAGTTGTCCGCGTGCACGATTCGCGAGCCATGGTCGCCGTGCACAATAACGGTCGATGTCTCCAGTACGCCCGCCGCCTGCAGGACGCCAAGGAAGGCGTCGAGTTCGTTGGCCACGGCAATTGACTGCCCAGCGTACTCGCGGTACCGCTCGACGTATTCGGATGGCGACAGACCGTGAATCTTGTAGGTCCAGGTTCGAAGGGGCCTCACGCTGCCGTCCTGGGCGTACACATACGGAAAGTGCGGTTCCAGCAGGTGCGCGAAGAACAGTGTCGGCCGGCGGGCCTTCAGTATGTCGTCAGCGACGCGCCTCACCAACACCCCTCTCAGGGCCAACGGGCCAACGGCGGAGTCCAGACGATCCCGAATCGATGCGTACGCCAACTCCATGGGTTTGTCCCGGACAAAGTACGTAAACGCGATGCGCTCCGCGCGCTCGGTCCACGACGCCGGAGCCACGGTCAACGCCGTAAGGTCGCTTGTGTCGTAGGTCCGGACGATAGTTGCGGGAAATACGGAGGCATCAAACCTGAGGAATTCTGACTGGTACAACGCCAGGTCCATGCCCTTGCGAATGGCCTGGGCAAAACGTTCGTTTGAGTTCAGCACAGAATCTTGAGACTGATGCTGCAACGGTCGATCTAGCAGCCTGTCGTTCATGATGCTGGGCAACGAGTTCCACGTCACGTCGTAGTTGCTGAACGCGCGCGGATACACGACGAATCCGTGCCGGGCTAGGACGTCCCGCCACACTTGGGCTGCCGTGACGCACTCGGCGATGTCCGACGGAAAACCGGCCAAACCGATCTGCTCGTCAAAGACGATGTGAATGACGTGCGCGGGGCCCGTGCCCGTGCGAGACACGTTCTCTACCTCTACGTCAGGAGCCGCAACGGCCAGCGGGTTGCGGGCCGTCACAACCATTCCAACCTGGGCGACCAGCATGCCGACCGGCACGAGCACGACCATGTACACAACCCGTTCGCGCAGGGCAACCACGGCTGCGGCTGTGAGAGCCGCCATCGCACCCCACGTGAGGAGCCATTGGTTCGTGGACACCCAACCGGTCGAGCCCGTGACGAGAAGGATGACCGTCGACGCCGAGAAAAGGCCAACCCAGGCCACCAATATCGGGTAGAACAGCCCGAGCTTTCGGGTCACGCCGGCGAGCACAAGGCACGGCACCAGTAGCAGGACAAGTAGCGCGGCGACCTCGGGCCGCAGCAAATCGTATTGCTGGCGCACGAGCAGACGCAGAAGCGGCAGTGCCAGGACGGCATAAAAGGCCACGCAGCGTCCAACCATCGTCCTCGGATCGAACCACCGGCTCACGCGCGCCTCCGACAGAAGTAAATGGCGCGTTGGGAGTCAGCCAGTCTGGTTACGTTCTCGATCTCGAAGTACTCATCGAGGGCCAGGGCGAAGTTTCGCTCGTCATAGTCATGGAATGTGTCGGGTCTCGACTGCAGCAAGACGACCACCTTGGGGTCCTGCTTCGGTACCCATTCGATCGCAAGCGCCCGGCCCAGCCTGGAGAGATACTCGGCGATGCGCCGGAGGGGCACGTTGGCGGAGATCCGCAGGTGGTGGATGAGCGCCAGGGCCAGCAGGAGATCGGCGGCCGGTCGAGCCGTCAGGGCCATGCGTTCCTCTGATGCGAATCCGAGCCCTGGCGACGGATTCGAGAGGTCCATGACCAGCGGCAACATTCGCGGGTCCCCATCGCGCCGTGCGTGCTGATAGTTCTGCTGCACACAAGCCGGGTCGAGGTCGAAGCAGACACAGTAGCTCCCTCGTTCCGTGGCCAGGCGCGCGTAGGCTCCCGTATTGCCCCCGAGGTCATAGACGAGGTCGGGCTGAATCCGATCAATCGCCGCAGCCACGGCGTGCCGTTTGGCGGCCTCGGCCTCACTCGAGTAGTGCTGTGTTTCCTGATAGTAGTTCCCCCAGGTCGTCGGACTGTTCTCAGGCTTCAGCGCTTCAACCATGGCGCGAAGCGAGGCCACCAGCGGCGGCTTCGGATTCCATGCTCGGCTTTCGGCGACCTTGCCCGGCGACGGAGCTTTTCCCGCGGACGCCGCCCGTACGTGCTTTTGTTGACTGCGCGCGTGCAGGTGAATGTGCACGAGGCATCCGAACTTCAGATAGGTCGACCTCGGAAGCGCCCGCGAGGCCACCTCGAGCGGCACGCCATCGAGCGTCACGCGCAGCAACGACGCCGCGTTCGGCCACAAGTGTCGCATCAGCAGGAGCGGCGCGAGGAAATGGCGACAGAACTGACTATAGGCCGGCCACGCGCCGCCGTTGTCCACCTCGAAGGAAAGCGTGTCGATGAACAGAGGCTGCGACCCCAAGAACTGTACGTTGAACGCGGACGCGTCCTTCAGACTCATGCCGTGTGCCATGGCGTGTTCCTGAATGCGCAAGGTGACGAGTGCGGCGTCCTTCAGCTGGCCGAAGCACCACTCGTATGGGTAGGAGACGACGGGGATGCGCCTGGGGCGAAGCACCGCCACCGCGAGGTCCGGCCAGGCAGACGACCGCGGCTCTTCGTCGTGCTCCACGAGCAACTTGTCGTCACACAGCCGCGCGTACAGTCCAGAGTCGATCAATCGTCGGAAATCGGCGATGCCGTGCGCCGTGACCGTGCGCTTGAGTATGCCGCTCTGCTCGAAGATGTTACCTGCTGGATCCCTAAACGACGCTGGATTGACATGCGTTTGTGAGTCCAGTGCCGGCATACGAGAGTATAGGTCGGGCGGTGGAAAGGGCATCCCGACGACGAGGTTTCAAGGATAAATCTCAGTCTCAGTTTTCGGAACAGAGTCTCGCCTACCGATATCCACCGGGGGACTCTCGTCACTTCATCAGATTGGCAAAAGCCCCGGCCGATCGGCTTGAGAGCCGATGGATCAGCTGACTCCATGGCACCGAGACGTCATGACGCCCCAGCGTCAGCGATTGCCGCGGTAGTGCCTACGAGAGATGGAACGGCACGCTCGTGACGACGACATTCGGCCGGAACAGGAGCGCGCCCTTGATGAGCAGCGCGCGCTGATTGTGGAGCAGATGGTGCCACCAGCGCGACGGAACGAACTCGGGAAGGACGATCGTGATGTAGGCGTTGGTGCGCTCCTTCTCGATGAGCGCGATATACGCCAGGAGCGGCTCCATGACCGAACGAAACGGCGAGTCGAGCACGACGAGCTTTACGCTGCCGCCCCACGTCTTCCACTCGGCCTGGAGCGCGGCGACGGCCTGCGGATTGTCGTTCACGTAAACCGCGCGCACATCGGTAGAGATCGATTCGGAGTATCGAAGCGCGTGCACCACGGCGCGCTGCACGCCGCTCACCGGGACGAGCACGATGTTGGTCCGTCGTGCCGGTGGAGTCCAGTCGCGCAGCGTGAGCTGATGCGCCACGGTGTCGTAGTGCTCCCGGGTCTTCCTGAAGACGACGACCAGGCAAGGAATCAACACGATGACGATCCATGCTCCCTCGGGCCCTTTGGTCGCGCCGACGATCAGCAGGACGATGCCCGTGAGAATCGCGCCGAACAGATTGAGGAGCACTGGAGGACCGGAGACGCCGGCCCTGCGCTGCTTCAGGAACATTCCGGTCTGCGAAAGCGTGAACGAGAGAAATACCCCAATCATGTAGAGAGGGATGAGCTGGTGAGTATCGCCGCCGAACACGACGATCAGGCCACCGGCCGCGGCACTCAGCGCAATGATGCCGTTGCTGAACGCCAGTTTGTCTCCCTGGTTCATGAACTGGCGCGGCATGAACCGATCGCGAGCCACGATCGACGCCAGCCGCGGAAAGTCGGCGTAGGCGGTGTTGGCCGCCAACACCAGGATCAGCGTCGTCATCACCTGCAACACGTAATAGAGGACGGTGCCGCCGCCAAAGACCGCACGACCGATTTGCGACACGATGGTCTCACTGACGGCTGGGATGGCATGCAGACGATCGGCAAGGACACTGATGCCGACGAACATCGTGATCGCGACGGCGGCCATGACGAGAAGCGTGGCGGCGGCATTCCGTGCCTCGGGCGGCTTGAACGCCGGCGTGCCGTCGGAGATCGCCTCGACGCCCGTCATGGCGGTGCAGCCGTTGGCGAATGCGGTCAGCAGCGCAAACGTCGTCAGCGTCGCGGTGTCGAACGTGGGCAGGACATCAACGGGCACGACCGCCACGGGAGGCATCGAGGCCGCGAACGTGCGATAGAAGCCGGCGACGATCAGGCTGCACATCACCGCGATGAAACCGTAGGTTGGCAGCGCGAAGAGGCGTGCGGACTCACGGATGCCACGCAGGTTCCCCAGCATCAGCAATCCGACGAAGGCGAGTCCCAGTTCCACCCGGTTGATGTGCAACGACGGAAAGGCGGAGGTGATGGCCGCCACCCCGGCCGCCACGGACACGGCGACCGTCAGCGTGTAGTCGATGAGCAGCGCGGCCGCCGCGGAGAGACCCGCCCATTCGCCGAGGTTCTCCTTGGCGACGATGTACGCGCCCCCGCCCTGAGGATAGGCCTTGATGGTCTGCCGGTAGGAGAAAGCGACGATACCGAGGAGCGCGGCGATGAGGAGTGCAATCGTGGGCGCATAGGCCATTGCGGCGAGGCCACCCACCATCAGCACACGCAGCACTTCTTCCGTGGCGTAGGCCACGGATGAGAGGGCGTCTGAGGAGAGGACGGCGAGCCCGGTGGTCTTGGTCAGCCGCTCGTGATGGGCGAGCTCGGACGAGATAGGGCGGCCGACAAGCAGGCGCTTCGCGTGGCCGAACGGCGTCAGGGGCGACAACTACGGACCTCCAGCCGCCGGCGAGGTGAGCTGACGGGCGAGCCTGGAGCTTACGCCTGATCCTCGGACCTCACAAGGTCCGTGCCCCGCCAAGTATAATTTCGCTGGTTATTCGCGATCTTCGCGAGTTTCGCGTTCCCCGTGGATCAAGGAATCCGATGGATCTGAAGCGACATATCCGGCACGTGCCGGACTTCCCGAAAGCCGGGATTCTCTTTTACGACATCACGACGCTCCTTCGCGATCCGCAAGCGTTCTCGAAGACGGTGGACATGCTGGCCACGCCGTACGAGGGCAAGGGCATCGATGCCGTGATCGGCATCGAGAGCCGGGGATTCATCCTCGGCGCGGCGGTGGCGCAGCGCATCGGCGCGGGATTCGTCCCGATCCGCAAACCGGGGAAGCTTCCCGCCAGCGCACTCACGGAGAGTTACGACCTCGAGTACGGAACGGACTCGCTCGAGATTCATGAAGACGCGGTGGAGCGCGGGCAGCGGGTGCTGATCGTCGATGACGTGCTGGCCACTGGAGGAACCGCGGCGGCGGCGGTACAGCTGGTGCGAAGACTGGGTGGCGAGCTCCACGGCCTGGCATTTCTCATTGAACTGCTCTTTCTGGACGGGAAGAAGAAGCTGCCTGGCGAAGAGATTTACTCGGTGCTGCAGTACTAGGTGAACCTGTAGATCCACGTTCACGAACGCCCCTCCAACCCCTGGGGCTTGTTAGAATGGGGTCTCACGTCCCCGTAGCTCAGTGGATAGAGCGACCGCCTCCTAAGCGGTAGGCCGGCAGTTCGACCCTGCCCGGGGACGCCAAGACTCGGTTGTCGGTGGTAGGTAGATGGTGGGTGGTAGACAGGTCGTATGAAGCGTAAAGAGCGGCAACATCTCAAAGAGAACGAGCTGGCGCACACGTTGACGGCGGCGCGCGCCTTCATCGAGCCCCGTACGCGTCAAATCGGCGGCCTCGCAGTGGTGGCCTTCCTGATCGTGATCGCGATAGCCGGCGTGTTGATCATCCGCGGCCGCACGGACGACCGTGGCGCGGAGCTACTGGCTGATGCGATGGTGGCGTTGAACGCGCGGGTCGTGCCGGCCACCGCAACGTCCACCGCGCCAGGCGAGCTGCCGGCAGCGGCCACGCTCGGCGCGACCGGGTCCTTTGCGACTGAGGAAGCCAAGTTGAACGTGGCCCTGCCGAAGCTGAAAGCCGCGGCGGACGCATTCCCCGACAGCGAGGCGGGAATCACGGCACGCTACCACTATGCGGCTACGCTCGCCGCGCTCGGCAAGCCGCAGGACGCGGTACAAGCGTTCGACGACGTCATGACGCGCGCGGGAGCGGAGAGCCTCTACGGACGCATGGCCGCCATGGGAAGAGCCGACACCCAAGCCAAGGCCGGACAGCTCGATGCCGCGATTGCCTCCTGGAAAGCCCTGGCGGGGAAGGCCGATACCAACCTGCCGACGGACGCGATCCTCCTGGAACTCGGCAGGGCGTATCAGGCGAAGGGGAACCGAGACGAGGCGCGGAAGACGTTCAACCAGCTCGTCGAAGAGTTCCCATCGTCGCCGTACACGCCGGAAGCTCGTGCCGAGCTGGCCGGTAGCTGAGCTATTTGGTCACGTCTTTCAAGGATTCGAAGTTTCCCACCGTATTGATGTGCAACCCGCGTAATGCCGGTTGCGCGATCGCGACGTTCGTCCTGTTCCAGAGCGCGATGTACGGCGAATCCTCGGCGATGAGCTTCTGCGCCTCGCCGTAGTATCGCTTTCGATCCGCGTCATTCGTCGAGCCACCCGCGAGATCGATCAGCCGGTCAACGTCGGGATTGCTGTAGCGTCCACGGTTGAAGCCGCTGGGCGGGACCTGTTGGGAATGGAAGACCCGGCGGATGATGTCCGGATCGACAAGCGCGCCGCCGGCCCACTGCATCTGGACGACCTGGAAGTTGCCCTTGATGACATCGGCAAAGAGCGTGGCGAACTCGAGCGACTGGACGTCGAGCTCCACGCCCACTTGGCGCAGGTCCTGCTGGATGACGGTAGCCTGCAGACGGACCTCGTCCGAGGTGCCAATCTTCATCACCAGGCGGAGGCGCGGGAGCGGGCCGTCGCCATCAGGGTCGCGGTGGCCTGCCTCATCGAGGAGTGCCTTGGCCCGAGCCGGATCGTGTGCATAGCGCTTGACGTCCGGTTCGTAGGCCCACCCCTGTGACGGCACGATTCCCGAGGCCTCGCGGGCAAGGCCTCGCCGCAGGTACTTCACGATGGCGTCGCGGTCCACGGCGTAGGCGAGCGCCTGACGGACACGGCGATCGGAGAGCACCGCATCGCTGGTATTGAGGCTCAAGTACATGAAGTCGAGCCCTGGCGCCTTGACGAGGGTCGCCGTCCCGTCGGCCTCGAGCTGGTGAACGATGTCCGGGGGCATGTCATTCACCACCACATCCACCGTGCCCTTGCGCACTTCCAGCCCGCGCATGATGTCGTCGGGGATCACCCTGATCACAATCCCGCTGTTGCGTGGCGCCCCGCCGAAGTACCCCGGGAACGGCGCCAGCACGACCTTGTCGTCCACGTCGAAGCGCACGAACCTGTACGGACCCGTGCCGATGAGCTTCGTTCCAAAATCCTCACCCGCGCCGGCGGGTACGATCGGCGGGGACACGAGCTGGATGGGAAACGCCGCAAACGGCTCCTTCAGCGTGAAGCTGATGCGGTACTCGTCAAGAGCCTCGACTGACGCGAGGGCTCTGAACCCGCCCTTCCAGGGAGAGGCGAACGCAGGGTCGATGTACTGCCGGTAGTTGAAGACGACATCCGCCGACGTGAGTTCACGTCCATCGTGAAATCTCACACCGCGGCGGAGTGTGACGATGTACGTGAGCGGATCGGGATTGTCGAGCGTCTCGGCAAGGGTGGGCTTGACGCGAAGATCGTCGCCGATGTCCATCAGGGAGCTGAAGACGAGCTGTCCGACCCGTTGAGAGGCTTCGTCGGTGGAGAAGCGGGGGTCTAGGTTGTTGGGGCCTTGGCGAACGCCGACGATGATCGTGCCGGCGGGGATCGGCGTTTCCCGCGCGCACGCCGAGGTGAGCGCAACGGCCAAGCACGCCACGGAGACACAGAGCGCACGGAGATTGCCATGGGTTCTCTCTGCGGCCTCTGAGTCTCTGTGGCGTGCTTCGTCGTTCATGGCTCGTGCTCGGCCATTTCCTTGAGCGTCGCCAGAAGCTCCAGGGCGTCGCGCGGGGTCGTGCCATCCACATCGATGGCCCTGAGACGCTCGACTACGGGGCTCGGCCCAAGCCGATCGTTCGCGTGGACCGGATCGGCGGGGCGGACCGGAAGGTCCGCCCCTACAAGCGTGGCCGGGGTGAGTCGTAGAGGCGGACCTTGAGGTCCGCCTGGCCACGGGTCCGCTCCGCCTTCCACAGGGGTGGCGAAGAGTCCCATCTGCGAGGATCGGGAATCCCCAGCGGAGGCCGACAGCGTTGGCCTGCCGCCGCGTGACATCTCGTCGCGCTCGAGGCCGCCGAGGATCGCCCTGGCCCGTGAGATCACACTGGAGGGAAGTCCGGCAAGGCGCGCGACCTGGATACCGTAGCTGCGATCGGACCGTCCCGCGACAATCTTGCGCAGAAAAATGATGTCGTCTTTCCACTCGCGGGCCGCCACGTGCGCATTCACCACGCCGGGCAAGGCATCGGCCAGGTCGGTCAGCTCGTGATAGTGGGTCGCAAAGAGCGTCTTGGGGCGTGCCCGCGCGTTGGTGGCGAGGTGCTCGGCCACGGCCCACGCGATGCTCAGGCCGTCGAACGTCGATGTTCCTCGACCAATCTCGTCGAGCACCACAAGGCTGCGCGAGGTGGCCGCGTGCAGGATGTTCGCGGTCTCCTGCATTTCAACCATGAACGTGGACTGCCCTCGCGCGATGTTGTCCGACGCACCGACGCGCGCGAAGATGCGATCGACGATCGGCACCTTCGCGTCCTTCGCGGGCACGAACGAGCCGGTCTGCGCGAGGATCGGAATGAGCGCGGTCTGCCGGAGATACGTGGACTTGCCGCCCATGTTCGGGCCCGTCAGGATGACGAGCTGGCGCGTCGTCGCATTCAACTCGATGTCATTGGGGACGAACGCTCCCGACGCGTAGCGCTCCACGACCGGGTGGCGACCGTCGGTGACCACGAACTCGTCGTCCTCATGCACGTGCGGCTTCGTGAAGTTGCACACAGCCGCGGTCTCCGCCAGTCCCGCGAGCACGTCGAGCGCGGCCAGCGCGCGCGCCGTGTCCTGGATGCGCGGCGATTCGGCGGCGACCTGGCGCCGAAGCAGGTCGAAGATCTCGAGCTCCCGCGCGAGGATGCGCTCGTCGGCGCCGAGGACCTTCTCCTCGTACTCCTTGAGGGCCGGGATGGTGAATCGCTCGCCACCGGCGATGGTCTGCTTGCGCTGGTAGTCGTCGGGCACCGCGTGGAGGTTGGACTTCGAGATCTCGATGTAGTAGCCAAAGACGCGGTTGAAGCGGACCTTGAGAGACGCGATGCCCGTGCGGGCGCGCTCGCGTTCCTCCATGTCGGCGATGACTTGCCGGCCGCCACGGCTGATCGTGCGGAGCTCGTCAAGTTCCGGATCGAAACCGTCGCGGGTGAAACCGCCATCGCGGGCGAGCGCCGGCGGTTCGTCGAGGAGAGTCCGCTCGACCAGTTCGCGCACGTCCACGAGGTCGTCGAGTTCCGCCAGCAGGCTTCTCAGCAGCGGAGCCTGAACGTCTTGCAGGACGATCTTCACCCGGGGAACGGCGGCCAATGAGTGCCTGAGGGCAATCAGGTCTCGCGGACCCGCGCTGCCGAGCGCCGCACGGGCCACAAGCCGCTCGAGATCCTGCACCGACTTCAACGTGTCGCGGAACTTCCCCCTGTCCGTCGCGCGAAAGGCCAGGTCTTCGACCGCGTCCAGCCGATCGCGAATCCGTTCGAGCGCACGGAGCGGACGGATCAGCCACGAGCGCAGCAATCGGCCCGCCATCGCCGTCACCGTGCGATCGACTTCGTGGAGCAGCGAACCCTGCACTCCGCCCTCGCGGCCGGTGACGACCTCCAGGTGCTCGAGAGTGATGGGATCGATCACGAGACAGTCGGCGGAGGACTTGTGGGTGACGACCCTCACGTGTGCGAGATCCGCCTTCTGGGTGTCACGAAGGTACGTGACGAGGCCGCCGGCAGCCCGGATGGCGACGGGATGGCTGTCGAGGCCAAACCCCTCGAGCCCGTGCGTCTTCAGCTGATCCAGCAGCGCGCGCCGCGCCGCCTCGGCCTCGAAGGTCCAG
This sequence comes from Acidobacteriota bacterium, assembly GCA_021731165.1. Taxonomy (GTDB): domain Bacteria; phylum Acidobacteriota; class Vicinamibacteria; order Vicinamibacterales; family UBA2999; genus JAKFXY01. Next base: position 17,066 of record JAKFXY010000120.1, on the reverse strand, counting down.
GCGTCGGCCTGTGTCACCGGAAGTTCCAGCCGAGCGATCTCAGGAAGCGCCCGCAGGACGTAGGGCGTCTCAGGCTCGCCGGACGCATGGCCCGTCGTGGCAGCCGACGAACCGGCGGGAACGACGACCTCACGTGGCCGTACGACGGCGATCTCGTCCGCGAGAGCTCGTAGTCCGTCAACCCCGCTGTACTCGGCAGTGGTGAACTCCCCCGTGGAGAGGTCAATCACGGCAACGCCGAAAAGCGTACTCTCTCCCACGATGGCCATCAGGAACGCCGGTTCGCGCGCCTCGAGACAGCTCGCGTCAGTCAGGGTTCCCGGGGAGACGACACGCACGACCTCGCGTTTGACCAGCCCCTTCGCCTTCTTGGGATCCTCCACCTGCTCGCAGATGGCGACACGAAAGCCCTTCTTCACGAGCTTCGCGAGATAGCCGTCCATCGCGTGGAACGGCAACCCGCACATCGGAATGGCGCTGCCGCCGGCATCCTTGGCCCGCGAGGTCAGCGTGAGATCGAGGGCGCGCGCCGCCACGAGCGCGTCTTCGTAGAACATCTCGTAGAAGTCACCCATCCTGAAGAACACGATGGCGTCGCGGTACTGACGCTTGGCGTCGAAGTACTGCCGCATCGCCGGAGTCGCCGTGATCGTCGAAGACATGTGTTTGGACCGTGAAACCGACGAGAGGCACGAAATGGGTGTGTTTCGTGATCCGCGCGGTGCTCGTGGTTGCCATATTATCGTTCACCGATGGTCATCCTGGCGCTCGACACGACGACACGCGGGGGAAGTTGTGCGCTAACGCGTGGCGATGTCCTGGTGCTCGAACAGCAAGGGGAGCCGGAACGGCCTCAGGCGGCGCGTCTGCCGGACGACCTCATGCGACTGCTCACGCACGCCGGCGCCGCACTGGCCGACGTGGATGTCTTCGCCGTGGCGACAGGCCCGGGTTCGTTCACCGGACTTCGAATCGGCATCGCCGCCATGCAAGGCCTGGCGTTCGCCGGCGGTAAGCCGCTTGTCGGCATCTCGGCGCTCGACGCACTGGCATCCACCACGCACCACCCACCGTCCACTGCCCACCAGCCGCCACCCACCACCCATGCATGGATAGACGCATGGAGAGGGGAAGTCTACGCGGCGACGTACCTCGATGGACACGAGGTCGAACCGCCCGTCGTGGCTCGACCGGCGGACCTGCTGCGGGAGGTTGGCGAGCGAAGGAGGCTGCGAACGGAATCTGTTTTCATCGGCAACGGCGCAGTGACGTATCGTGAGTTGATCCTATCCACGCTCGGGCGTCTCGCCACGATCGCGGAACCTGCTGCGCCCCCGTTGGCTGCGGCCATTGCCGGCCTCGCTTTCGAGGAGGCGCAAGCGGGGAGGCTCGCCCCTCCCCATGCGATTATGCCTGTCTACGTCCGCCGAACGTATGCCGAGCTCGCGCGCGAGAGAGAGAAGCGGTGATCGACGCCTGCAGGTTCGAACCACTCGGCGGCGAAGAGGATCTGCAAGGGGTGCTCGAGGTCGAAGGGGAGTCGTTCACCAACCCCTGGACACGCGAGATGTACGCCTGGGAACTGCAGAACCGGGCCGTCTGCCACATCTACGTCGCCCGCGCCACCGACTGCCCGGTGGCGGGCTTTTGCGCGTTCTGGCTGGTCTTCGACGAGATCCACATCAACAACATCGCGTTGCGCCGGAAGTATCGCGGCCAGGGCATGGGCACCGCCCTCATGCGTCACGTGCTTAGAGAAGCCACGCGGCTTGGCGCACACCGAGCGACTCTCGAAGTCCGTGCGTCGAACGAGCCGGCGCGCAGGCTCTACGAGCGGCTCGGCTTCCATGTGGCCGGCACTCGTCGAAACTACTATTCGAATCCGGTTGAGGACGCGCTCATACTCTGGCGGGACGAGACGAGCTAACCCGCGTTCTCGTCGCACTCGGCACTCGGCCTACTTCTCGATCCGGTACCCGAGCGCGATGATGGCCTTGAGCGTTTCCAGGGCGGCGTTCCGATCGAACTGCTTTTCCGAATCGGGCAGCTGCTCGTAGGGCACGAGGCACGGGTGTCGCCGCCGCGCGTCGTCGCGCTCGGTGCCATACGTCCATCCGAGTCGAAAGCGCTCCTCGGCCCAGACTTCGTGGGCATGCCTGGCGAGCCGTTCAGTGAGCTGAAGGATTTCTGGACTCAGCCTCACAACGGAGGTGTCGATCGGCTTCGGCTCGTAGGTCATGCCGTGTCTTCCGCGTGTGCTCGCGGCAGGCGATGCACGCACAGGCCGACGCGCGCCAGAAACGCCGGCATGTTCCTGACCGTGTTGCGATCGAACTCCTTGACGGTGTCGGGCAGGAGCTCCCAATCGACGAGGTACGGGCTGGTCTTTCGCTCGAAATTCTTTGGTCCAGGATCGTGGCGCCAGCCCTCGTCCTTGCGCTCGTTGACCCACCGCTGGTGCTCCATGCGCGCCATCTGTTCGACTTCGGCTCCCGTGAACCGCAGCAGCGTCGCGTCCCACTCGGCCGATGGGGCAATCGCACAGCCAATCGACTCGATCTTGTCTCTGATGTGATCGGCCTGGCGCCGGTTGGAGTCTCTGAGCGAACCTGCCAGCGCGTCCCAGGATTGCATGGCGGGGTTGGTGTGGATGGAGTGGCCCGCTCGCAGTTGATCGCGCAAGTACTCGTCGTGAATCGCGCGAGCCAGGATCTCGTTCGAACCGTGCAGCACCAATTCGGGTGTGCACCCGCGCTCGAGCATGCCCAGCAAGGTGATTCGCGAGTCTCCTCCGTCCCCGGTGCCGAGGAGCACGTTCAGACCACGCTCCTGGGACACACAGACGACGACTGGAAAACTATTGTCGCGCGATCGGTGCACGAGCGCCAGCCCGGTCGTCAACGCCGCGGCATCGTCCATCGACGTCACGCAGGCCGCGGTGACCCGCGGTCCGCCGGCCGAAAGAAGCGGCCCGAGATCCACCCCGGACGAAGTCAGGTCGATGTCGCGCGGGACGAGCTCGCAGGCGTCGGCCAGCCGGGGATATCGACGCGTCAGCGCGTGTACCTTGTCCGAGGCCAAAGGGTCCGTCACGGTGACGCGAATACGCTCGTCCGACCTCTCGCGGGTGAACGGCCACGTTCGACCCAGGTAGACGATGAATCGCTCGCTCACAGGTCCCAACCCGGCAAGGAGCACGTGGCGCGCCTCCGAGGCAGGCGGCGCGAAGGGCGGAAGAACGACCGCGGCCAGGGCGCGCGCGGCGACGTCGAAGGTGTTGAAGAACTGGATCCGGCCGCCTCCGCCTCGCGGGGACGCCAGCTCGCGCATCCGCAGGCTCTCCCAGAGAACTGGGTCCGTCACGTGCGCATGGCATGTGAGAACACGCCGGCGGCCGGCGACGAGCCTCGTCGCCTGCCCCGCCACCTCCGCGTTCACGGCGTCGCCGCCGCACAAGGCAACGAGATGCACGGCACGTCGAACGCCGGCCTTTCTCAACACATGGGGATCGCAAGCGTCGCCCACGATGACGGCGCCGTAGTCCCGCGCGGGTCTGACGGCGGCGTGGTGCTCATCGCTCTCCACCATGACAACGCGCCACCCGGCGGCGCGGACGCGAGCGGCAAGCGTCAGGCCCCGGCCCCCAAGGCCGCAAATCACCACATGCCTACGGCTGAAGCGCGCTCGCACCGTCTGGTACTCGTCCGCGAAGAGCACGAGCAGCCCGCGGATGGCGGCATAGCCGACGAGCACAGGCGCGACGAAACGTGCGACCTGGAGGGCACCGTTGACTTGAGCACCGACGAAGAGACCACCGGATTGCCAGATGAAGAGCTGCAGCGAAAGATAGAGGACGTCCCACCACCCGAGGGGGACATTGCAGGGCGGCTGGGCGGACAGCAGGGGTATGCCTGGCGCGCCGGCCGCAGCCGCCAATGCCGCCTGGCAGTACCTGTGAATCCCAATGCAGGCCAGCGCGAGCGTGCCGCCCATAAGGAGGCCAACAAGGTACCAGTGGTACGTCTGCCACGCTGCCGCCAGACGCCGCCGGACATTCGACTGATGGACGGGCGGACTCATTGATGACAGACACTACGACAGAGCCGGCGCCGAAGTCGATGCCCTTGGATAGTACAATCCGGCGCGCGCCCGGCCGACCCGAGGGGGAGCACGCATGGCCCACGACGTCTTCATCAGCTACTCGTCCAAGGACAAGACCGCCGCGGATGCCGTGTGCGCGCGTCTCGAATCACGGGGCGTGCGATGCTGGATCGCCCCCCGGGATGTTCAGCACGGCGCTCCCTACGGCGAGGCGATTCTCGACGCCATTCACGGTAGTCGCGTCATGGTGCTGGTTCTCTCGGCCAACGCCAACGCGTCGAAGCACATCCCCAAGGAGATCGAGCGGGCGGTCAGCCGCGGCCTGACCATTCTGCCGTTCCGGATCGAGGAGGTCCTGCCGGGCAAGTCGCTCGACTTGTTCATCGGGTCCGTGCACTGGCTCGACGCGCTCACCAAACCGCTCGACCGGCATCTCGAACGCCTTGCCGACTCGGTGCTCAAGCTTCTGCCGGAGCTGCCGTTCCACCAGGCACCACCACCGCCCCCTCCACCGCGGCCGAATTACGTCACGTTCGCTGCCGCGGCAGCCGTCGTCGTTGTCGCGGCCGTGCTTGGTTGGTTTCTGGTCGCACGCGGCGATGACACGACGGACACGACGATTTCCAACGTGCAGCGGGCGCCGGCCGAGAACGCCCAGAGTCCGATGCCTGCGCCCGGACCGCCCCCAGCCAACTCACGGGGCGCCCCGGCGGCCCAGGCCAGGCCGCCGGCCTCTTCGCCAGCAGGATCGACCGGCAACCAGCGCGCCGCGGCCGATGACATCGTGGGATGTTGGCGCTGGGCCAACAATGTCACCGTGGTCATCCGCCCAGACGGCTCCATGACCGCTGGTCCGTTCACCGGCCAATGGCAGCGCGGAAACGGCCGGAGCTACACGTTCACATGGCCGGAGCCCGTGGACACACTGGCGATGTCGCCGGACGGACGCCGCCTGACCGGCGGCAACCAGTACGGGGTTCCCGTCACCGCGTCGCGTGTGTCCGGCGGTCCAGGCTTTCCAGGTACGTGGACTTGGGGTGGTGTTGCGATGGTCATGGTCTCTCCGACGGGTTCGGTGACCATGGGGCCGTTCTCAGGAACGTGGGAACTGGCCGATCGGAGCCAGCAGGTCTATCGCGTGACGTGGCCGAGGATTCAGGATGGCGTCACGGTGTCGAACGACTTCGCACGAATCCAAGGGGGAAATCAGTACGGAGCGGCCGTATCCGGCGTCAGGCTCCCGGGTTGCGAATGAGCGCGGACAGTTACGGGCAACTGCGCTACTTCGCCAGCGGGTCCGGGCGGATCTGGAACTTGACCAGTGCGCTGCGCGCGCCCTTGCCACCTTCCGCATGCCAAATGCTGTTCGGGCCGTAGTTCGAGTGCATTGACCGTCCCTTCCAGCCGGCCCGCGGATCATCGATGCGCCCGTCCATGCCGCGCATGAAGAACCCGAGCGGATAGGGGACACGCATCCTGACCCACTGGCCGTTCGGCTGCAGCGCCAGCAGGGAGTCAGACGCACTGCCTGCCGCCAGGGGCACGTTCGTGCCGAGGCCGAGCGTGTTGAACCGATCCACCCAGTTGTCGTAGTGGTACTCGCTGCTCACTTCGTCGGTCACACCCTTGTACGTGGGTCCAGGCGTCGGATGCAGCGTCCAGCCTTCCGGGCAATGCTGACCTGTCGCGGTGGGGCCGTTCAGCACCGCGCACTTGCGACGATCGAAGCTCGCCAGATGGCCGCTGCCGGCCAGCGCCGTCCAGACGACGCCGTTGCCGTCAACGTCGATGCCGCGCGGAATGTACCCGTTCTGATTCGGCACTTTGGCGTTGTTGAACGGCGGCTCGTAGATTTCCGCCCGACACGTGGCGGGCGGGTTCGAGCCGACGTCAAGTCGCGTGATGGACCCTGGCACGAGCGGGGAGGCGAGCCAGGCGGATCCGTCAACGGGACTGACCGCGATGCCGTACCCCATGATCGTGACGCGGCGATCCAGCTTCGGGTCCGGTGGCCGATCGGGCTCTGTCCACTTGCCGATGACGCCGTCGCCGTTGTAGTCGATCACCGCCGGGCACCAGCCTTGGGACCTGACGGCATCCCCCGTCCGATCGAACATCCGTGTTTTCAGCCAACCAAACGTCGGGTTCTGGTAGCCGCTCAGATAGAGCGTGCGCTCGCCGTCGTTCTCGTGAAAATTCAGATGGTGCCCCCTCGCACACATGTCGATGAGGGTGACCTTCTTCGTCTGCGGGTCGTACATCGAGAGGTGCTTTCTGTTCTGCGGCAGCGGGAAGTACTGCGCGAACACATTGCTCGACCCCTCCTTGCACCACGCGGGATTGTCGGCGGACCGTACAGCCTGGGTGGTCCAAATGCGGCCCCGCTCGTCCATCGTGGCCACGCCAGGTTGCGCCCTGCCGGACCAATAAACTTCCTCGCCCCAGTACGGTGACGGCCGCGGCATTGTCTGCGACTTGGAGTACGGCGTGGACTCGGTCGTCGGCATCGGGATCTCCGTGGCGGTGTGCGTCTTCGGATCGAGGACGAGCAGTTTGTCCATGCTCCAGTCCATCCCGTAGTACGGTCCGTTGGCGTTCACTGTCGGATTCCGCTTGTCGGTGCTGATCTCGTGGTGCACGAAGCTGGCGGGGCTGCCCCAATCCCATGTCGTAATGACGACGTTCCGCTCGATCCCCTGCGGCCGCGGCGGAGCCGGAGGCACCTCACCGGCGGAAATCCGATCCGTCCAGTCGGCAAACGCGGCCAGGGCGCGATCGCGTCCCATCGCATTGACGCTGTTGATCATGCCGGCGGCATCCTGGCCGATCTGGATGCGGTGCTCCCAGGCCTTGAAGCTCGAGTCGAATACGCCGAGTGATCGTGGCAACTCCCGCGTGGCTTTCGTGCCGATCTGATGGCACATGTGGCAATTCGACTTCATCTCGCTGATCCAGTGCGCCTGCGACAGCATCTCCGTGCCGATGCCGTTGCCCCGCGGGCCGGTGCCGGGAAAGTCGCTCTTGGGCGGCACCCGCATCAGCGAGTACCAATAGTTGGCAGGATAGATTTGCGCAGCAGCCTGGGGGTTGGGCGCAGTGACAGCTGTCAGATCGAGCTGGCTCCCGGGCGAGCCTTCCACATGCGCTGAGTCGATGAGCCCATACCCGCGAACCCAGATCTGGTACTTCGCCTTCGGCAGATCGGGCAGCACGTAGCGACCACGATCGTCGGTCACGACAATTTTGCGAAACTTGGTCGGCAGGTCGTTGGTTTCGGCGATGACCCACACGCCGGCTTCGGGTCCGCTTGGCCCGGCCACCACGCCGCCGATGTCGTCGGGATCAATCGGCACGGGAGCCGAGGCCGTTTGCCGCGCTTGCGTCCGGACCACGGCGATGGTCGCGACGGACGCCACGACCAGCACGATCATCGAGCGGGCGATGCTTCTTCGCATGAACGAATCTCCTGTCTTCACGACCAACCCGAACACCAGTGGGACCGCCGCGCGGTCCATATTCTAGGCTGTCCGATGTCCAACCGGATGCCAATGCCTGCTGCGACACGTTGGTGAAGGCTGTCCAGCTGGCGGCCCAGGCTCCTTGCCAACTCCCCGGCCCAGTGCTAAGGTGCCCTCAGACGGAGTCAGATACCTCGACCGGACGTTGCTTCTGAAAAGGAGGGGCGGCTATGAATGCAGCGGATACGCAGGACATAGGGACGTCGTTGCTGCAAGGTGACGATCACTACCGCGAACTCGCCACACTGCACCACCAGCTGGACAACCGACTGCACGAGCTCACCGACAAGCACTACCTCTCAACCACCGAACAACTCGAGGAAGTCACCCTGAAGAAGCGGAAGCTTGCCGTGAAGGACCAGATGGAGCAACTGGCCCGCGCCCGGGCTACTGGCCGCGACCGCGCGTCCTAGCTCCCTCCACCGTACGTCGGAGGCGCTCGAGTCAAGTTCGGGGCCAGACCGAGTCTGGCCCCATTTTTCTGTACGATGGGCTGTGCGCATAGACCCGGCCGGTTGGCCGTTCATCAGCGTCGCTCTCGCATCGGCCTTGGGCGCCTCGTTCGTCGGCGGTTGGCCCTACGGGGTCGTCTTCGTGGTCATCGCGGCTTTCTTTCTCTTCTTCTTCCGCGACCCCGACCGCACGATCACTCGCATGGATCTCGGGGTGATTTCGCCCGCCGACGGGCGCATCATGGTGGCCGGCGCTCCAACCGGGCAGGCCTTTCCTCGAGGAACGTGGCAGCAGATCAGCATTTTCCTGTCGCCGATGGATGTTCACGTGAACCGCATACCGCTGGGCGGGCGGGTTTCCAAGGTGGAGTATCATCCCGGCCGATTCCTTCCGGCCTACAAGGTGGAGGCTGGCGACCTCAATGAATACACGGAGGTCTGGCTTGACCACGGCGGCCAGACGATCGTCGTACGGCAGATTGTAGGAATCCTCGCGCGGCGGATCGTCTGCCGCATCAGGGAGGGCGACGTGGTGAACACTGGCGACCGTTACGGCGTGATGAAGTTCGGGTCCCGCATGGACATCTTCCTTCCGCCTAACGCCGTGATTCGAGCGGCGGTGGGGCAGAAGGTGGTGGCCGGCGTGACGGTTCTCGCGGAGTTGCGTCGATGAGCGAGGAGACCGAACTCCGGCGGTCGCGCATCAGGATGCTGGCTCCGCTGCGCGGCACCACGGACAGGCAGAAGGAGCAAGGCGGGCGAGTGCGCCGTGGCGCCTATCTGCTGCCAAGCCTCTTCACGCTCGGCAGCATGTTCTGCGGCTACGCCTGCATCGTCTACGCCATGCGCGGCGAGTTCACGACGGCGGCGCCGTTCATCGGATTCGCGCTGGTGCTCGACATGCTGGACGGCCGCATTGCCCGCATGACGAACAGCACGAGCGCGTTCGGCATCGAGCTCGATTCCCTTGCCGACGTGGTGTCGTTCGGCGTGGCCCCGGCGATACTGTCCTTCGCATGGGGGCTGCATCCCCTCGGGCGGCTTGGATGGGCCGCGGGGTTCGTCTTCGTGGCGGCGGCCGCGGTCCGGCTTGCCCGTTTCAACATCCAGACCGGGTCGGTGGACAAGCGCTACTTCGTCGGGATGCCCAGTCCGGCAGCCGCGGCCATTCCCGCGTCCACCGTGTTCGCCTATCCGTACACCATCGACACCTACACGCAGGCACTGCCGGTGCTCGCGATGGTGGTCGTACCCGCGCTGTTGATGGTCAGCACCATCAGGTTCCAGAGCTTCAAGACCTTCGATCTGCAGTCGCGCCGCAGCTACCCGGTTCTGATTCTCATCGCTGTCGGTCTGGCACTGCTCGTGTCGCACCCGGAGCTGGTGCTCGTCGCGCTGTCGTACGCCTATCTGGCCTCCGCCTTCATGGGAATGGCGTGGTCGCGGATCCGACGCCGCGGCCACGATGACCAGAAGGACGAGTCGGCCGCGAAGGACGCGAAGATCTCGAGCTCGTGATCGTCGCGGTTACGCAACCGGTAGCGCCAGAACGACGGTCGTTCCCCGATCGTGCGCGCTGCGGATCGCGATAGAGCCGCCGCTCAACTCGACGTTGCGTTTGGCGATTGGGAGACCGAGCCCAGTACCCGTCGCTTTTGTCGAAAAATACGGCTCGAAGGCGCGCGCCAGTGCCTCGGCATCCATCCCCCGGCCTGTGTCCGACACCTGAAGGTTGACCGTGCCGCCCGTGCCCGTTGGCGTGCGCGCACCGGACGACGCCACGAGCGTGAGTGTGCCCGTGGCCGGCATTGCCGCAATCGCATTCTCGATGATGTTGGTCAGGGAACGCGCGATGAGCGATCGATCGACGAATACGTCTGGCAGGTCCGGCGGGACAGTCACCTCGACTCTGATCCGGCCGCCGAGACCGGCACGATAGGGCTCCACGATGTCTTCGAGGAGCGACGCGAAATTGACGCGGCCGGGTCTGGCTGTCGGTGACGAGGCGAAGTTCGAGAATTCCGACGCGATCTGCCGCAGCAGCTTCACCTGCGTCAGGATGTTGGCCACGCACTCCTCGAGGATGGGGCTCAGCGGCTCGCCGCGATCGGCGTGCACGCGCCGCAGATGCTCGGCATTGAGTTGAATCGGCGTCAGCGGGTTCTTGATTTCGTGCGCGACCTGCCGGGCCATCTCGGCCCACGCCTCGAGGCGATGGGTTCGCTCGAGCTCGCGCCGCTGTCGCTGCAGCTCGTCGGCCATGCTGTTGAAGGCCTCGACGAGGCGCCGGAGCTCGTCGGAGGACGTCGCGGCGATGCGCGCGTCGAGGTCGCCTCGAGCGATCCGCCTGGTGGCACGCGTCAGCCGGTTGACCGGATCCGCGATGCGCTCGGCCATGGAATAGCCGACGCCCGCGCCCGCCAGGATGAAGATCAGCGCCCCCAGCAGCACTTGTCGATTGAGCGCGTCGATCTGCTCCTCGATCTCCTGCTGGCGGGAGGTCAGCGGCACCGTGAGAAGCGCGTTGATCTGGCGCGCGGAGATCGAGGTGGCCGCGACGAGGTACGGCAACGACCCCACGCGGTCCGTCGCCACGGTGGCGGCTTCGTTGCGCAGCTCCAGTGCCCGGTACACATCCGCCGGTGTCCGCGTAGGCAGCAGGCCTGACGCAAACAGATTTCGCTCGCTCGTGGCCTGGAGGCGTGGACCGCGGAAGATGTTGACGTCCTGATCGATCAGGCGGCTCACCCACACCATCAGGTTGTCATCGACCCCGGCACCCTGCTGCGCCGCGCGCGGTGCCACGAAATCCTCGACAACGCGTCTGGCAGCGGCCACGGTGCGGACGGCCTCCTGCTCGACGTCCGCGTTGATCTCGTTGGCCACGTAGTTTCCGATCGCGACCGCCAGCGCGATGACGGGAACCACCGTGGCCGCGACAAAGGAAAGGAACAACTTCCGGTAAAAACTCGCGCGGATCTCCCGCAGCAGCGCCGGCGCGCCGGCGCCACGAGGCCCAAACGCGGCGAACAGCGCATTGAGCACGAGCAGCAGCAGATACGTCCCGGCCGCGAGCACCGTCAGCTCCGCCAGGTTCACGAGGTGACCGAGGGAGGTGACCGCCGGGAAGCCGAGAGCGTAGATACCGCCGCGGTCGTTGAGCAGATACACGTCAAACCGTTCATTGCCGCGCTTCAGGCTGGCCCAGAAGGGATCGCGTGCGCTCACGACTCGTTCGAAGACCTCGTCCTCGATCACCCAAGCCCGATTGCGCGATGCGTAGAGCGGCCGTCGGCTCCAGCCGTAGACGGCATACTCCACGTCACGACCCGAGAGGCTCTCGTCACGCAGAGGGTCGGCCGGGCGGAGCAGCTCCATATACGGGTTCTGCGAGGCGATGAACGGCAGGTTCGCGTAGTCGAGCATCGCGTGCACGACGACGGAACCGATCGGACGGGGCCGGCCGGAGCCGTCAGGCACGCACACCGCCCTCCCGGCGTGCAGCACCCGCCGCTCCTCGGCAAAGAACGGCGACACTTCCTCGAAGACACCCCACGTGCACGTGCCTTCATCCGACGGAAGCGTCGCAGTGAGGTCGTCCGGCAGGTTGAATGCGAATCGACTGACGGGTCTGCCGTCCGCGCCGTACAGCTCGACGGAGGAGGTCACCGGATACTCGGCAAGCCCGGTTGTCCTCCAGAGCTGGAAGGCGCGATCCGTCAGCGATTCCGCGTCCTCGGGTCTGGCTTCGACCGTGATGAGATCCGCAAGGCCTGGGAACGCGTCGATCTGGCCGAGACTCTGCCGTACAAGGTCCTGAATCGCGGGCCTCTGGTTGAGCGCCTGCGGTGCGTAGCGCGTTTCCACAAGTTGGGCCTTGGCGTTCCGGGCGAGCTGGAACACCGTCGGATAGGACGCGAGGGCCGGCAGCACGAGCCCGAGCGTCAATAACGTGAGGCGGAAGGCTTGAGACCCGTGATGAAACCGCGCCTTGAGCCGTGTCGCCATGCCCGCCAGAACGATGGTGGCCGCCAACGCCAACAGGAGCGGCGCCCCGGAGACGGGCTGCTCGCGCGTGGCCATGAGCCACGCAACGAGCGGCGCGGCCCACAGCGCGAACGTGGCGGCGACCGTACCCGGACGGCGCCTGACGCGCCAGGCCGCCGTCGCGGCTCTGAAGACGAGCACACCCAGCCCAATCACCGACGCGTGCGCCGCGATCATGCCGAGTTGAAGAGCGAGGCGGGCGGTGTCGAATGGATGCAGCGAGAAGTGGAGCAGATCGACGGTCGTGTTTGCGACGGTGTCGGCGACCAGCGCGCCGTGAGTCACCAGCACAGCGGCCACGAGGCCCCCGGCGCACAACTGCGCGGCGGCATATGCGGCAACGCGTCGTGACGACGCCAGCGCGTGGCGTCGATGTCGAGCGCTGACGCGCCAGGCCTCTGCAGCAAAGAACGCCAGGCCCACGAGGCAACCGAACGCCAGCGTCGTGGCGAGCAGGTCGAATGGCGACGTGAACAGCGGCGGCATCAATGGCGACGCATACGCGGAGCCGGAAAAAATAGCCGCATTCGACCAGTCGGCTGGAGAAGCCAGACCGAGAACCAGCCTCCCGGCGACAATCGCCGCGCCGGCAAGTCCTGTTGCCGACAGATACGGGAGCACCCGGCGGGCGCGGTCGCGCCAGTCAAGCAGCGGACCGCACAGGAGCAACAAGGTCATGGCACCCGTCGCGGTGGCGAGTGATGACGCGGCGCGACGCCAGCGCTCGCGGGTGCGTACGAGATCCGTGGACGAAACGCGCGCCGTCAGGAGGCGATCCCCGGCGGGGGTGGGGACGTCGAATGCGGACGCATCGGGGCGCGTCCGGCCGTTCTCGAAATTCAGTTCGATCGACACCGGCGTCATGAGGCTGGACACCACGAAGATGTCGTCCTGGTCGCCGCCGGTCGGAGCGGAGGCGCCGAGCGCCCGCTCGGTGGCCACGACACCCACCCTGGCAGGCCTGTTCGCCCCAGGTCCGGCCTGATCGGGCTGGCTCAACACCGGGACGATGTATACGAGCCGGAGTCCGAGCGCCCCCTGCGCCACGAACCACGCTTCCTCGCCCTGGAGCCGATCGGCTGGCAACTCGGAGGGTCGGCCGGCCCAGGCAATCGGCCGGCCGTCCGAGGCGTACAGCGTGACGGCGAGATCCTCCTGCCTGTCGTCTCCGAGCGCCGCCTCCGCGGCATCGAACAGTCGCCGGGCGGCGGCCGTATCGCCGTCGGCCGCCGCCGTCAGTGCGTCCGCGCGAGCCAGCAGCGTTGCGATATCTCGAAGCCCGCGCGCCATCGCGTCGAAGGATCCGCGCACATCGGCCCGCACCCGCTCTCGCGCCGCCGCCTCGTTGCCACCGAGGACACGGATCTCCGCGATGCGGCCGATGGCGAGAACGCTCGCGACGCAGGCGAGTCCCGCAAGCACGACGGTGGCGACACGCCGCCATGGCGGCGGGGGAGAGACCGTGCGATGGTCCGGCAGGCGCACGAGTCAAGAATACCGTTAGTATTGATGCGCCAGTGCCCCTTCAACAGCCGCTCAAACCCGTCCTCAAACGCGGCGCGCTCATCGCCGTCGCCAACTGGCAGGTGATCCTGATCCAGTGGACGGCGGATTCGCTATTCAAGCTGCTGCTGGCCACGCCGATCGTCGGCGGGGTGTTTCTGGTGGCGTTGGTCGTCGGTGCCGAGCCTGGGGAACTTGTCAATCTACAGTGGCGCGAGATGGCGGCCACCATCGTCGGCCTGCTCCTCTCGCACCCGATGGTCCTCACCGCGTTCCTGCTCTCCGTCGCGGTCGTGGCGGTCGGCGGCTCGCTGTTCGTCTTCCTCGTGAAAGCGGGCACCGTGGCCGTGCTCGTGCGTGGGGAGCGCGAGGGTGGCGTGGTCGAGGAGCCCCCGTTGCACCTGGACACACTGCGCCGCGCGGCGAAGTTCTCCCCGGAGTTCTACATCGAGTCGGCCCGGAGCCTCTATCCGCGATACGCCCGCCTTGGTCTGGGGCTGATGGCCGTCTATCTCGCGTCCGGCAGCGGCTACCTTGCGCTGGTGTTCGCGATTGGCCTCGCTGGCGACCGGTGGGGGATGGCCGCGCTCGTCACAGCCGGCTTCGTCGCCTGGATCGCGCTCGTCAACCTGCTCTATCTCCTCGTGCAAATCGTCATCGCCGCCGACGACTCGAACGTCTCGGCGGCACTGCGCCGCGTGAGCGCATTCATGAGGCACGAACCTCGGTGCATCAGCGCCGTCTTTCTCGTGGTGCTGGTCCTGGTCGTCGTCGCGACGGGCGTGTCGCTCATGGCCACGGCGGCGCTCGGCCTCATCGCCTTTGTCCCCTTCGTGGGCCTCGCGGTGCTGCCGCTGCAACTGTTGGCGTGGCTGTTTCGTGGCCTCGTCTTCCAGTACCTCGGCCTGACATCCATTGGGGCGTATCTGACGCTCTATCGTCGGTTCGCGGCGACGGTTGCCGATACGGGACCGGCCAGAGCCGGACGCTACGTGCTCGATCCCTCATCGTAGGTGTGTTTCCCGAGAGTCCGATGTCAACCGGACCATGCGCGGCCATGACTGAGTACAACGCGTTTCTTTCCCCAACCGGCCGCCATCTGCACGAGTCCGCCATTCGCCGAATGGGGACCGTCGTGGCGAAGGCCCCGGATCTGGTTTCATTCGCGGCCGGGTATCCCGACCCGTCGCTGTTCCCCTGGGACGACTTCCGCGAGATTGCCGCCCAGTTGCTGACCGGTGCCGATCCCACCGTGCTGCAGTACGGTCCGACGCGTGGATACACGCCGCTCCTCGACGCGACAATCGACGTACTGGCCGGCCGCGGCATCAAGGCCGACCTGAACGAGCTGTTGATCACGACCGGCTCCCAGCAGGGCCTCGATCTCGTGGCGCGTGTGCTCGTCAGCCCAGGGGATGTCGTGCTCGTCGAGCTTCCCGCGTACACGGGAGGTATTTCGGCCTTCAAGAACGTGCAGGCACATCTGGTCGGCGTGCAGCAGGATGACGAAGGGATCGATCTCGATGATCTCGATGCCGTCCTCGTGCGGGAGCGGGGCGGGGGGCGGAAGGTGAACCTGCTGTACCTGGTGCCGAACTTCCAGAATCCCACGGGCCGGCTCCTCTCTCTCGACAAGCGACACCTGCTCCTTGAATGGGCCGAGCGAAGGGATGTGCTGATCGTCGAGGACGATCCCTACGGCGCCCTTTTCTTCGACGACGTGGCGACCGAGGAGGAAACACGTCCCATCCGCGCCGACGACGCGCGAGGTCGAGTGATCTATCTCAGCACGTACTCGAAGACGCTCGCCCCTGGATTCCGTGTCGGCTGGATGGTCGCGCCGGCGGAGCTCGCGGACCGATTCGAGACAGCCAAGCAGTCAATCGATCTGACGTCGGGTGTTCTCGACCAACGCCTGGTACATGAGGCGATCCAGCGCGGACTGCTCGAGACCCTGGCGCCACGGCTGCGCAATCTCTACAAGCACAAACGGGATGTGATGGAGCGTTCGCTCCGGGAACAGCTTGGTACTCTGCTGAGCTGGCCGTCTCCCAAGGGCGGATTCTTCCTCTGGGCCACGCTTCCGCCAGGCGAGGAGGACAATGCGCTTCTCCTCCGCGCGCTCGAGAAGCAGCTGGTCTTCGTCATCGGCAGTGCGTTCTACGTGGACGGCAACGGACACGACAAGATCCGCCTGTCGTTCTCAGCCCCCACGCCCGAGCGAATCCCGGAAGGTGTGCGGCGTCTTGCGGCGGCGCTGACTTCAACGTAAGTCCCGGACCCTGACGCCCGGATCCCGGCGTCAGTTTGGGATCTGGGATTTGGGATCTCCCTCTCTATTGAGCCGCGTGCCGGGCAGCACGTCCATCGGGGTGGGTGCGGTTTCCTTGTACAGCATCGCAGTCGGGCGCAACCCGGTGACGCGGCCATCGCGAGTGACGACGACCATCGCGACATGGTATGCGCGGAGCTGCGCATCCACCATCGGCGCGCCCTGCAGGTTCGACTCCGCCGGCCCCGTGTAGCTGCCGACCGCGGCCCCTGTCCTACCGTCGTACGCGGTGACGACAGGCGCCACGCCAGTCACGAGGAGCACATCATTGACGACTTGAGGTGGAATCGCCGGACGGTTGCCGATGTCCTTCTTCCACCGTTGGTTTCCATTCCCACGATTGACGGCGCGAAGCATGTTGTCCAGCGACGCGAAATAGACCACTCCTGCCGAATCCGTGGCCGCCCCAATCACGTCGCCGCCAACCCGCCACTGCCAGGCGAGCGTTCCAGTGCCCGCGTCAAGCGCGTACAGACGATTGTTATCAGACCCGACGAACACGCGATCCCTCGTCGCCGCCGGAGCATTGAGCGTTCCCGCCAGCTTCGCTTCCCAGAGGCGCGCGCCGTCCGGCGCGGCAAGGGCCACGACGCGGCCGTCATCGAGCGAGACAAAGAGACGGGAGCCCTCCGAGGCCACCGCGGAGCGTGACGACCCAGTCAACGGAGTTCTCCAGGCGATGCCGCCGCCGGATGGGTTGAATGCGACGATCTCCCCCGGCTCGACCACGGCCACGAGCCATCCCGCTGCCCACGTCAGCGGCGCGGTGACAGGCCGATCGAGCGACGTTCGCCAGCGTTGTTCGCCGGTTGCCGGATCGAGGGCGTGGACCTCGTCGCTGGCGGCGAGATACAGCACGCCGTCGCGCAGGACGGGGGGCCATGCGCTCTCGATGTCGCGCTTCCATGCGACCGCTCCGCTTTCCCGGTCCAGTGCCACGAGTGCCTGCGACTGAAGGGGGACATAGACGCGCGCGTCATCCATCGCGCCGCCCGCGGACGGTGGGGCGTCGAGCGTTCTGGACCAACCTTCCTCAACAGGAAATAGTGGTGTCGGGACCTGACAGCCCTTTGGCTGCGCGCCGCGAACGTTTGGCTCGCATCGCTTTGGTTG
>JAKFXY010000092.1 GCA_021731165.1 Acidobacteriota bacterium | reverse complement strand
TCGCGGTTGACGAGCAGCTCACGCGTGCCCTGCGCCTCGCGCCCCTGCACCAGGTCCCAGGGTCTTGCGCCGACACCGCCCACGCCCTGGAAGGAGACGCGCACGCGGGAGGTGGCTGTCGTTTCAAGGAGCGCTTCGGCGAAACGCATGGCAACGACCGAGCGCACGTTCGGCAATCGCGTGATGGCGTCCACCGCAGCCGTGGCGTCCGGCACGCGCGGTCCCTGGCCGGGGAGCGCCTCGGTGGCGGTGACGCGGAGATCGAAGCCGGCCCGGTCGAAGATGTCCCGCATCGACACGAGGAGCCCGTTCGACAGGAGCAGCATGTCGAAGAGCAGTGCGCCGACCGCGGCGACGCCGAGAATGCCGAGCGACGCGCGTGCCGGCTGGCGTACCAGGCTGCGCCACGCGAAGGCGAGGGGATTCATCGTTTGGCCAGGCGGAGGCCGTTTCGCCGAAGCAGCGCCCACGAGGCCGCCACCGTGGCGCAGACGCCGAGAGGGACGGCAATCGCGACGCACGTCGCGGCGACCTCTGGCGTCACGTGGACGAAGATGAGCGCCGTGTCGTAGCGCCACTGGAAGAACCGGTTGATGAACCGCTCGGAGGCCAGCGCCAGCACGAGGCCGAAGGCCGCGCCGAGACTCGCAATCAGCGCTCCTTCGAGAAAGAGCTGGACCAGGATCCGGTGGCTTGGCACGCCGATCAAGCGCAGCACGCCAACCGTGGGGCGCCGTTCATCCACCAGCATGATGGTCAGCGCCAGGAGGAAGACCGTCGCGGCGACAATCGTGACGATGGCAATCGCCAGGTGGAATCGTTCCAGTACCACGAAAGGGCCGATTCGGCCCGTGGCGCCGGCCGGTCGTGCGGTCAGGCCGGGCATCCGCGAGGATACGTCCCGGGAAAACGCCCCCGCGTCTTCAGGGTCGGCCAGGCGGACGTTGAACCCGTCCACGTGTTCGCTGCCTGCCGGCAGTCCCGGCTCTCGGAGTAGGTCGAGGAGATCCGGGAGGTGCAGGCGGACTCGCCTGGGCACGATCCCCAGCCTCATCGGATCCGGCGTCGGCTCGAAGATCCCCTGAATACGGAACGCACGTGCATCGGCTCCGTCGATGCCTCGCGCCAGTCGCACGATCTGTCCAACCGTCAAGCGTTCCCGTTCCGCAAGCTGGCGCGAGACGAGCACCGGCCGCGCGGTGTCGGGTGCCGGCTCAGCCTCGGCTCCGCTCCCGGCGCGGGCGTCGGATCCTGACTCGGATCCAGCACTGCCTACAGCGCCGGCCTCCGAGGTGAGCTGTACCGCGGCAGTCAGCGTGGCTGTCGCGATGCCGAACGCAAGCGTCGTGACGAGAAGGAGAACAGGGTGGAGGACGAAGCGGAGGACGAAGAGCTGTGCCCGCACGGGTCCGATTATATCGGCCGGCTGCCGGGCTCCCTGATTACTGGGCTGGCGACAGAACTGGCTACCGGGCGCGCCTGGGCTGCGCCGCCCCTGTCAGTGACATCTTCTCGATGCGTGCCCACTCCTCCGTGGTGACTGGCATCACCGAGAGCCGCGACATGCGCACCAGGGCAAACGAGGCGAACGCCTTGTCGGCCTTGATCGCCGCCAACGTGACCGGGTGCGTCAGGGCCCGATCGGGCGCGATGTCCACGACATGAAGCTTTCCGGTGGGGTCATTCGGGTCTGGATACGCGTCGCTCGTCGCCTTCGCCACGGCGACCACCGCCTTCTCCTTGCCGGTGTGGTAGTAGAAGATGCGGTCGCCCTTGCGGATGCCGCGCAGGTGCTGCTGGGCGAGCGGGTTCCTCACGCCGGCCCAGACCGTCCGGCGATCGCGCACCAGCTGACCGTAACCGTAGCTCTCCGGTTCTTCCTTGAACAGCCAGCTCGCCATGGGGCGGATTATATCGCCGCCCTCACGGGACACCGAGGCACCGAGTCACGGAGAATAGGCAGGTCGAGCTTGGAGTCTCGGTGTTCCCTATGGATGAAGCCCGCGCATGAGAGGCGCCGTTGAGGAGACGCTGCCGCCGCTGAAGGACCGTATTCGACCAGGCGTCCGTGTACTCTTCGTCGGCATCAACCCCGGTGTCCGCTCGGCGCTCACCGGCCATCACTTCGCCGGCTTTTCCAATCGATTCTGGCTGCTGCTCTACGAATCGCGACTTGTCCCCGAGCGGCTGACGTGTGAAGACGACGACCGGCTGCCGGACTTCGGCTACGGCATCACCAACATCGTTGCGCGGCCGACGCCGGGAATCGACACGCTCGAGCCATCGGAATTCGCAGCCGGGCGCACGCGGCTGTGTGCGAAGGTGCGGCGTGTCAGGCCCGCTGTCGTGGCGATGGTGGGCGTCACCGTGTTCCGGGCGATGTTTCCAGAACGGTCCGCCGGGCGGAAGGGCGCCGTGTCGCTCGGGATCCAGGCTGAGCGGCTCGGGGAGTCCACCGTGTTCGTGCTGCCGAACCCGAGCGGGCGGAACGCCAACTATCCGTACGCTGAGATGCTGCGTGCGTTTCGGGGACTGCGGCGGTATCTGCGTCGCGTCCGTCGCGTTTGACGTCAGGTGGACCCGGAAGCATGGAGAGAGGAACCTTCAGGTCTGGCGTCGCTCGGGGCCACGGGTCCGCGACGATGAGTCAACGATACCGGATGGTCATCCAGAGCAACATCAGCCCGAGCACGAGTGTGACCACGTTCGCGGCAATGACCGGCCATGTGCGGGTCACGATCCCATATGCGATCCAGAGCACGATGCCGGCGTTGAACGTCGCCACCATCCAGACGGACAGCCCCGCGGCCGATCGCGTTCGCCAGGTCTTCGCGACTTGCGGGACGAACGCGAGCGTCGTGAGCGTACCGGCGAGGAACCCGAGAAGGACGGCGAATGCGGCGGGGTCGGATCCCACTCTCCAAGCTTAGCTGACGGACCTCGCTTCCGGCATGCGAGTGGCGACGAGACTGGCATGGGGTGACGATTCGGAGGCGACGATCGATGCGCATTGGCCGACATCGGTGTTCGCGCCACGATGTGATCCGGCGACGGTAGGGCAGCCTCGCAGTCATGTTCGTGTGACGACGGTTCATCCGACCTTGCGTGCCAGATCGAGGCGGCGTTGGACAGCGAGAAGTGCAGCCACAGGTAGAGAGATCCTCGCCCTCGGGGCCGCGAGCCAGCCACGCGGCGGCCTCATTCGAGTCGATTGGCGAGGCGGGCTGATCGGGAGCGAGCCGAAATCCCCATACGACGCCATGCTTGTCCGATCCCTAGGTGGTGTCCGTCGTCTCCACGTGGTCATTATCGCCAAGTTCGCGAGAGACAGCCGGACTCCGGCCGGTGCCCGGCTGCCACGTTGCGCGGTGTTTGCGCTCTTGACGTCGGGCCGTTGCACGAGGTCGTCATGCTCGATGCGCATCCCGCCTGAAACGTCGCCGGATCCCAGCCAGCGATCACTGAATCGATTGGAGACAACGATGCGAATAGTGCTGTCGTGCCTGGCGTACGTCCTGGCGTGCCACGTGCTCGGCTCCGCCTACTCTGCCGATGCGCGGCCGGGCGGCCCATCCGAGGGAGCGCATGCCGCGCTTCTTGACCAGTTCCTCTCCGCGACCGACATGCCGCTGACCAGCTACCGTGCGTTCCGGACGTTAGAGGCGGTCACGCGGGGTGGTGCGATGCGGGCGCGTCTGACCGCCTGGACGTCGCTCGATCCCGATTTGGGCTTTCAATACACGGTCGTCGAAGAGAGCGGGTCCGGCATGATCCGCCGGAAGGTGCTGCGCGCGGCGCTCGAGGCGGAGCGCTCGCTGCGCGAGTCAGGGGAGGTCGACAGGGGGGCGCTGACTCGTGCCAACTACGAGTTCGCCGCCGTTGGCGAGGGCGAAGACGGCCTCGCCCGGATCGACATGCGTCCGAAGCGGAGCGATACGATGCTCGTCCAAGGCAGCATGTTGTTGACCGAGGACTCCGCCGACCTAGTGCGGATCGAAGGCCGGCTGATCAAGCGGCCGTCGATGTGGACGCGACGTGTCGAGGTCGTGCGGCGATATGCGCGCATTTCCGGCGCACGCGTTCCCGTCAGCATGCAGTCCACCGCGCACGTGCTGATCGTGGGCACCTCGACGTTCTCGATGACCTACGAGTACGAGTCCATCAATAGCGAGCCAGTGGCGGGCATGGCGCGTTCGAGCGGCACTGACGTGCCGTAGTTCGGCTTTGCGGGGCTCCAAGCCTCACGGTAAGCTATTGATTCCACTTGAACTGCACCCCAGCGTGACTGCCGCGCAGGGGACCCGAACGGAGAGATGTCCGAGTGGTTGAAGGAGCACGCCTGCGCGACAACTTGAGGGAGCACGTTTCTCGTCACAGGAGCACACCGGCCGATCGTCACGTCACAGCACGTCACCAGTCGTCTTCCTGCGACACATCCAACGTCACAGTGGAAGCCCTGGAACGCCAGCCTTTTGTGCCACGCCCAATCTGGGCATAGTCATGCCCATCATGGGCACGACCCCGTCATCCGACGCTCTCGTGGAAGGCTCAAGCACTCTTCGTTCGAACTACAAGATCTACTTGGCAGTTGAGCACGTACAGCAGCGCGAGAACTCGATCGACTGACTTGCGGTAATTCGTCTGGTCGAGCAGCCGGTATAGCTGCTCAGAGGAAGTCCCAAGCCGTCGTACGATCTCGCGCTTCGATAACGGGGTTTCGGCAATTCGCTTTTGCGCCTCGAGTGTCAACCGGTAGAGCAGCAGCTCGCGGATATGGGTCGGGTCCTGGTTGTATTCGAGCACCTGTTCAACGTGAACAGTCCCGGTCCGGCCGGAGTGGAGCACGTAGGTGAAGGCCTGGCGACCTGCGTCGGCGTTTACGGACAGTCCGGCAATGGGGTCCCGAGCTGTTGGCGTCGGGTCGGCCTCGGAGAACGGGAAGGTGAGCGTCTTCGTTGCGGTGCGGATCTCAAAGGTCTTCTTGCGATTACTAGGGGTGACGGAACGAATCTTCACCGGCAGGCCCTTCCGCTTGAAGTTAGCTGGCGGCGCGGAGGGACAACTCGAAGTGAAGTCTCTCCGCTTTCTGGAGATGGTGGATGACTTCAAAGAGATTGCGCGCTTGAGGATTACCACTTGGGCTGAGCATGCGCATCAGGCTCTTCGCGGGCCGCTTTGTTCGACGACTCAGCTCTTCGAACCCGATCGTGGCGTTGATGTAGTCGCGAAGTATGGCCTTTCCCGTGTCGACATCCCCGGCAAGAAGGCACTCGACGCCTTCACGCAGAAGCTCCTTCCTGTACTTGCGGTCCGATCGAAGGCGCGCCTGCACCGTGTCCTTGAACTCTCGCGTCAGAGCCATCTCACGTCTCCTGCGTCTTGCGTTTCTTGTAATCGGCCCATCGCTCGTGCGCGTCAGCAATGTCCCTGCCTTGGCGCTTCTTCGTTCCGGAAGCCAAGCCGCAAAGGACTCGAAACCTGCGCGGTCGGGCATTTGCGAATCGTCAAGATGGTAAAGGTAACATATGCGTTACCACTGTCGGCCGACGTCTGATCTGCCGCTTCGTTGAAGGAGCGTTATTTTAGGTAAACCCTGCGAACCTAAAATAGCGTTGGTGATCGGCTAGATATCTAAAACATCGCTGTAAGTGACTGATTGGACGCCGGATAGACTTGGGCTGTTTGTCCAGACTCCTTCGTTCCGCTGTGACGGAGCGGATTTTCACCGCAATCCCCACGCTTCGGCCGCCATTCTTGACGGTGTCGACGCCATCGACACGTTCTTCTAATATGTCGATAAAATCGCAAATCATCGACATGTTCGGCTAACATGTCGATGCGGTCAATATGCCAGTCCAAGTTCGATTTTCGCCAGAGACCCCCTTCAACGGACTTCCGCTGCTGCCCCCAAAGGTCGAGCTCGAGACGATGCCCGTCATGAAGGCTCTTGTCGGCGCGCGTGCCGCGCTGGCGGAGCTCAAGCAGGCTGGCGAGCTAATCCCCAACCAATCGATTCTCATCAACACGCTGCCCGTGCTCGAAGCACGCGCCAGCTCCGAGATCGAAAACATCGTCACCACGGCAGATCGACTGTTCCGGTTTGCACAGGACGACGAGAGCGAGCAGGCCGATCCGGCGACCAAAGAAGCGCTGCGTTATCAGTCTGTCCTGATGCAAGGATTGCGCGTGCTGGCAAAGAAGCCTGTGACGACGGGGATGGCAGTCGACATCTGCCGAACGCTGCGTGGGATTGCGATCGACATTCGGAAGGTGCCGGGCACCGCACTGAAGAATCAAACGACTGGCAAAGTGGTCTACACCCCTCCAGAGGGACAGGACCGGCTCCGCGATCTTCTTGCCAACTGGGAGCGCTTCCTTCACGATGACTCGGACCTCGACCCGCTGATTCGAATGGCCGTCGGCCACTATCAGTTCGAGGCCATCCATCCGTTCACCGACGGCAACGGCCGAACCGGACGCATCCTCAATCTATTGTTCCTGGTGGAACAGGGGCTACTGGATCAGCCCGTCCTCTATCTCAGTCGCGCGATCATTCGCCGGCGGACCGATTACTATCGCCTGCTCAATGCTGTGACGCGCGACGACGCGTGGGAGCCGTGGGTGCTTTACATGCTCGACGCAGTGCACGACACCGCCATCTGGACAACGAAGAAGATCAAGGCAATTCGTGAGTTGCTTCGGCGCGCGACCGCGCACGTGCGGGAGCATGCGCCCTCGCTGTACAGCCGCGAGCTGGTGGAACTGGTGTTCGAGCAGCCCTACAGCCGCATCGGCAACGTCGTTTCCGCCGGTATCGCGAAGCGGCAGACCGCATCCGTGTATTTGAAGGAGCTGTGCGACATCGGGGTGCTGCGGGAAGTGAAGGCCGGGCGCGAGAAGCTGTTCATCCACCCGAACCTCATGAAGCTACTGACCGCCGAAGACCACCGGGTGCCGGAGTATCGCGTATGAATCAAACGTTGCGATGAGATCTCGGTGCGTGAGAGGGAGGCGAAACCCTGGCGCTCTGGCATCTCGACTGCTTACGACGCGAATCCCCATATGTAGCGTCAGCACGGCCAAAAAAGGCGCAATATCTTGTGGTTTGCTGCTTGACAGGGAGTTAGGAAAGATCGAGGATCAGCTCGGCTGACGGCGAAAGCCATCCGAAGTGTAAGTCCGGAAGCGCGGATTGGAGCCGCGCTCCCGGGGGTCTGGCTCCCGTCCGGACCAACTAGGTGCCTGAACGAGGAGCGCGCTAAGACCGGAGCGAATCTTCTCCGCTACGCCCTCGGAAATCAACACCTAAAAACAACGGGACTCCAAAGGAGGTGCAGCGCCCCCTATGCCGTAGGTGTCCGATTTTCTGGGAGGACGGTCCCCCTAACTCAATAGCGACGCCAGCGCCGTCAAGCTGCGTAGCAGAGAGAAGAAACAGACATGAGGTTCGTGATTTTCTTCGATTCGAGGAGTCAGTACAGCTGGCACCTTAAGGCGGCCAACGGCTACATCATCGCCAATGGCGAGTCGTACACGGCGAAGCAGAACGCCGTGCACTGCATCAACTTGGTGAAGGGAACCACCTCGGCGTCGCAGTACACCGTCTACCAGGACACTGCGGGTCAGTGGCGGTGGAAGTTGGTGGCCACCAACGGTGAGATCATCGCCAAGTCGTCCGAAGGTTACTGGAATAAGGCAGATGCGGAGAACGGCGTGCGGCTGGCGGTCTCGACAGATGCCAATACGCCCGTCGAAGACCTGACGCTGGCAAAGGCGGCGGGGTACTAGACCGAGCCCAGGGGGAGCAAGATCGCGTGTTTTACGCCGTGTAGCTCAATCGGAAGACAGAGCGCCCTGCTGCTGGCAGGGAGGCTGCGGGTTCAAGTCCCGCCACGCACTCATACCAAACTCCTCAGGGCCCGGTAGGACATCGCCGGGCCTTCGGCTTTGTGGGCACTGACGTCGCGGCTCACCGCGCGCTAAGTGGTAGTCTGTTCGCGGTTTTCGGCCCACACAGCACAATAGGGACCTCCCATGAAATGGATTGCCCCGCCGGAGAAAGACTCCGGTACGGAAACGCTTGAAGACCGCCTCTGGAAAGCGGCGGACCAGCTCAGGGCCAACTCCGGGCTCACCTCGGCCCAGTACTCACAGCCCGTTTTGGGCCTGATCTTCATTCGGTTCGCGGAAGTGCGCTTCCTCGCGCAACGCGCCATGCTGGAAAAGCAGGCAAAAGGATCTCGCCGCGGCTCGCGCATGGACGACCCGGCCGCGTATCACGCCGAAGGCGTCCTCTACCTGACGCCGAACGCCCGCTTCGATCACCTCCTGCGCCTGCCGGAAGCGGCGGACGCGGGGAAGGCGGTCAACGAGGCGATGCGCGACATCGAAAAGCACAACCAGACGCTGGCGGGCGTTCTGCCGAAGACCTACCAGATCTTCACCAGCACACTCCTCAAGGAGCTGCTGAAAAAGGTCTCGGAGATCCCATCGACCACTGAGGGCGACGCGTTCGGGCGCATTTACGAGTACTTCCTCGGCGAGTTCGCGCGCACAGAAGGGCAGCGCGGCGGCGAGTTTTACACCCCGCTCAGCATCGTCCGGCTGCTCGTGGAGGTGCTGGAGCCGTTCCACGGGCTAATTCTCGACCCCGCGTGCGGGTCTGGCGGCATGTTCGTCCAGAGCGCGCGGTTCGTCTCCGAGCACCGGAAGAGCCCCGCGAAGGAGCTGTCGATCCACGGGCAGGAGAAGGTCGGCGACACCGTGAAGCTGTGCCGGATGAACCTCGCCGTGCACGGGCTCGAAGGCGACATCAAAGAGGGGATCAGCTACTACGACGACGGCCACAAGGCGACAGGACGGTTCGACTTCCTGCTGGCGAACCCGCCGTTCAACGTCAACGCGGTGGACAAGGAGCGGCTCAAGAGCGACACGGGGAAAGGGAAGCGATTCCCGTTCGGTCTGCCCAGCGCCGACAACGCGAACTATCTCTGGATTCAGCTCTTCTACTCGGCGCTGAACGCAAGGGGACGCGCCGGCTTCGTGATGGCGAACTCCGCCTCCGACGCGCGCTCGTCCGAGCAGGAGCTGCGGCGGAAGCTGATCGAGGACAAGGCCGTGGACGCCGTCGTCGCCGTCGGGCCGAACATGTTCTACACCGTCACGCTGCCGGTCACGCTTTGGTTCCTCGACCGCGGTAAGAAGAAGACGCCGCGGGCCGAGCGCGTGTTGTTCATCGACGCACGGCATATTTACCGCCAGATCGACCGCGCGCACCGCGACTGGACGCCGGCGCAGATCGGCTTCCTTGGCAACATCGTTCGTCTCTATCGCGGTGAAGAGCTCGACTTCACGCTCGGTGGCGACGAGGCCGAGGTAAAGATCAAAGACGTGTTCGGCAAAAGGCCGAAGTTCAAGGACGTCCTCGGCCTGTGCAGGGCGGCGACCGTCAAGGAGATCGTCGGGCAGGACTGGTCGCTGAATCCCGGGCGCTACGTTGGAGTTGCGCCGGGGGAGTCGGTCAGCGATGAAGACTTTCTCGCCCAGCTTGAGGTTCTAAACGAGGAACTGGAGGTCCTGAATACTCAAGCTCGCGCTGCCGAACGAGCGATCGCGCGCAACATTGCTGAACTCTTGGACTCGTGAAGATGGATATGTGGCAGAAACTAACGCTCGAGGCTGCTTGCTCCGTCATTACTGACGGCGCGCATGAGAGTCCGAGTTCGGTTCTTTCAGGAATGCCGATGGCGTCAGTCAAGGACCTGACCCCTTTTGGTGTGCGCCTCGATGCCTGTCGAATGATTGCGGAGGAGGACTTCGAGAGACTCGCGCGTCAGGGCTGTCGTCCGCTGAAGGGCGACGTACTGATTGCCAAAGACGGAGCGACTGCACTTGACACTGTTTGCGAGGTGAAACGGAACGACGCCGTGGTGCTGCTTTCTTCTGTGGCAATCCTCCGTCCAAACCCTTCAGTCGTCGATTCCTCGTTTCTCCGGTACTACCTCGATTCGACGGCTACGCGGGACTACCTGAAGAGGTCTTTTATTAGTGGAGCGGCCATTCCGCGCGTTGTTCTCAAGGACTTAAGGCGTGCCGAGGTGCGGCTCCCGCCATTGCAGATCCAAAAGCGCATTACAGCGATCCTCTCCGCTTACGACGACCTGATAGAGAACAACCGGCGCCGAATCGATCTGCTGGAGGAGATGGCGCGGGCGATCTACCGCGAGTGGTTCGTCGAGTTTCGGTCTTCGGGAAAACAGCGAATATCAATCCGCACATCGTCTCTGGGCGACATTCCTGCGGGCTGGGAGATAGCTACACTCCGCGAGGTCACGACAAAGATTGGCAGCGGCGCCACTCCGCGGGGTGGGAAAGAGTCATACAAGGCTGATGGCATCCCGCTAATCCGCAGTTTGAACATTTACGACTACCGCTTTGAGTTCGCTGGTCTCGCGCGTATTGACGATCGGCAGGCAGCCGAATTGGACAACGTAATCGTTCAGGAGAACGACATCCTTCTCAATATTACCGGGGCGTCTGTCGCACGCTGCGCCATGGTCCCATCTCATTTGGTGCCGGCGCGCGTTAACCAGCACGTCGCTATCGTGCGAGCCGATTTACACAAGGTGAGTCCGTTCTATCTCTTGGATGCGATCAATAGTGGGCAACGGAAAAGACAACTGTTGGCACTTGCGCAGGGTGGTGCAACTCGCGAGGCGCTGACGAAGGAGACAGTCAGCAATTTTGAAATCATTCTCCCTCCGCTGTCGCTATTGAAGCGATACGACTCGATTGCGGGGGGTATCCACAAACAGAGGGAGATTCTCGGAAGGCAAGCGCAGAACCTCCGCCGGACGCGCGATCTGCTGTTGCCACGTCTTCTCTCTGGTCAGCTGTCGCTGACCAACACGGCCGCATAGACGTGGCGCACGCCAACACCGAGGACCAACTCGTCGAGCAGCCGGCCATTCAGTTGCTGGCTGCTCTCGGCTGGCAGACAGTGTTGGCGGTCGACGAAGTTACCGGGCCGCACGGCACGCTCGGGCGCGAGACGACCGCTGAGGTCGTGCTCGTTCCACGCCTGCGCGCGGCGATCGAGCGGCTGAATCCCTTCGCGCCGCCTGACGCGATTTCGGCGGGCATCGACATGCTAACGCGGAATCGCGCCGCGATGAGCCCGGTCGCCGCCAACCACGACGTCTACGATCTCCTGAAGAATGGCGTTCCGGTGTCCATCCAGGACCGCGAGCACGGCGGCGAGAAAGCCGAGCGCCTGCGCGTCGTCGACTGGGACCATCCGCGTGAGGGCAACGACTTCCTGCTCGCCAGCCAGATGACGATGACCGGCGCGCTCTATACGTGCCGGCCGGATTTGGTGGGGTTCGTGAACGGCCTGCCGATGGTCGTCATCGAGCTGAAGAAGCCGGGCGTTTCTGCCCGCCAGGCATTCGACGAGAACCTCACGAGCTACAAGCACGCCGAAAACGGCGTGCCCGACGTGTTCTGGTACAACGCGCTCCTCATCGCCTCCAACGGCATCGAAAGCCGCGTCGGCTCGCTGACGGCGGATTGGGAGCGCTGCTTCGAGTGGAAGCGCGTGGAGCGCGAGGACGAGCCGCGCCGCGTGTCGCTCGAAGTGATGCTGCGCGGCGTCTGCGACCCGGATCGGCTCCTCGACCTGGTGGAGAACTTCACGCTGTTCTCCGAGGAGCGCTCGGGCCTCGCCAAGATCGTCGCCCAGAACCACCAGTTCCTCGGCGTCAACAGGGCGATCCCCGCTATGGAGGCCGCGCGCGCGGCAGGCCATGGCCGCGGCGGCGTGTTCTGGCACACGCAGGGCGCGGGCAAGAGCCTCTCGATGGTCTTCTTCGCCCAGAAGGTGCTGCGCCGCCTCGAAGGCAACTGGACGTTCGTCATCGTCACCGATCGCGTCGAGCTCGACGACCAGATTGCCAAGACGTTCAAGGCCACGGGCGCCGTCAGCGATGCGGAAAGCAAGGTCTGTCACGCGGGCAGTGGCGCGGAACTGCGCGATCTGCTGCGCGGGAACCACCGCTACGTCTTCACGCTTATCCAGAAGTTCCAGACGCCCGAAGTGCTCTGCGATCGCCCGGACGTGATCGTCATCACCGACGAAGCGCACCGAAGCCAGTACGACACCCTCGCGGTGAACATGCGAGCCGCGCTGCCGAAGGCGCTGTTCGTCGCCTTCACCGGCACGCCGCTCATCGCGGGCGAGGAGCGGACGCGCGAGGTGTTCGGCGACTACGTGTCCGTCTACGACTTCCAGCAGTCGGTCGAGGATCACGCCACGGTGCGGCTCTACTACGAGAACCGCACTCCGGAGCTCCGCCTGGACAATCCGGACCTCAACGACGCGATCTACGACGCCATTGAGGACGCGGATCTGGACGAGCGGCAGGAGCATCGCCTCGAACGTGAGCTTGGGCGTCAGTACCATTTGATTACGCGCGACGATCGCCTCGACACCGTGGCCGGGGACGTCGTTCAGCATTTCCTCGGGCGCAGCTTTCAGGGGAAGGCGATGGTCGTCTCGATCGACAAGGCGACCGCCGTCCGGATGCACGACAAGGTGCGCCGGCACTGGGCCGCCGAGCGCACCCGCGTCGAACGCGAGCTCGCAGAATTGATGCCGGCGCGCTCGGAGTCAAACGATGAGCGCTTCCGGGAGCTGGAGCAGCGCCTCCACACGCTGGCCACGACGGATATGGCGGTGGTGGTCTCGCCGGGCCAGAACGAAGTCGAGGAGATGAAGGCGGTCGGCGCGGACATCGTTCCGCACCGGAAGCGGATGAACGAGGAATCGCTCGACGAGAAGTTCAAGGACGCGAACGATCCGCTGCGGCTCGTGTTCGTCTGCGCCATGTGGCTCACCGGGTTCGACGTGCCGAGCTGTTCGACGATCTATCTCGACAAGCCGATGCGCAACCACACGCTGATGCAGACCATCGCGCGCGCCAACCGCGTGTTCCCCGGCAAGCACAGCGGCCTTATCGTCGATTACGTGAACGTCTTTGCGTCGCTGGAAAAGGCGCTGGCCATCTACGCCAAGGGCACTGGCGGCGCCAACCCGGTGAAGAACAAGCAGCAGCTGGTGGCCGAATTACGGGCCGCCCTGGACGAAGCCACCGGTTTCTGCGGGAAGCAGGGCGTGGACCTGACGAGGCTCGACGAGTCGCCGTCCGAACGGAAGGCCCGTCGTGGGCAGGCGGGCGCCAGCCTGGATCGGCTGACGCTAGTCGGCGATGCCGTCAACGACCTCATCTCTCCCGACCCGGTGCGCAAGGAATTTCTGGCCTATGAACGGCTGGTGACGACGCTCTTCAAGGCAGTGAAGCCGGATCCAGGGATCGTGGACATTGTGCCGAGGTGCGGGACCCTGGCGTTGATTGCGGCCGCGATTCGTGAGCGCGTGGGCGGCGGGCCGGTGGATATTTCCTGCGTGATGAAGGCAATCAACGCGCTGCTGGACGAGTCCATCGGCGCCGACGGCTTCGTCGTCCGGGAGCAGGCGCACGGGCGCGCCATCGACCTGTCCGCTATCGACTTCGAGGCGCTGGCGAAGCGCTTCGAGATCGCAAAGCGCAAGAGCATCGAGCTCGAACAGCTCAAGGCGGCCGTGCGGGCGCAGCTCGATCGGCTGATTCGCGTCAATCGGACGCGGACGGACTACCTGGAGAAGTTCGAAGCGTTGATTGAGTCGTACAACGCCGGCAGCCGGAACATCGACGAGCTGTTCCGTGAGCTTCTCGCCTTGAGCCGGTCGCTCTCTGACGAGGAGCAGCGCCATGTGCGTGAGCAGCTGACCGAGGAGGAGCTCACGGTATTCGACCTGCTGACACGGCCAGGTCCCGATCTGACGCCGGAGGAGCGCGAAGAGGTCAAAAAGGTAGCCAGGCATCTTCTCGCGCGAGTGACTGGTGCGCTCGCCGTAGGGTGGCGTCACAAGGCACAGGCGCGGGCGCAGGTCAGGCTCGCCATCGAGGACGTGCTCGATGAGGGTCTTCCGCGTGCATTCACGCCCGACGTGTATCAGGCGAAGTGCAGCGTGCTCTTCGAGCACTTATTCGAAACGATGAGCGACGCTGCATCCGCGTGAGCAGCATGCGTGGCGCGCCCCCGTGTGGGGGCGGCTTCAGCGCCAGCTCTCCTGGGTTCGGAGGCTATACTGGAAGCGATCACTGGCGGGGACGCGTGCCCGCCAGTGATCGCAGCACATTACGAGGTCTGACACAATTTGGGGTTTCGGGCTCAGCCACTCGCCCGTAACCCGTTGATTCCACAAATGCGGAGAGATGTCCGAGTGGTTGAAGGAGCACGCTTGGAAAGCGTGTGTAGGAGAAATCCTACCGCGGGTTCGAATCCCGCTCTCTCCGCCATCTAACTCACTGAAAACAATCGAGATTTATTGATCGTGTCGGCTTGCCGATCATGAGGGTGGCGGTTCCGCCCTCGGGCACTTTCATCCCCAGCAAATCAACGACTTACAGCACCTCTGGCTTTTCAGCGTGCAACGCGCGCAGCGGACTGAGCTCACGGTAGCGTGCGGCCGTTGTCCCGCTGGCCTTATTACATCTGATGTAATATATGGAATATGACTGGGGCGGAGGTCCGCGTCGCGCGCGAGCGCCGCGGGTGGCAGCAAGAGGCGTTAGCAGAGCGGCTGGGCGTGTCACAGGGATACGTGTCCCTGCTGGAGAGCGGGCGTCGATCTGTTCCGAAACGACTCGCGGTAAAGCTCGTGTCGCTCCTTTCACTGTCACCGAGTAATCTACCGGTGCCAACACCGAAGTCACTTCCGAGCCAGCAAGCCGCTCGCGCACTGGGGCGGTTGGGATATCCGGGCTTCGCCTATCTTCATAGCGGCGCTAAGGTGAATCCCATAGAGGTACTGCTCGGAACTCTGCTTGCTGACGATGTCGACGCGCGGGTCGTCGAGGGCCTCCCATGGTTGCTGGTGCGGTATCCCGATGTCGACTGGGATCGGCTCGTGGCGGACGCGAAGCAGCACGATGCACAGAACCGGTTGGGATTTCTCGTCGCGTTGGCGAGCCGCTTGGCGGCGGCCAACGGGGACGCAGCCACGGCGGAACTACTGGAACGACGCGAGCAGGCATTGCAGCGGTCGCTGTTGCAGCACGACGATGCGTTCTCGAGAACCTCGCTCACGCAAGCCGAGCGGCGATGGCTCGTGGCGAACCGGTCGCCAGAGGCCAAGCGCTGGAATCTGCTCGCGACGCTGAATGTCGATCGGCTCTTGCATGCCAGCTGAGCAACTCCACGAACCGTGGCGATCGTTGGTTATCGATGCCCATGGCCACTACACGACTGTTCCCGCCGGTCTGCGGGTTTTTCGGGCCTTGCAGATCTCGCTCATGGGCAAGCCGGTCAAGGGAGCGGTGAACGTCAGCGACGACGAGATACGGGCGTCGCTTGAAGACGGGCAGTTGAAGCTCCTCGACGAGCGTGGCATCGACGTCATGCTCCTCTCTCCCATGGCGTCGGCCATGGGTCATCACTTCGGCAGCGCGCTCGTCAGCCGCTACTGGACCGAGGTCAACAACGAGCTCGTTCACCGGGTGTGTAGGTTGTACCCCGGTCGATTTGCCGGCGTCTGTTCGCTTCCGCAGTCTCCTGGCGTGAGCCCCCGTGAGTGCGTGCAGGAGCTGAAGCGGTGCATTGGTGAATTCGGGTTCGTTGGGTGCAACCTGAACCCGGACCCTTCAGGCGGCTATTGGACCTCCCCACCGCTTGGCGACGAATGGTGGTACCCGCTGTACGAGGCCCTCGAAGCGCTCGACGCACCGGCCATGATCCATGCCTCCGCCACCTGCAACCCGGCGTTCCACACAACGGGCTCTCACTATCTGAACGTCGACAGCACGGCCTTCGTGCAGCTCATGGAGTCGCGGGTCTTCTCCGATTTCCCAAGACTGCGCATCATCCTGCCCCACGGCGGCGGCAACGTGCCTTACCAGGCGGCGAGATACCGGGCGCTCGGCATCATGAACAAATGGGAACCGTTCGACGAGTTCATCACGCGGCTCTACTTCGACACGACGGTCTACAGCCAGGAGGCCATGGAGCTGCTGATCAAGGTGGTGGGAGTGGACAACGTCATCTATGCCTCCGAGATGCTGGGAGGCGTCAACGCGATCGACCCGGCGAGCGGCCGCTCGTTCGACGACAACAGGCACTTGGTCCACGCCGTCCCATGGCTCACCGATGAGGACCGGACGAAGATCTTCGAGGGCAACGTCAGGAAGGCCTATCCACGTCTCGGCGCGCCTGCGGCTAAGATCTAACGCTGGAGGTACACCGGTGCCGGAGAAAGTACTGGCCGCCCTGAAGGTGGCACCAGCGACAACGGAGCTGCGCGAACTGGATTTTCCGGACGTCCCTCCGGACGCGGCGCTGATGAAGGTGGAAGTGGCCGGCGTGTGCGGCACCGACGTCAGCCAGTACAAGCTGCCGCTGCGCAATGGCCCGCTCATCATGGGCCACGAGAACGTTGGGTACCTGGCGAAGGTCGGCAGCGCGTTCGCGCGGCACAAGGGAGTGAAGGAGGGGGACCTCATGTTCCTCGAGCACTACCTCCCGTGCGGCAACTGCGAGTGGGACCACATCGGCGAGTACCGCCACTGTGCGGCCACCGAGTGGTTCTACGACCCGAAGGCCATCCGGTACGGCTACACCGCGACCGACATTGCTCCTTCTCTATGGGGCGGCTTCAGCCACTACCTCTATTTGCCGCTGAACGCGGTGCTCCATGCGGTGCCGGACGGCCTCTCGCCCGAGGAGGCCGGCATCGCGACGCCGATGTCCAACGGTATCCAGTGGACGCTGTTCGACGGCGGTGTCGGGTACGCCTCGACGGTCCTCGTTCAGGGTCCAGGTCAGCAGGGACTCTGTTGCGTGATGGCCGCGAAACAGGCTGGCGCCGATCGCATCATCGTCACGGGCACGTCGAATGACGCGCGACGGCTGGAGGTCGCCAAGGCGCTCGGCGCGGACGCGGTCATCGACGTGCAGCGGGAGGATGCGCTTGCCCGCATCCTCGAGATCACGGGAGGGCGAGGCGTCGACGTGGTCATCGACTGCACCGCTGGCGGAGGCACGGCCCCGATGCTGCTCGGCATCGAGGCTGCCAAGCGCAGGGGCGCGACGATGGTCGTGCAGGGCGAGGGGAATGCCACCTTCCCCGATTTCCCGATCGGCAGGCTCACCAGGAAAGGCATCACGCTCAAGAGCGCCCGCGGCCATTCCTATCGAGCCGTCGAGCTCGCGTTGCGCCACCTGGCCTCACGCCGATTCCCGCTGGACTTGATGACGACGCATCGCTTTGGGCTGGCCGAGGTCGACTACGCCATCAAGTCCGTCGGCGGCGACGGTGCACCTGGGGCGATTCACGTGTCCGTGATGCCGTGGAAGTAGTCTCACCACAGCCGGGAGCGGCGGTGGCACGAGGAGTCCTTGAAGACTTCGCGATCCGCGGCCGTTCGTGGGAGCGCTGGAAGGCGCGGGTCACGTCATGAAACAGCCGCTCGTGGACGCGATTCGCATGCTCGAGCGCGCGGGGATGATCGACCACAACGGCCACTGCAGCGCCCGGCGCGACGTGAATTCCTTCTACATCAACTCAGGGGCATCGGTTCGTGGCGCGCTGACGCTGAGCGACATCGTGACCGCCGATCTCGATGGCAATCTCCTGGAGGGCGGCGCCAGGCCGCCGCTCGAGTTTCACATCCACTCCGAGGTGTATCGCGCCAGGCCTGATGTCCACGCCGTGATCCACACGCATCCGCAATGGTCGACCTTTCTCACGATGGCGGGTGCCACGTTCAAGCCGGTCTACGCACAAGGCGTGTTGCTCGGCGACATTCCCCTCATGGAGTCGCCACTGTCTGTGAACACGAAGGCGATGGGCGAAAGGCTTGCCGCGACGCTCGGCCGCGGCCGAGCGGCCCTGCTCAAGGCGCACGGCGCCGTCATCGCGGGCGCCGACATCGTCGAGTGCTTCGCGCTGGCGGCGTATCTCGAGGAGAACGCGTACCGCCAGTACATGGCGACGCAGATCGGGGAACCGTACGTCTTCAGCGAAGCGGAGCAGCAGGCGTGCCGCGAGAAGCTGTGGTCGCCACGTCTCTTCAAGAAGACCTGGGACCACTATCACTCGAAGATACGGTGATTGGCGAACTCACGCATGGAGGGTCGCTTCGATCACCGCGCGCAGTTCGGGAGTGACCTCCGGCTCGAGACCGAACCATGCCAGCCATGCCGGCCGCGCCTGGTGGAGCAACATGCCCAGGCCGTCCACCGTGCGGTTGCCGCGACGCCGCGCGGCCGCGACGAGCGGCGTGTCCAGCGGAACGTAGACGATGTCGCACACCAGCGCGCTCATCGGGAGTTCCTCGAGCGCGAGATCGAGCGGCGGCTGACCGACCATGCCCTGGCTGGTCGTGTTGATCAGCATGGCCGCGCCATCGAGCGCCTGGTGACGTTCCTCCCAGGCGATCGCGGTGACAGGCGGCCCGTACTCCCGCGCAAGCGCCTCCGCGCGCGCGAACGTCCGATTCATCACGCGAATCTCTCGCGCGCCCCGCTCGGCCAGGCTGTACACGACGGCCCGTGCCCCGCCCCCCGCGCCGATGACGGCGATCGGCCCCGCGTCGGCGCGCCATCCTGGCTGCTGCTGCAGGATGTTCTGCACGAAGGCGTAGCCGTCATTGTTGGTTCCCGCCAGCGAACGGTCTGGCCGCACGTTGACACAGCTGATCGCGCCGATGCGCCGCGCCACCGGATCGACGGTATCGACGATCGCGAGCGCGCGTTCCTTGTGCGGGATGGTCAGGTTGCAGCCGGAGAAGCCCAGCGGTGCCAGCGCCCGCAGCGCCGCCTCCAAATCGTTCGGCGCGATCGCGAGCGGAACGTAGGTTCCAGCAAGCCCATAGTGTGTGAGCCAGTAGTTGTGGAGCGCTGGGGAGCGCGAGTGCATCACCGGCCATCCCATGACACCGGCGAGCAGGAAACGATCGGGGCTGGACATGTCGATTTCCGCGAGAGCTAGGGACTACAGGATAATGCAGGCGATCGGCAGCAGGAGTCTGGATGCTCAGGAAAGAACAGAACGATCTTCTGACACAAACCGGGCCCGAGACGCCCATGGGGCGGTTGTTCCGCAGCTACTGGATTCCGGCGCTGCTCGCCGAGGAGCTGCCGGAGAACGACTGTCCGCCGGTACGGGTGAAGCTCCTCTCCGAGCGCCTGATCGCGTTTCGCGACAGCGACGGGCGCCTGGGACTCATCGACGAGTTCTGCGCCCACCGCGGCGTCTCGCTCTGGTTCGGCCGCAATGAGGAATGCGGGCTGCGCTGTCCGTATCACGGCTGGAAGTTCGACGTCACCGGACAGTGCACCGACATGCCGTCCGAGCCTGAACACTCCAGCTTCGCCATGAAGGTCAAGCTGACGTCCTATCCGCTCGTCGAGCGTGGAGGCGTGCTGTGGGCCTACATGGGTCCGGCCGACAGGCAACCGCCGCCGCCGGAGTGGGAATTCGCGACGGTGCCGGCGGCGCAGTCGTTCACGTCGAAGCGCCTCCAGGAATGCAACTGGCTGCAGGCGATGGAGGGTGGCATCGATTCAAGCCACGTCTCCTTCCTCCACCGCGCCGAGTTGAATACGGATCCTCTGTTCAAGGGCGCGCGCGGCAACCAGTACAACCTCGCCGACGCTCGCCCCGTCTTCGAGGTCGTGGACAGCCCGGGAGGTTTGTACATCGGCGCCCGACGCAACGCAGACAACGGCAACTACTACTGGCGGATCACGCAATGGGTGATGCCGTCGTTCACGATGATTCCGCCGCGTGGGGACCACTCGGTACACGGGCACTTCTGGATTCCGATCGACGACGAACACTGCTGGACGTGGAGCTTCGATTACCATCCCACCCGCGCGCTGACCGACGCCGAAGTGGCGGCGATGCGCGACGGTAAGGGGATCCACGCGAAGTGCGCACCCGGTACGTATCGCCCGCTCGCGAACAAGGACAACGACTATCTCATCGACCGAGCCGCGCAGAGGGCTGGCAGCCGCTCCAGTGGTGTCGAGGGGATTGCCATGCAGGACGCCTCGCTCCAGGAGAGCATGGGACCCATCGCCGATCGCACCAGGGAAACGCTGGGCTCGACCGACAGCGGGATCATCATGGCGCGCCAGCGGCTGCTGCGCGCGGCCAAGGCATTGGTCGACGACGGCGTCACGCCCCCGGGGGTCGATTCGGCGCACCAGCGAGTGCGCGCGGCCGCCGTCGTCCTGCCACCGGATCAACCGTTCAAGGACAGCGCGCGCGAAGCCTTGATCGCACGCCCCGGTGTCGCGCCGGCATCGGTCTGAGGGCGCGCGCGGTCGAGGACATCCTCAGGTTCTGCCGGTGATCGTCCGACAGGCCTCCAAGCCGGCGAATGTACGGGCAGGCGCGGCCGCCAGAAACCGGTAACCGTCGTCAAGAACCTTCTGCGCATTGTTCGCGTCGACGTGCGGGTGGCCGCAGGGCACGCCGTGTTCGCCGCAGATTCTGCGGATCGCCGTCATGGCGTCCACGACGGTTGGATGATCGTATTGACGCGGGTACCCGAGGTTCTGTGACAGATCACCTTCGCCGATGAGCACGACGCCGATGCCGGGCACCTCTTTCAATATCCGAGGCAGGTTGTCGATGGCTTGCACCTCTTCGCACATGATGATGACCAGGATCTCGCCGTGCGGGCTCAACGGCCACACGTCGGCCTTCTCGTAGTATTCCTGTTGCGTCAGTCCCCAGTAGCGCGCCGCATGCACCGGAGAATCGCCGCGTTGCCCCGCGGGCTCGTACGCCGCTGCCTGACGCGGTCGCGGGTACCGGCACGCCCCCACGGCGTTGAAAGCCTGCTCCACAGTGCTCACACGAGGCCACACGACGCCGTAGGCGCCGATGTCGAGCACCTGTTTGGCGAGCCACTGGTTCATTTCACTCCCGTTGGCCGGTATGCGGATGATCGGGGTCACAGCCGGGGCGAGCGTCCCTCGGTCGAGGATCTCGCGGCGGTTCAGCATGTACTGGAGGCAGTCCCTGAGACCCTTGATGTCGTAGGGGTTGTGCTCGGCCTCGAAGATGACGCCGTCGTACGCCGTGGTTGACAGGGCGATGGCGCTTTCGATGGACGGGGGAGCAAAGGTCGTGATGGGAATCTGCCCGTGCTCCAGGGCGCGGATGACATTGTTGAGGCGCGGCGTCTGAGACATCCTGCATAGTCTAGTGGGATGTTTCACCTGGTGGGGGCGTGGATCGCCACAGGCCGGTGACGCGGGCATACTGAGGGGACGCGTGACGGACACGGTAACGATTCCGGCGCTTCAGCAGATGAAGCGTGACGGACGAAAGATTGTCGGCGTGGTGGTGTATGACTACCAGATGGCGCGAATCGTCGATCGCGCCGGGGTGGACATCGTCTCCGTCGGCGACTCGGTTGGCGTCAACATGTGGGGGCAGCAGAGCGAGCTGGAGGTCACGCTCGACCAGATGCTGCTCGCCTGCACCGCCGTCCGGCGCGGCGTTGAACGGGCGCTCGTCAGTTGCGATGTCCCCTACGGACCGCTGCAGGAGGGGACGGATGCCGCGATGCGCGCGGCCACGCGACTGGTGAACGACGGCGGGGCGGACATGGTCAAGCTGGACGCGGCGTCGGATTTCCCGGATGCCGTGCGCGCGATGACCCGCGCCGGCATCCCCGTGTGGGCGCAATTCGGTATTACCCCGCACACCGCGATGCGTTACGGCGGCATGTCGAAGGCCGGTCCCGAGCTGGCCGCCGGCATGAAGGAGCAGTTCGTGGCGGAAGCGAAGCTCCTTGAAGACGCGGGTGCCTCTCTCCTCGACTTCACCAACTCCGGGCCGGTGGCCGGTCCCGCCGCGACCCGCGCGGTGTCGATCCCGGTGATAGGCGGTCTTGGCGGCGGGCCATGGCTGGATGGCCGGGTTCGAGCCGCGGTCGCCGCGATCGGTTACCTGGCCTCCGCGCTGGACGACACGAGCGAGCGCTATGCGAACGTCGCGCGGATCACGCTGGACGCGATGAGGACTTACGCGGAAGACGTACGGGCGGCGCGCCAGATTCGGGGCGCTGGACCTTCACCACGATAGGGCAGGACGGGCCAGAAACGACATGGCGGACGCGGTCATCGATGGCATCACCACGCACTACGAGGTCGTGGGCTCGGGCGCACCCCTCCTGATGTTCTCGCCAGGGGGCTTCGACGCCACGGCTGAAAAATGGCGTACGCAGGGCGTGTACGCCGACATCAGACCACTCGAACATCTTTCCAGGAAGTACACGTGCATCGTGTTCGACCGGCGCGAGAGTGGAGAGTCGGGCGGCCGGGTCGAGCGCATCTCGTGGGCGCACTACGTAGCGCAGGGGAAGGGGCTGCTGGACCACCTGAAGATCCCGCGGGCACACGTCATGGGTGCCTGCATGGGCTGCTGTCCAGCCGTCGCACTCGGCGTGGCCCACCCGGAAATGACGTTGAGCCTGATTCTCTACTGGCCCGTTGGTGGCGCCGTGTACCGCATCAACGGCCATCTTCGGTTCGCGGAGCACGTCGCGTACGTGCGGCAGCATGGTCTTGAGGGCGTCGTGTCGCTGGTGGCAGCCGAGGGCAAGTCGTTCAATCAGGATCCGCGAGGCGGACCGTGGGCATCGGTCATCCGGCGCGACTCCGCGTTCGCGCACTCCTATGCCCTCCGGGACGTGGATGAGTACACGCGGCTGGTCACCGCCATGGGGCAGGCGCTCTTCGACCGGGATACCGCGCCAGGCGCCGAGCCCGAGGAGCTGCTCCGCCTGGACATCCCCGCCCTGATCGTTCCGGGCCGGGACAAGTCCCACGCGACCTCCGCGGCCCGTTACCTGGAAGAGTGTCTCCCGCGCGCAGAGTACTGGGATGCGCCGGTGGCCGGTCAGACAGAGGAGACAGTCGCCCCCCGCCTCCTGGAATTCCTGACGCGGGTCTCCTAGACACGGGCCACGGTGAGTGTCCGTGCCGCTGTGCCTCCGTCGCCTGGCGTAGTCGACGAGCGCCTCAGGCGGTGAGGCCGTGAGTGCTGGGTGGAAACAGCTCTTCGACCGCCACGCGGCGCGAGAGGATCCGCTGCTCCAGGCTGTGCTGGATGACGGCCTCGAGCATCCGCCGGTTCGGCTCGATGCCATAGGGTAACGGGTCGCCGGTCATCTCCATGACCCGCCTGAACACCTCATCGTCTCCGGACGGCTGGTGGATCTCACCAGCCGCGAGGCGTCGGATGTAAGGACGCTTCGCCTCGGCGAACGCGTTGAAGATGTCCCCAGCCAGCTCCGGGTTGGCGGCCAGCAGATCATCCTTTACGACGAGCGTGTGGTTGATCGGATAGAGGCCGCGCTCGCGCAAGGCGGCGAAACCGGCCTCGCGGGCGCCGGGAATCAAGGGTTGCACGTCCGGAGAATCGACCTGGACACCGATCGCCGCCGGGATCTCGCCCGACGCCAGCAGCGCTTCGAGCGTTCGCCCTTTTTCGAGCGGTACGACGTTCGACGGCGGCTGGTACTCGGCCACGTGCTCATCACCGGAGAGCACCCACGTAATCCGGTTCAGGTCTACGCCGTACTCATGCTGGAGGATGCTTCGGGCCCAGAGGCCAGTGGTGACGGTGTATCCACGATTGACGCCCACGTGTCGCCCCTCGAGATCCTTCGGGCCCTTGATGCCGGCCTTCGTGTTGTACACGATGGCACCGTGGTGGAAGGCGCGCATCGGAAAGATCGGGAGAGCGGTGAACGCCTTCCCGTGTTCACGGGCGCAGAGGTAGGTCGTGATCGCCATTTCGGAGATGTCGAACTCGAGTCCCCGCACCATGCGACGGAACGCGGTGATGATGGCCGGCACCTCCTCGAAGTCGAAATCGAAGGTGCGAGGCTTCACGGTCCCGTCCTTCAGCGCGCGCGTGTGCCCGCGGGTCACGAGCGCGGTCTTCAGCCTGAGGCGATCCATAGCGGCGCTTGAACTCCCTGGGCGAAAAGCCCGGAGCTATCTTGACCCATTGCGGTTAAGATCGCACCGCTTCTGGCCTTGCCATCGTCCCTTGCGGCTTCTTTATGAGCACTGACCCTCTCACGGAACCACCACCGGAGCGCTCGCCCGGCACGGCGATGTACCTGCTGAAACTGTTGGCAGGTCCGGTGGCGTTCGCCATTGTCCTGAGCGTGCCGCTCGCGCTGTCCTACGAGGGCCGCGTCGCCTTTGCCACTTTCGTCTGCGCCATTGTCTGGTGGATGACGCAGCCTCTCCCCTGGGCCGTGGCGGCGATGTTGCCGTTTCTGGTGTTCCCCGCGGCCGGCGTCATGAGCATCGCCGCGACGATGGGGCTCTACGGGCAGCCGATCTTCTTCTGGATCATGGGCACGGTGCTCATGGGCTACGCGATCGAGAAGCACGGGCTGGCGCACAGATTCGCGCTCGCGTTTCTCGCGGCGCGCGGAATCGGCGGAAACGCGTACTGGCTGACGTTCACCTACATGCTGATCGTCGGCATCATCTCGATGTTCGTGTCGGACGCGGCGACCATTGCGATGACGATCCCGATCGGCATGTCCCTCGTGCGGCACGTCGGGGCCCTGGCTGGCGCCCCGTCTGACAGACGTACGAACTTCGGCGCGTTCATGACGCTGGGGACGTTCTACGCGTCGGTGGCCGGAGGCGCGGCGACGATCATGGGCGTTCCGCACAATGCCGTTGCCGTGTCGATGCTCGAACAGTTCACGGGACGGCAGCTCGGGTTCTTCGAGTGGATGTCGGCCGGCGTGCCCGTGTTCTTGGCTCTGCTCATAGCCTTCTACGCGATCCTGTGGGCGCTCGTGCGACCCGAGATCCGCGAGATCCCCAGCGGCGAGGCATTTCTGCGCGCCGAACGGGCAAAGCTCGGTCCGCTGCGATCCAACGAGCGGAGGGTTCTGTTTGTCTTCGCCATGATGGTGGCGCTCTTCACGCTCCCGACCGTTGCCGGGCTCGTGCTCGGTGGCCAGCACCCGGCGGTGGCGTGGACGGCCCGTGCTCTGCCGGTGTGGGTCGTGCCACCCGCCGTCATGTTTCTGCTCTTCACGATCCGTTCCTCGGACGATGCCGGTAACGCGCTGATCACGTGGAAGGACACCGAGCTGCACGCGCCCTGGAACACCATGTTCCTTGTCGGCGGGGCGGTCGCGATGACCGACGCGCTCACGCAGTTCGGCTTCGTTGAGCTCATGGGCGGGATGGTCAAGGATCTGGGGATTGGCGCCACGGCGCTGCCGTATGTCGCGGCGACGGTCGTGGGGGTGACCACGAACTTCATCTCCGGCACCGCGCTCTATTGCAGCATCTTCATTCCGGCGGCGGCGGAGATTGGATTCAACCCCGCCTCGATGGCGATCCTGATCGGGAACGTCGCGGTCGGTCTGATTTTTCCATGGGCAGGCGCAACGGCCGCTACCGCGTTTGCCGCGGGCGAAGTCGACATGCCGCGGATGATCAGGGTCGGCGTTGTCGCCACGATTCACCTCATGATGGAGACACTCATCTGACCGGAGATCTGTGACGCCATGAAGGCCCTGTTCATCTCGACCCATCGCGTGTGTGCGGTGTGGCTGTTGTCGTTCTTGTTGACGATTGCCTTGCCGACGTTGCGGGCAACCGCATTTGCGCAGGGTCAGCCCGCGCCCGTTCAGCCCGCGTCTCCGAGAGCCTCCGCGCCGATCGATCTGACGGGCTACTGGGTTGCCATCGTCACGGAAGACTGGCGGTTCCGGATGGTGACGCCGCCCAAGGGCGACACGGCAGGGGTTCCCCTCAATGCCGAGGGACTGCGTGTCGCCAACGCCTGGGACCCGGCCGCCGATACAGCCGGTGATCCCTGCCGACCGTACGGCGCGGCCGCCATCATGCGCGTTCCCGGCCGGGTCCACATCACCTGGAACGACGAGGCGACGTTGCGCATCGACACGGACGCCGGCACGCAGACCCGTCTCCTTGGATTCGGCGAGCCAGGCACGACTCGAGAAGCACCGACACGGCAAGGATATTCAGTCGCGTCGTGGTCCGTGATTGCGCCGCCCCTCCGCGGGAACTTTCCTGGTGACAACCGCCCACCGCCGCCACGGCCGCCGTCACCGAACGCCGGTGGAACGCTCAAGGTCGTGACGCGCGGATTGCTGCCTGGCTATCTACGCCGAAATGGTGTCCCGTACAGCGACAAGGCTGTCGTCACCGAGTACTTCAGTCGCCACTCGGCGTACGGCGAGTGGTTCACGGTCACCACGATTGTCGACGACCCGACGTTCCTTTTTCAGCCGTTCGTGACGAGCACGCATTTCAGGAAGGAACCTGACGGCAGCCGGTGGCACCCGACGCGATGTGAAGCGATCGCCCCGTTTTCAGGGACCAAGTGACATGACCCCCAAGTCCATGATTTTCGCGACAGTGCGAGTTGGGTTGGCCACGCTTCTGCTCATCGTCGCGAGCAGCCCGGCCTCTGCCCAGATCGACTTCTCGGGCGAATGGGGACAGCGGGTCCATGAAGATCAGCCGGATCGCGCGCCCGGCCCCGCGGTCGGAGACTACATGGGGCTGCCGATCAACGACGCCGGGCGACGAAAGGCCGACAGTTGGGACGCGGCCATCCTCTCGTCCCGAGAGCACCAGGGCAAGCCGCACCCGTCCACCTACTCTCAGCGCGGGCCCTCGAACATCCGCATCTCGAAGATGGTGAATCCGGTGACGCAGGAGATCGTGGCGTTCGAGATGTACGGCACCTTCGGCCGTGCGACCCGCACGATTTGGCTGGACGGCCGGGCGCATCCCTCCGAGTCGGCGCCGCATACATGGGCCGGGTTCTCCACGGGGCGTTGGGAGGGCCAGATGCTCACCGTGAGGACCACCCACATCAAGATGGGCTGGCTTCAGCGGAACGGCGTGGCCCACAGCGACCAGGCGACGATGATCGAGCACTGGTTCCGCTATGAGAACAACCTGATGATCGTCTCGTTCGTGGACGATCCGATCTACCTGGCCGAGCCGCTCATTCGCACCACCAACTGGGTGCTGGAGCTGGGACAGCAGCTCGCGCCGACCTATTTCGAGGTGGTGGACGAAGTAGCGAACCGCGCGCCGGGTTGGGTTCCCCACTACCTTCCGGGCGCGAACCCGTCCCTCGCCGAACAGACCCGGAAGCACGGAATCCCGCTGGAGGCGGTGCGTGGGGGAGTGGCCACGCTCGATCCCGAGTATCAGTTTCGAGTCCGGCAGCTGGCCCTCATGGCGCCGATCACGA
>JAKFXY010000005.1 GCA_021731165.1 Acidobacteriota bacterium | reverse complement strand
CTCCGTCGCAGACCCACTTCCACGCGACGGCAGTGCCGATCACGGTCGGCACGACAGGCCAGCGGTCGTTCGCGACCAATCAGGCCGGCTCGATCTTCCAGGACCGGTCGGGTGCGGCGATTGCCAGTGCGAACCCCCTCGTGGCCGCCGGCAACATCTCAATGCTGCAATAGGCTCGTCGTTAGCTACCAGCGCGGTCAAACATCAGAGGTGCCCCGTATGTGGGGCACCTCTCTAGGGCTTGCTCCAGCCATTGTGATGGCCCCGGGGCTGGACCTGGCCTGAGGGGCCAGGTGCTGGCGGCACTGACGCTCGGCTGACATCCGCGGTCACGAACGACAATAATTGTCAGGCCGAGCTCGACACTTCTCGCCAAGCCATAGCGCCGTGCTCGACGTACGGTCTCGCTAATTCGTTGTAACAATTAAAGTTAGTTTGATTACGTTAATCGCTGCGCGACTGGCACCTGCCTTGCTCAATCTCAAACCGTTCACCCTCGAC
Source organism: Acidobacteriota bacterium (assembly GCA_021731165.1). Classification (GTDB taxonomy): domain Bacteria; phylum Acidobacteriota; class Vicinamibacteria; order Vicinamibacterales; family UBA2999; genus JAKFXY01. The sequence goes on along the minus strand of JAKFXY010000005.1, from coordinate 28,558 downwards.
GATCCGGGCTATGGGCCCTGGTTCATCGCGACATGAGGCGCCGTGGCACAGCGGCAACGGAATCAAGCGTTTGTCGGGTTGCCCGGCCCACGCGCACTCAAGGAGACGGTTGTGAAGACGATTCAGAAGAATGACGGTTTTACCTTGATCGAGCTGCTGATCGTAGTGGCTATCATCGGCATTATCGCGGCCGTGGCAGTGCCGGGCCTGCTGCGCTCCCGCCAGTCGGGCAACGAGGCGTCGGCGATTGGATCGCTGCGCGCCATCGCCAGCGCGGAAGCCAGCTACGCGGCCAGCTGCGGCGGCGGCGGATATGCGACGACACTGGCGGCATTGGCGCTGGCGCCGTCGGGTGGGGTTGCCTTCATCAGTCCGGATCTCGCGACGGCCAACGTCGCGCCAGGCAAGAGTGGCTACCTGGTGAACGTGGCGGTCGGCGTCGGCGGTGTGAACGTGCTGGCGGCCGCAAGTACATGCAACAACGCGGCGACCCCGTCCCAGACCCACTATCACGCGACGGCGGTGCCGATTGTGGTGGGCACGACGGGGCAGCGGTCGTTCGCGACCAACCAGGCGAGTGCCATCTTCCAGAACAGGACGGGCGCCATTATCGCCAGCGCGAATCCCCTCGTGGCCGCCGGCAACATTTCGATGCTGCAGTAGGCTGACGAGGCGATCGACCATCGGAAGCCTCCGATGTCGCCAACCTTGAAAAATCGTGATCTGTGGCGTCGTGTCAAGGCGGCAGCGAATTCGAGTGCCTGTCGCGTGAACCGGCCGACGTCCACGCAAGGAGTTACTGTGAGGGCGGTGCAGCGACGCGATGGTTTTACGCTCGTCGAGTTGCTGATCGTGATAGCCATCATTGGCATCATTGCGGCAGTCGCGGCGCCCGGCCTGCTCCGCTCCCGCCAGTCCGGCAACGAGGCGTCGGCGATCGGGTCGTTGCGCGCCATCAGCAGCGCGGAAGCCGCCTACGCGGCGAGTTGCGGCGGCGGCGGATATGCGACGACGCTGGCCGCGTTGGCCTTGGCGCCGTCGGGCGGAATCGCCTTCATCAGCCTGGACCTCGCGACGGCGAACGTCGCGCCCGGCAAGAGCGGCTACCTGGTGAATGTGGCACGAGGCGCAGGTGGCGCGAATGTCCTGGCCGCCGCGAACACCTGCAACCGCGCGGCAACAGCCTCGCGGACCAACTTTCATGCGACCGCGGTGCCCATCACAGTCGGCACGACGGGTCAGCGGTCGTTCGCGACGAATCAGGATGGTGCGGTCTATCAGAACAGAAGGGGAACCGCGATTGGCAACGCCAACCCCATCGCCACGAACAACAACGTTTCCTTACTGCAGTAGGCTAAGAGCGTGATCGAACGTCAGAGGGCCCCTGCGTTGGCGAGGGCGCCTCTTTGTGTTTCCTCAGGTTGTTTTGTAGGATGCGCCCGTGAAGACTTACGCCAAATCCCTCATGCTGGCACTTGCCCTGCTGGCGCTCGGCGCGTCACTGTCCGCTCTCTACGTCCACTACCAGATGCTTCGCGACCCGGGCTATTCCAGCTTCTGCGAGGTGAGCGAGACGGTGAGTTGCGAAGAGGTGCTCGCCAGTTCCTATTCGCGCTTGTTCGGCGTGCCGGTCGCCGCGGGAGGCGCGATGTGGGCCGCCCTCGTCTTCCTGCTTGCGCTCCGGAAGACTGGCCCCGCGAATTCGCAGGCTCACAGCCCGGTCGCCGGATACATCTTCGTGCTCTCGACCCTCGGTCTCGCCGTGGTGCTCTACCTGGGGTATGCATCGTTCTTCGTCGTAGGGAAGGCGTGTCCGCTCTGCTTGACGATGTACGTCGCGGTAATAGGGATGTTCGTGGTTTCTGGTGCGGCAACCTCGGTCTCCCTTTCATCACTGCCATCGATGGCCATGAGGGATCTCCAAAGCCTCGGGCGGAGCCCGTTGGCTGCAGCGGTCGCCGTGTTGTGGGTGGTCGCATCCGCGTCGCTGGTGGCACTCTTTCCCAGGGAAAACACGGCCGAGAGTGTTGCGTCGGTGGCCGCAGGCTCCCCAATGGCGCCTACGGAAACACTCGCACCAGAGCAGAGGGCTGAATTCGAGAAATGGATTGCCGCGCAGCCGCGTGTCTCCGTGCCACTGTCGCCCAACGGCGCAAAGGTGCTCGTCGTGAAGTTCAACGATTTCCAGTGCCCTGCCTGCAGGGAGGCCTATCTCGAATACAGAGGCATCGTCGCGAACTACGAGCAGAACCATGCCGGCCGTGTGCGGTTCGTGACCATGGATTTCCCGCTCGAGGCCGAATGCAACCTCGGGGCCGTTCACCCCTCGGCGTGCGAAGCGTCGGCTGCGGTGCGAATGGCTCGCGCCAAGGGGCGGGGGCCGGAGATGGAGGAGTGGTTCTTCACGCACCAGGAAACGATGACACCTGCCACCGTCAAGGCGGCCGTCCGCGATGTCGCGCAGGTCACCGACTTCGATGCGCAGTACCCGAGCGTGCTGGAGCAGGTGAAGGCTGATGCGAAGTTGGGTCGGGATCTTGGCGTTACCGGCACGCCGACCTTCTTCGTCAACGGCATCAAAGTGCCCTCCATGCGTCCGGTGTATTTCGACGCTCTCATCGCGTACGAGCTCGCGCGGGCGGATGCTGCGACGCCCCAGTAGGCCCGGCCCCGGATGAATGCGATTCGTATCGAGGCTCTTACCAAGCGCTACAACGTCGGCTTCTGGCGCCCCCGACCGTACCTCGCCCTTGATGGACTGACTCTGCAGGTTGCCGCGGGTGAGGTATTCGGGTTTCTCGGGCCGAACGGCTCAGGGAAGACGACAACGCTCAAGCTGTTGATGCAGCTGATCTTCCCGACATCTGGGAGTGCCGAGATTCTTGGTCGCCCGGCTGGTGATGCCGCGGTCAAGCGTCGTATCGGATACCTTCCAGAACATCCATACTTCTACGACTACCTGACCGCCGAGGAGCTTCTGGCGTACTTTGCCGGCCTGTTCGGCTACGCGGCGGCCGAGCGGCGGCGGCGGGCGTCGGCGCTGCTGGACGAGGTGGGCATCGGCGCCGAACGGCGGTTCCCCCTCCGTAAGTTTTCGAAGGGGATGTTACAGCGCGTCGGGATTGCGCAGGCGCTCATCAATGACCCCGATGTGGTGTTCTTCGATGAGCCGATGTCCGGCCTGGATCCGCTGGGCCGAAGGGAGATCCGAAACCTGATTCTCCGATTGCGGGACCGGGGCTGTACGGTGTTCTTCAGCTCGCACGTTCTCTCGGATGCCGAGGCGCTTTGCAGCCGAGTTGCCATTCTGGCCGGGGGCCGACTCATCGCGGGCGGACCTCTGTCGGAACTGCTCGCGTTCCAGGTGCGCGGGTGGGAGCTCCTGATGAGCGGCCTCGATGCGGCCGTGTTGGAGCGGTTCCGATCCGGTCCCGCGATCACCGGAGCCACGCCGCTAGGCGGCGGGCGCTTCGCGCTCGAGCTGCCGCTCGGTATCCCGCCAGAACGGACCCTCGCCGAGCTCGTGGCAGAAGGCGCGCAACTGGTGTCGCTGACGCCAATCCGCGACACGCTCGAAGACGTCTTCGTGGAGCGTGTGGCCGCCGCGGCTCGGTCGCGCCGCCTCGAGCACCCACAGCCGTGAGGGCCGTCCGCCACATCGCCGTCAACGTGTTCAGGGAGTCGGTCCGCGACAAGGTGCTCTACAGCCTCGTCCTGTTTGCCGTATTGCTGATCGCCACGTCATATCTGCTCGGCCAGCTCACGGCAGGGCAGGACATCAAGATCATCAAGGACCTCGGCCTCGCGTCCATCTCGGTCTTCGGGCTGCTCATAGCGGTCTTCATCGGCATCGGCCTGGTGTGGAAGGAAGTAGAGCGACGGAGCATCTACAGCCTTCTCGCCAAGCCCATCTCGCGCGCCGAGTTCGTCCTGGGAAAGTATGCCGGGTTGGTGCTGACACTCCTGGTCAACATCGGCGTCATGACGATAGCGTTCTACGCCGTTCTGGTCTATCTGGGCTGGCGAGAGATCCCGGAGGTACGCGAGGCATGGCCAGCGCCGGCCGCAGACCCGGCCATGCTCGGGGCGATTGGGCTCATTGCGATCGAGCTGATGCTCGTCACGGCGATCGCGCTGTTCTTCTCGACGTTTTCGAGCCCGTTCCTCTCCGCGGTGTTGACGCTCGGGCTGTGGGTCGTCGGCCATTTCAATGCCGACCTGCGGGATTTCGAGGCGGTGGTCGAGTCACGGCCTGCGGTATGGCTCGCGCGCACGCTCTACTACGTTCTACCGAATTTCTCCGCCTTCGATATCAAGGCCCAGGTCGTACACGCCCAGCCGGTGGGCGTGGGATACCTCGCCCAGACTGCCATCTATGGGCTGGTGTACATCGCGCTTGTACTCGTGGGGGCCGCGGTCGTCTTTTCCCGACGGGATTTCAAGTGAAGGCCGCGGTGGCCATGGTGCTGCTCCTGGCGGCGGTCGTCGGGCTCCAGGCTCTTCGGGAGCAGAGTGGGACGCTCGCGCCGCAGGCAGGCACCGGCAACCTGCTGTACGTGCGGTCGGGAGAGTTCATGACGCGCGCCGTGCTCTCATTCGATTCACTGGCGGCGGACGTGTACTGGATCCGCGCCGTGCAACACTACGGCCGCTCGAAGCTTTCCGGGGGCGTCGACAAGAAGTACGACATTCTGTATCCGCTACTCGACCTGACGACTGCGCTCGATCCGAAGTTCGACATCGCGTATCGGTTTGGTGCCGTGTTCCTCGCCGAGAGGCCACCTGCCGGCCCGGGACGGCCCGACCAGGCGATTGCGCTCCTCGAGAGGGGGCTGCGTGCCCAGCCGGGTCGTTGGCAACTGGCGCAGGACCTCGGTTTCGTCCACTACTGGTACCTTCATGACTATCTGCGTGCAGCCGAGTGGTTCAAGCGCAGCTCCGAGATACCAGGAGCACCAAACTGGCTTGCGCCGTTGGCCGCAGTTACGCTGGCGCAAGGGGGCAGCCGTGGCAGCTCTCGCCAACTGTGGCAGCAGGTGCTCGAATCCGCCGACGCGGACTGGCTGCGCGTGCAGGCGCGCTTTCGTCTGAGACAACTCGACGCGATGGATCAGATCGCCGCGCTCGAGCAGGCTGTCAAGCTCTACGAGCGGCGAATCGGGTCGCTCCCGATGTCGTGGGCGGACATGGTCCGCACTGGTGATCTCCGCGGCATACCCGTGGACTCGGAGCGCCATCCTTTCGAGCTGAATCCGTTCTGGGGCACGGTCACGCTTGACAGGGCCTCGCCGCTCAACCCGCTGCCAGCGCCGGAGCAGCCTCGATAGTGCCGTTGTCACCTCGACGGGCCACGGGGGCATGGAGACACGGAGGTTGTTTCCTCCAGATCTCTTCGCGCCTCCGCGTCTCCGTGGCGACGCGGAAGGGAAGGGCGCTGTAGTGCCTCCGTCCGCCGCCATCGTGACGCTCGCGGCAGCCGGATTGATCATCGGCAGCTTTCTCAACGTGTGCATTTACCGTCTGCCACGGAGGGAGTCCGTCGTGTGGCCAGCGTCCCGCTGCACGTCGTGCGATCGGCCGCTCGCGTGGTTCGAGAACATCCCCGTGGCGAGTTGGGCGGTGCTCGGCGGGCGCTGCCGCACGTGTAAGGCGCGCATCTCGGTTGTCTACCCGATCGTGGAAGTGACCACGGCCGTGCTGTGGGTGGGCGCATACCTCGCGTGGGGATGGACCCCGTTGCTGGCGCTGCGGCTGGTCTTCATCTGCGCGCTCGTGGTGCTGTTTGCAATCGATCTCGAGCATCAGATCCTGCCGAACATCATTACCATTCCGGGAACCGTGATCGGCTTGGCGGCGAGCCTGGCGCTGCCACCCGGCTGGACCAGCTCGGCCATCGGATTAGCTGCTGGCGGCCTGTTTCCGTTCGCCGTGGCGGAAGCGTATGCCCGTGTGCGCGGGCGGGTCGGCATGGGCATGGGCGACTTCAAGATGCTCGCCATGGTCGGCGCGTTTCTCGGCTGGCCGCTCATCTGGATGACGATCATCATCGCGTGCGTGCTCGGCGTGGTCATCGGTGGTGGCGGCCTGCTCATATCCCGACGGGGTGTGTGGGCGACCAAGATCCCCTTCGGCACCTTCATTGCCGTGGCCGCGCTCATCTGTGCATTCTGGGAGGGAGCGGTCATCGAAGGCTATCAGCGCGCCATCGCCGCATATCTGACCTGGGCCGGATTCGTGTGACCGAGACCGGTTACGTTCTGGTCGGACTCACCGCTCTCGTGGCGATGCTGGTTGGCCTGATGACGTTTGCCATCCTGCGCTTTGCGGCCGGTGCCCGGGTGGCGAAGCAGCACCACAGAGGCGATGGCGCGGAAACCGCGCTCCTGTCCGCCGCGCTTCAGGATGCGGTGACCCGCCTCAAGACGCAAGAGCAGGCGATGAGCGCGCGTGCCCAGGCGTCCGAGCAGTTGAGCGGCCAGATCGTGGAAAGTCTCACTGCCGGCCTGCTCGTGGTGGGCTCCGGTGGTGCGATCGAGATCCTCAACCCGGCGGGGCAGCGGATGCTCGGAATCTCGTCAAGTCCGGTCGGCACACCCTATCGAGTCGCGCTGGCGGCGATCGCACCGCTGGCGGACGTCATCGACGAATGCCTCACCAGCGGCACCCCCAGTCTCAGACGCTCGCTCGAGACTCCGGGCGCGCCCCGGTCAACACACCTCGGCGTGAGCGTGTCGCCGCTCGGCGATGCCTCCGAGCGGCGAGGCGTGATCTGCCTCTTCTCGGATCTGACCACTGTATTCGAATTGGAGGAGCAACTCCGTCTCAAGGAGACGCTGGCGAGGCTCGGAGAACTGACCGCCGGTATCGCCCACGAGTTTCGCAACGGGCTGGCCACGATCCATGGCTATGGCCGGCTCATCGATCCCCAGGCCCTCCCCGTCCGATACCAGCCGTATCTCGAAGGCATACGCCAGGAGACCGAGGCTCTCGGGCACATCGTGACCAACTTCCTGAACTTCGCGAGACCCGAACAGCTCACATTCGGGCCGGTCGATCTGGAGAGCGTGGTCCGCAAGGCCTGTGAGGATCTCCGGCACGAACTCCCGACAGGTACCGAGCTGTCGGTCCAGGGTGAATTCGCGAAGATCCAGGGCGATGAGGTCGTGCTCCGCCAGGTCTTCGGCAACCTGGTGCGCAACGCGGCCGAAGCCTGCGATACCGTCGGTGTCACGCCGGCGATTGTCGTCATCGGACGCGTCGAGCGCGATCAGAGCGTCTGCCGCGTGACCGTTGACGACAACGGGCCAGGCATTCCCGAGGCCGAGCGCGAGCGGGTCTTTCGCCCCTTTGTCACGACGCGCTCCCGTGGGACCGGTCTCGGCCTCGCGATCGCGCAAAAGATTGTCCTGACCCACAATGGACGAGTGAGCATCGGCGGCTCGTCATCGGGAGGGGCGAGCATTCGCGTCGTACTTCCGCTCGCGTAAGGCACGCACTTCCTGCGAACCCGCCGGCCGCGCGAGTCAACGACAGTCGGGTAGTCTGACTCAGCAGACTACAGAGCGCTGAATTCCCCCCAGAATCCCCAGCGTTTCGAGACGCCCTGCCTCTCGTCCACTGCGTGACGGTCCAGCGTCAACACCAAGACGTTCGATGGCGGCACTCTTGCTCTTTCTCGGCCGGACAACCGAGGAACTCGCCGTGATATACAGACACAAACGACCGCGCTTTCTATCGCGACGTTGCCACCGAAGCCTGGAGGCGTTGAAGGACACGCCAGGAGGCTTCTCGCTCGTAGAGACGCTCGTCGCCACCGGGATGCTGGCCGCGGCGGTCGTATCGCTCGGACAGCTCTTTACACTGTCCACTCGGACCAACCTCGGCTCGCGCCACGCCAGCGTCAGCTCGATTCTCGCGGCGCAAAAGGTCGAGGAGCTTCGCGCGCTCACATGGGGTCTTGACACGCAGGGGTTTCCGGTCAGCGATACAAGCACCGACACTACTTCTTCTCCTGAATCGCCCGCCGGAGGGACTGGGCTCAGTCCCTCTCCGAACACGACGCTGCAGCAGAACACCCCAGGCTATGTCGACTACATCGACCGTGTCGGCAACAAGCTCGGCGGAGGCTCGGTACCTCCTGACGCCACGGCATACATTCGCCGCTGGTCCGTCGCGCCCCTTCCCGCCAACCCGAACAATACGCTGGTGATCCAGGTGCTGGTGACGCCTCACCGGAATCGCGGCAGCGCCAACTTCAGCTCCGTTGCGCGTCTGCCTGGAGAAGCGCGGCTCGTTACGGTCAAGACGCGCAAGGCCCGGTGAATGACCGGCACAGTGCGCCAAAGGTATGTTGTGCCGCGGCGCCGTAGGCGCGAGAGCGGGTTCACCATCGTTGAGCTTCTCATCGCGGCGATGGTGTTGATGCTCGTCACCGGCGCGTTTCTCGAGTTCATCGGTCCAGCCCTGGGTACCTTCCAGGCGCAGCCGGAAGTGGCCGACGTGCAGCAGCGACTTCGTGTCAGCTCCGACGTACTGGCGAAGGACTTGATGATGGCCGGCGCCGGAATGTACACGGGAACATCCTCCGGATCGCTGCACAACTACTTTGCTCCTGTCGTTCCGTACCGGGTTGGCGACCGGTCCAACGACGCGAGGGCGGGCGTCTTCTTCCGGCCCGATGCCATCAGCGTCATCTACGTGCCGCCGACGCCCGCGCAGGCGACGATTCGGCCGCTCGACAATGGCCAGAAGCTTGCCAGGAACGCTTCGGAACTGCTCGTCACGTCCGAGCCGAACTGCCCGCCGGACAGATCGAGCGCACGTTGCGGATTCACCGAGAACATGCGCGTGCTGCTATTCACGCCCGGCGGTGCCTTTGACGTCGTCACAATCAGCGGCGTACAGGACGCGGCGCTTCGTCTTCAGTATGCCGGGGACCTCTCCGTGGAATATCCCACGGGCTCGCCGATCGCGGAGGTCGCGACACACACCTATTACCTGAAGTCGGAACCCGCGTCGAGCACGTTCCAGTTGATGCACTACGACGGCCACCTGACCGACCTGCCGGTCGTGGACAACGTCGTCGCGCTCCTATTCGAGTACTGGGGGACCGCCGCACCGCCAATGCTGTTGCCGAACAAGCCCTTGACCGACACGGTTGGGCCATGGACGACGTACGGGCCGCGGCCGCCGGCAATCGGCCAGGCAGCACCACCAGCGACGGCATGGCCCGATGGCGAGAACTGCGTCTTCAGCGTCGTGGGCGGTCTGCACGTGCCTCGTCTGCCAAGCCTGGGGGCCGACTCTTCGCAAGTGCAGCTCTCAACGGGAATGCTGACTGATGGGCCGTGGTGCCCCGACGCGCTTGCCGACGAGCCGTATGACGCCGACCTGCTTCGCGTGCGGCGTATTCGCGTGCGTCTCCGTGTTCAAGTGGCCTCGGCGGCCCTCCGCGGCCCGGCTGGTGCGCTCTTCATGCGTGGCGGTACCTCCACGAGCGCCGAACGATACATTCCGGATCAAGAGATCCGTTTCGATATCACCCCCCGCAACATGAACGCGGCACGCTAGTGGCTGTACGGCACTCATCGTTCCGAGCCCGGCTCAATGACGAGGGAGGCGTGGCTCTTGTCATCGCGCTCATGTGCATGATCCTCATGCTGGCGCTCGGCACGGCCCTGATCGTCGTCATCGATACCGAAACCAGGATCTCATCGCACTATCAGGACAGTGCCGAAGCCTTGTACGCGGCGGATGCCGGCGTTGAATGGATTGCGCAGGACTTGCTCGGGGCTTCCGACTGGAACAGCCTGCTCAACGGCTCGATCCAATCAGGCTTCATCGATGGAGCGCCGAGTGGCACGCGGCCGCTCAGCGACGGCACGACGCTCGACCTTGCCCAGGTCACCAACCTCGTGCGTTGCGGTGAGGTGACCACGTGCAGCGACGCGAGCATGGACGCGGTGACCGCCGAGCGGCCGTGGGGTGCGAACAACCCGCGCTGGCAGCCCTATGCTTACGGGCCACTCAGCGGCATGCTGCCCAACGGCATGATCAATGCGCGCACGTATCTCATTGTCTGGGTGGCTGACGATCCGTCGGAAAGCGACGGCAAGCCGTTCGAGGACGGCGGTCTCGCCTCGAGTCCCGGCCGCGGAGTGTTGGCCATCCGGGCCCATGCGTACGGCCCTTCTGGCTCGCGGCGCATGGTGGAAGCCACCGTGGCTCGGATTCAGGTCCCGGAGTCGGGCCAAGCGGGATCGGGCCTTCGCGTCCTTTCCTGGCGCGAGATCCGCTGAGACGGACCGCCTCGGCCAGGTTGACGCTGAGCTGGCTGCCTATTGCCGGCAATTGGCACTGGAGCCGGAGGGGTCAGATGCCGAAAGACCTAGAGGTATGGATCGCTCCGATCGAGGGACAATTGCAGGTATGAGACACCTAGTGTTCGGCGGGGCATTCACGCTCCTGGTTCTTGGAGCAGGCGTGGCCGCGGCGCAGTCGCTCGCGGATGTCGCCCGCCAGGAAGAGGCCAGGCGGAAGTCCGTCCCGGTGCCGGCCAAGGTGTATACGAACGACAGTCTCCGGGCTGTGGCTCCGTCTTCAGCGCCGCCTGCCTCGCCTGTCATGCCGCAGCCCGCGTCTACGCCGCCGGCCGAGACCGTCCAGGGTCAGCCACAGGTGACTCCGCCGGCCAGCGCGGGGGCCGGTGACGAAGCTTCCTGGAGGAAGCGCGTGGCGACGGCGCGCGGCAATCTCTCGCGCGCCGAGACGTTTCAGGAAGCCCTGCAGAGCCGAATCAACGCGCTCTCTGCCGATTTCGTGAATCGGGATGATCCCGCGCAACGGGCCCAGATCGCCAACGAACGCCAGAAGGCGCTGGCCGAGCTCGATCGCGTCAAGCAGGAGATCGTGCAGTACCAGAAAGAGATCGGCGACATCCAGGAAGCAGCCCGTCGCGCCGGAGTGCCCGCTGGGTGGGTGCGCTAAGCAGCTATCCGGTCCTGCTCGTCGAAGACAAGGATTCTCTCAGGGCGATGCTGCGGCACGCCCTCGAAGCCCAGGGACACACCGTCGTCGAAGCCCGTGACGAATGCGAGGCCGTGCAGAGGCTCGGCCAGTCGCGCCCCGCCGTCGTCCTCACCGATCTCAAGCTTCCCGTCGGCGATGGTTTCGGTGTGCTTCGCGCCGCCAAGGAGATGGATCCCGAGCTGCCTGTCGTTGTCATGACCGCCTACGGTGGCATTCAGGACGCGGTGACGGCCATGAAAGAGGGGGCGATGGACTTTCTCGCCAAGCCCGTCGATCCCGATCACCTCCTGCTGATGGTGGAGCGCGCAATCGCGCAGCGCCGGATGCTCGCTGAGTACTACCTTCTCAAAGAGGAACTGGCTGAGCGCCGCGGCGCCCCGCGAATTCTCGGCGAGGATCCGAAGCTGCGTCAGGTGTCGCAGCAGCTGCACCGGGCCGCGGGCACCGACGCCACCGTCTTGCTCGAGGGCGAGAGCGGCACCGGGAAGGAATTGTTCGCACGCGCGCTTCACGTCCTGAGCCCGCGCGCCGCGGGCCCGTTTGTCGCGATCAACTGCGCGGCGATCCCCGAGACCCTTCTGGAGACGGAACTGTTTGGCCACGAGAAGGGCGCCTTTACGGGGGCTGTCGCCCGCAAGCCTGGACGCTTCGAGCTCGCGCACCGCGGAACCCTTTTTCTCGATGAGATCGGTGAACTGCCGATCAGCCTGCAGCCCAAGATTCTCCGCGCGCTCGAGGAGAAGCGGTTCGAGCGCGTCGGAGGCACACAGTCGTTGCATGTGGACATTCGTGTGGTCGCGGCGACGAACCGCAATCTCAAGGCGCGTGTGGCGGAGCGCCAGTTCCGCGAAGACCTGTACTTTCGCCTCTCCGTGTTCCCCATTCGAATCCCTCCGCTACGGGATCGACCCACGGACATCGTCATCCTCGCCCGCCATTTCGTGGAAAAGTTCTGCCGCGACCAGAACAAGAAGCCGCTGACGCTGGCCCAGAGCGCGCTCATCGACCTGCAGGCCTACCCGTGGCCCGGCAATGTCCGCGAACTGCAGAATTGCCTCGAGCGTGCGGTCATCCTCGCCGACGGCGACACGATTCATGGCCGGCACTTGAATCTCTCCTTTGCTCAGGCGCCAGCGGTCGTGTCCGCACAAAGTCCGTGGGAGCAGGTCGATCTGTCGGGCACGCTGTCCGAGGCGCTTCGCCGGACGACCATTGAGGTGGAACGTCGCAAGATCGAGGAGATGCACAAGGCGTGTGGCGGCGACCCGCAGCGCACGGCCGAAGAGCTGCAGATCAGCTACAAGACGTTGCTCCAGAAACTGAAGGAGTATCAGATCTCGTGACACACCTCGGTGAGCCGATCACGTAGCTGGAGAAGCCACCTCCGGGAGCCGATACTCTACCCGTTGACGCCCACCGATGCTGCCGACGGTCCGTCCACGCGCGCATCGATGACATCGGCGCAGATTCTCTCCGCGGCCGCGCTTCTGGGTGTGTGCTGGGCCGCGCTGCCCGTTCCCCTCCCAGGGTCGTCCGGCGGGCCTCTGAACGAACAATGCCTGACCGTGTCGGATAGTGCGCGTCTGGCCATGTCCCTCCCGGATGCTATCGGGGTGCTCGAACGATGCAGTGCCCTGTACCCGAATGACGTGGAACTGCTGGCGGATCTCGGTGCGGCCTACGAGTCCACGGAGAGGGCGGTGCAGGCTGAACGCATCTATCGCGACGCACTCGCGATCGATCCCGCGTACGCGGATCTGCGGCTGCGTCTTGGGCGGCTGATGCTCCGGCGCGGTGCCGTAGACGAGGCTCGGCGGGAGGCGGAGATGGGGCTGCTCGTACAGCCGAATCGACAGGCCCTGCGTGATCTGCGTGACGGCACTCGTGCCGCCGCGTCTCCCGGACGACCGTGATCTGGTTCTTCGCGTTCATCGTGCTTCGCCTGGCCGCCGCCGCGGTGCTCCTGGTCACATGGGGGTACGCAATCTCTGCCTACAGCCCATTCGCGTTCGAAATGTTCATCCGTCCGCGGCTATTCCCGTGGTTGACGACGTTCGTCACATGGCATCACGCCTGGTATGCGGCGGCGTACCTCGCGACCGTCGTGACGCTCCTTCCGGACATCATCGGGCGCGTTACCCGCGGCGACCGTGGCGAAAGAACGCGGCGGTGGGCCGCGGCGATGTACGTTGTGGTGTTCGGAGCGGTGGGGGCGTATCTCGTGACGTCACCGTACCTGCCGACGCTTTGGAACGACTCGCGCAGCCTCGTCACGGCGCTGGTCTCGCTCGTGCCGCTGTTGTGGCTGGCCGCTGTCGATCATCTCGCCGTGTGGAGAACGCTGACAGCCAGCGGACGAACCTCGTCGCCGGTAACCGGGCAGCGACGTCTGTTGGTCGCGTGCACGGGTGCCGCGGTGTACGTCTGGGGTGTGCACCTCGTGTGGGCGCTATTTCGCGCCACGACGATGGACGGCGTGCTGCCGTGGTTGACGGCGACGGTATGGGCGCTGGCCCTCGATCTGGCCACGTTCATGGTCGTCTATGTAATGTTCAGCCTGGCTACCGCGGCCGCCGCGTCGAGGCGCGCGTCTCGTGCCTGGGAGCATGGCTTGACGGTTGTCCTGGCGGCCATCGGTATTTGCGAGCTTCTTCGGCGAATCGTGCTTCCGGCGCTCTCGTTTGACAGCCGTGATGGGGTCACCGTGTCCGTCGTGGCGGGCGTCTCCCTCGCGGCAATGTGGTCGGGCCTCGCTCTGCGCCGGCCGTCTCTCTCCGGCGATCCCGACGTGACCGGCATGGAGTTGCTCCTGGTGCCGCGCGTCCGTCGAGTGGCGCCGGCCATCGTTGCGCTTCTGGTACTTCCGCTGGTCGCCTTCACGGGGCTCGCCCGCGTCGAACGGCTCGATTGGGATTTCGTGATTCAAAAGGTGCTGATCGTCTGCGAATGGACGCTGGCGTTCGGCTTGCTCCTGCGGGTCTCGGCACGAGTGCAAGAGCGGCCGTGGTCGGCGTGGGCGCTGTTCGTGCCCCCGCTCGTCGCACTGGCGTCCCTGCACACGATTCCTCGAGCCACGGCCGCTCTCGGAATCGCCATGAACGATGCGCGGCTCGATCCGGACGTGGTGCTGGATCGGTACGCCGCCGCCGATCTCTCGTTTCGTCTCACGGCCGGAGGCCTTGTCGAACAGACGGGCCTGGACGCCGACTACTATCGGTCCCTCCTGCGGAGCACGGCCGTGGCCGATGGCCCTTCGGATGCGCCGCCGAGCGTCGATTGGTCCGTCCCGTTCGGATCGCCGCGCGAGCCGAGGCCGAATGTCTTCGTCTTTGTTATTGATAGCCTGAGGCGCGACTACCTGTCGCCGTACAACTCCGCGGTTGATTTCACGCCGAGTCTCGGCCAGTTCGCGCGCGATGGTTTCGTGTTCAACAACGCGTTTACGCGTTATGGCGGAACCTGGCTTGCGATGCCGTCCATCTGGGTCGGCGGTTCCGTGACCCGCGACTGGGGTGCCCAAGGATTCGAGCGCCTCAACGCCATCGAGAAGCTCGTCGCGGGCGATGGCTACAGGGTCGTGATCAATGACTACACCGTCGCGCAGTTCTTGCGCCCGTCCACGCCGGTGACGACCCTCGATCCAGACGTGCCGAGCGTCGAGACAGATCTATGTCACCTCCTTGACAGCCTTGACGGACATCTCGCCGCGTCGGCCTCGGATTCGCGTCCCGTGTTTGCCTACCTCGCGCCGATGAACGTGCACATCCTCAACACGAGATCGGAGGGACGCACGGGGGAGACCCCTCGGGGTGAGATCTTCGAGGGCTTCTACGCGCCGTACGCATCGCGCGTGGAGCGTATGGATGCCTGCTTCGGCGGCTTCGTTTCGGATCTGCGGCGCCGCGGCTTGTACGACAACAGCGTCATCGTCGTCACGAGCGATCACGGTGATTCGCTGGGCGAAGGCGGCAATTGGGGCCACCAGTTCTTCCTCTTCCCGGAGGATGTCAGGGTGCCGTTGCTTGTGCACGTCCCGGCGGCCCTGAGGCCGGCCGTGACCACGGATCTGGGGAGGGTGACGTTCACGACCGACCTCGCACCGACACTCTACGCGCTGCTCGGCCACCAGGTCCGAAACTTGGGTCCGCTGTTTGGCATGCCCTTGTTCGGGCCGGCCGACCAGGAGCCGGCGCCTCGCCGTCGCGAGTCGTTTCTGTTGATGTCGAGCTACGGGGCAACCTATGGACTGCTGCGCCGAAACGGGCGCCTGCTGTACATCTCCGACCTGATCAACGGCCGCGAATACGCCTTCGACATGTCACGAGAACTGCTCGGCGAGCGGATCGATGTCAGCGACGATCTCCGGATCGTCAACCAGCGGCAGATTCGCGAACGCGTCGCGGAGGTCCAGGCGCACTATCACTCAACGCCATGAGCGGCGGATCCACGCTGCTGCGGGTTCGGTCAGGTCCGCGGTTCGGATATCAGTGCCAGGGTGTTGCCCTCGCCGTCCTCGAAGTCCGCAAGCCATACTTCCCGATCCGGCAGCTTCGCAATCATGTGCGGCTCGGTCTTGAAGGCGACGCCGCGCGCCGCCAGCTCCTGGTGCCTGGCGCGAATGTCGTCCACCGCGAAATAGAGGATTGAGCCCGGCGGCTCGAAGGCCCCCTCGGCAGGCGCGATCATCAGACGCACGCCATCACAGTCGAAGAAGGCGAGATTCGGGGGCGCCTCGAACAGCAGCCGTACCCCCAGGGTGTCCCGGTAGAACCGGACGGCCCGCTCAGGGTCGCGTACGGTCACGGCGATCTGGGCGATGCGTGAAAGGCCCACCGTTACCCCTTCAATCCGAGGTGTTGCAGAACGTCGCGCAGCTCCGTCTCCGTGACGTCGTTGATTTCCGCGGTGGCGCCGATGGCGACGGCGATCACGAAATGGAGGCGGCCGTTGATGACCTTCTTGTCGCGCCGGACAGCCTCGAGGACCTCAGCGATGGAAAGGTCCGCCAGCGGGGGAAGGGGGCCCAGCTTGGTGATGAGCTGCACGAGCGCCTGCCGTCCCCGGTCGGCCAGCGCACCCCTCGAGACCGCCAGATCCGCCGCCGCGAGCATGCCGTAGGCGATGGCTTCGCCGTGCCGGAACCGCGTGTACTTTGTCGCTGCCTCGAGCGCGTGGCCAACCGTATGCCCGTAGTTGAGGATGCGGCGAAGTCCGCTCTCGCGTTCGTCCTGTGACACCACGTCGGCCTTGATGCGACACGACTCCACGATCGCCGGCACCAGGGCAGCGGGGTCGCGCGCAAAGATCGCCTTGGTGTTGCCAGCGATGCGATCGAACAGATCACGGCTGGCGATCATCCCGTACTTGATCACCTCGTACAGGCCGGAGCGGAACTCACGCCTCGGCAGGGTGCGCAACAGCAGAGGGTCGATCACGACGACGGCAGGCTGGTGGAACGCGCCGATCAGGTTCTTGCCAAGGGCGTGGTTCACTCCAACCTTGCCGCCGATTGAACTATCCACCTGCGCGAGCAACGTTGTCGGGACCTGCACGAGGGTGATGCCTCTCAGGAAGGTGGCTGCAGCGAATCCTGCGGTGTCGCCGATGACTCCGCCGCCGACGGCCACGATCGCGCTACCGCGATCGGCGCCGGCGCGGATCAGGGCCTCGTAGATGCGAGAGACCGATTGGAGGTTCTTGTAGCGCTCGCCGTCGGCGATGAGGATCGGTTCCACGCTTCCAAGCGCCCGTCGGACCTGGTCGCCGTGTAGCCGCCAGATGACCGGGCTGGAGACGACGAAGCGGCGCGCGCCGACACCGTGGGCATCGAGCAGCACCGGCAGGCGATCGGCCGCGCCGTCACCGATCCAGATCGTTGACGGGTGCGATCCGGCGTTGACGTCAACGCGAATCTGTTCCTGCGAGATATCGATGCTCAATGGAGAATTGATAGGATAGCACCCGGTGAATCTCAGCGGCGACTTCCTGGTCATCGGCAGCGGCATCGCCGGTCTTCGCGCCGCGCTGTCGCTGGCCGGGGCCGGCGAGGTGATCGTGCTCACCAAGGCGGATCCGCGCGAGAGCAACACGGGCTATGCCCAGGGCGGCATCGCCGCCGCGCTCGGACCAGACGACTCCCCTGAACTGCATGCCCGCGACACGATTGCTGCCGGTGACGGCCTCTGCGAGCCGGCGGCCGTCGATGTCCTGGTACGCGAGGGACCGCGGTACGTTCGCGAGCTGATCGAGTGGGGAGTCGCGTTCGACGTGGATGCGGAAGGGCGCCCGGCGCTGGGGCGCGAGGCCGCCCATAGCGTGCGGCGCGTGCTCCACGCGCGCGATGCCTCGGGCCGGGAGCTCGGTCGGCTCCTCTGGTCGCGCGTCAGCACGACACCTCGCATCAAGGTTCTCGACGATGCGCTGGCGACCCAGCTGCTGATGAGTGGCGGTTGTTGCGACGGCGTCGCCTACGTGAACACCCGCGGTGAGCAGGGACTCGTGCGGGCCGGCCGCACGCTCCTTGCGACCGGCGGCGCCGGGCAGGTGTTTCGTGAAACGACCAATCCGGCGGTTGCCACTGGCGATGGGTTGGCGATGGCCGCGCGGGCGGGCGCCAGCATCGGCGACATCGAGTTCGTCCAGTTCCATCCCACCGCGTTGAGCGTGGAAGGGGCTCCCCGGTTCCTGCTGTCGGAGGCGCTGCGCGGCGAGGGCGCACGAATCCTCAATGAGGCTGGCGAGGCGTTCGTCGCGCGCTATGAACCTGCGGGGGACCTGGCTTCGCGGGACCTGGTCGCGAGGGCGATCGTGCGGGAAGTCGAGCGCACTGGTTCGCGTGTGTATCTCTCCATGGCTCATCTCGACCCGGATTTCATCCGTCGTCGGTTTCCCACGATCGCGCAGGCGTGTGCACACGCGGGGCTCGATCTGACGCGTGACCGCATTCCGGTGAGTCCGGCTGCGCACTACGTCATGGGCGGGATCGACACGGACCTCGACGGTCGCACCTCGATCCCCCATCTGTTTGCCGCCGGTGAGGTCGCGTGTACGGGCGTTCATGGCGCCAATCGCCTGGCCAGTAACTCGCTGCTCGAGGGGCTCGTTTTTGGTGCGCGCGCTGCCGAGGCCATGCGCGGCCCGATAAGGGCAGCGGCGCTGCGTCACGGCGAAGTCGTGAGGCACGCTCCGCCGCAGCCTGAGGCCACGCAGGTGCCGGACGAATTCGCCGTGCGCGACCTGATGTGGCGGGATGCCGGACTGTTGCGGGCCCGGGGGTCGCTGGAGCGGGCGGTCGCGCAGCTCGAGCGATGGGCCGGCGCGGCGGAAGCGGCTCGTCCGGCTCGCGCCGGCGACCACGGGTTCCGTCGCGTTGGCAGCCTCGTCACCGTGGGACTGCTCATCGCACGCGCGGCGCTGCGCCGCGAGGAGAGCCGCGGCGGGCACTTTCGCACCGACTTTCCCGCGCTCGACGATCTACACTGGAAGCGACACGTGTCAGATGTGCTGACGACGTGAAAATCCCGGTTCTCACATCCCAAGTCCCAATTCCCAACGTGCCTGAAACGACGCGCTGGGCTTCCTTGGATCGGGGATCTGGAATTTGGGGTCTGGGATTTCTTGATTGATGTCCAACAGAGAGACCGACATTCCTGATCTGCCGACGGAGATCACGCCCCAGTCGCAGGATTTTGCGCGCTGGTACATCGACGTGGTCCGCCGTGCGGAGCTCGCCGACTATTCACCTGTCAAGGGATGCATGGTCATTCGCCCGTACGGCTACGCCATCTGGGAACTGATGCAGCAGGCACTCGACAAGCGCTTCAAGGCCACCGGCCATGTGAACGCCTATTTCCCGCTCCTGATTCCCGAGAGTCTCCTGATGAAGGAGGCCGAGCATGTCGAGGGTTTCGCCCCGCAGGTGGCCTGGGTGACTCAAGGGGGCAACGAGGTTCTCGAGGAGCGCCTGGTTATTCGGCCGACGTCGGAAACCATTATCGGGACGATGTACGCGAAGTGGGTGCAGTCATGGCGCGACCTGCCCATCCTCATCAACCAGTGGGCGAATGTCGTGCGATGGGAGAAGGTGACGCGGCTGTTCCTCCGCACGACCGAGTTCCTTTGGCAGGAGGGGCACACGGCGCACGAGACGGCGGAAGAAGCGCAGGAAGAAACGCTCAAGATGCTCGGCGTCTACAAGAACTTCGCGGAAACCGAGCTGGCGATGCCGGTGATTGACGGACAGAAGACGGAGAGCGAGAAGTTCGCGGGTGCGGATCGTACCTATTCCATCGAGGCCCTGATGCGCGACGGCCGGGCGCTGCAGGCCGGGACGTCCCATAACCTCGGGCAGAACTTCGCCAAGGTCTTCGACATCAAGTTCCAGGCGCGCGACAAGTCCGTGCAGTTCGTCCACGGCACCTCGTGGGGCGTGTCCACTCGCATGATCGGCGGTGTCATCATGACGCACGGCGATGACGGCGGGCTCATCCTGCCACCACGCATCGCACCGTACCAGGTTGTCATCGTGCCGATACCCAAGGGCAATTGGCGGGAGACGGTACTGCCGAAAGCGCAGGCGATCCGCGATGAGCTGGTGGCGCAGGGCGTTCGCGTGATGCTGGACGACCGCGACTCGCAGACACCCGGGTGGAAGTTCAACGAGTGGGAGCTGCGCGGCGTTCCGTTGCGGCTCGAGATTGGCCCGAAGGACCTGGAGAAGTCACACGTCGTGCTCGCCCGCCGCGACACGCGCCTGAAGGCCTTTGTGCCGATGGACGGGCTGCCCGGCCACGTGCTGGAGCTGCTGGACACCATCCAGCAGGCGCTCTTCGATCGCGCCGCGCAGTTTCGGGTCGAGCACACGACGGAGGCCGACACCTACGACGAATTCAAGACCATCATGGATGGTCGGCCGGGCTTCGTGATCTCTCCCTGGTGCGGCTCGGAGCGCTGCGAGGCCGAGGTGAAGACCGACACGCAGGCCACTATCAGGAACATCCCGTTCGCCAGCGGTTCGGCCGAGGGCAAGGTGTGTCTGAAGTGTGGTGCGCCGGCGACGGCGCTGGCGTGGTTCGCGAAGTCGTATTGAGGAGATCTCGGCTCTCTCTACACGAATCCGGGGTGCTTCAGACGGATTCGTTTGATCACGCCGCTCCGCCCGTTCAGACGTGATCGGCGCATGATGGACGTGGCTGCGTCGACCAGGTGGTCGCGCCACCATGCATCCCCGACGGCGGCTGTCCACGCCCGCCCCATCGGCTCCAGACAGGTGCCGTCGCCGATCGCGCTGGCCGCGGCAAGGAAGTCGAGGGGAAGCGCTCCGGTGGCTGCCTCGAAGGTTTCCTTCAGGTCGTACAGCGCGATCGTGCTGCCGCGACGGGCGAGCGCGGCGTGCATCGTTCCCCGCGCGACCAGCCAGTTCTGACGCCGAGGCGCGGCGTGTTCCTGTCGTTCCCGTTCTCGCGCGCGGGTGATGAACTCGTGCAGCGCTGAGAGCGGCGCAGTGTGGTGTGCCGCAAGCCACCCGCGTACGGCCAAGGGATCCTCGAGCAGGTCCAGCGAGGCTGTTGGTTCGGTGTGTTGACGTAATGCAGCGCCTCCGGCGGCCGCGACCTGGGGATCCCCGTCCTCGGAAGCGGAGAGTACGGCTTGGCGCGCCCGCGGGTCGTCCACTCCCTCGAGCACGCAAATCGCCGCTACACGCACCGCGACGGGCGCATCCGAGGCCAGCAGGTCGGCCACGCGGGCAATCGCGCGGTCGCCAAGGATCCGGAGGCGTGCCACCGCCGCCTCGCGCTCGGCGCTCGTGCCCTCACGGAGTTCCGTCACAAGCCGTTCGACGTCGCGCGCCGACGAAGAACGGATCACCACGGGTCAGTCGTTTACGGTTTCAGGATCTCGGGGACGCTTCTTCTTTGCGAAGAGCCAGGCGAGGCCGATGCTGATGAAGTAGAGCCCGATCATCGGTCCCGCCATCGCCGTCTGTGACATGGGATCGCCTCCGGGCGTGACGACCGCGGAAACAATAAAGATGATGAGCACGGCGTACTTGAGGTTTCGCACCATCCACCCGGCCGTGATCACGCCCATCCGCGCGAGGAAGAGCACGAGCGTGGGCATCTGGAAGACGAGGCCCATGGCCAGCAGCAGTTTGAGGTACATCGCGAACGCCGGTTCGATGCGCGGCATGAAGGCCAGGTAGTCGCTGCCGAAGCCGACGAAGAACGTCCATGCCATCGGAAAGACGATGTAGTGAGAGAACGCCGCACCGGCGACGAAGAAGATGGTCGACAGCGCCACGAAGGGAATCGCCATCTTCTTCTCGTGCTGGTACAGGCCTGGCGCAATGAACATCCAGAGCTGAGTGAAGACCGCAGGGGAGGCCAGCAACAGCCCGGCAATCGCCGCGATCTTGATGTAGAGGACAAAGGCCTCGGTCGGCTCGGTGTAGACGAGCTTGCCGCCAGCCGGCAGGGTGGCCTGCAGCGGCCTCATGATGAAATCAAAAATCTGCTGGATGAAGATGCACGCGAGCAGAAAACCCGCGGCGATGGCAATCACCGCGCGAATGATGCGTTTCCGGAGCTCATCGAGATGATCCAGAAACGACATCTTTCCGCCGGCGTCATCGCTGTCCTCGGCATCCTCGACGTCTTCGGCATTTTCAGCGCCTTCGACCACGTCGGGGGTGTCTGGACGCCACTCCAGGGCGTCGTCGTAGGGATCCGGGTTCGCCGTCTTGTTTGGAAACGGCACGAGGGCCATCAGGCGGCCCCTATGCCGACGTGCCGGTGCTGGCGGTGCGGCTGACAGGAACCTCGTCACCGCCCGTCGCGGCAACGGGCGCCACCGTTGGAATAGCGGGATCCGGTTGCGCCGAAGCCGGCGTCGGGCTGGCGGCGGCCACCGCGGAGGCCTGCTCGGCCCTGGTCCTTTCGCGCTCTTCCTTCGTTTCCTCGAGGCGAATCTCGTCATCGAGCGTGCGCTGGAGCTCGTTGGAGGCCTTCTTGAACTCTCCGATACTCCTGCCGAGGGAACGACCGAGTTCCGGCAGCTTCCGGGGACCAAAGATGATGAGCGCGATCACCAGGATGATGACCAGCTCCGGCATGCCGATGGAACCAAACATATTGTGGTACTCCGGCTGGCCGAGGGGCCAGCATCCGCGTCTGAGGGCTGGACAGCGGAATCGCCGCAAGTCCTTCACGGCATTATAGAAATCTGGTCTGGACTGGGTCAAGCCGACGGTTTACCATTCAGGAGGGTTATGCGCAGCTACCGCTCCCTGTCGGCCGCCGTGTCCGTGGTGGTGTTTTGTGCCTTGGTGGGCGGCTTCTATGGGCGCGCGGCCCTCTCGGCCCAGGATCAGATTCCGGATCAGTACAGAGTCTTCACCGCTGCGCTGAGCGCAATCGAAGCCAATTACGTCGGGGCGGTCGAGTCCGACCGGATGGTCTACGGCGCGATCTCCGGGATGCTGCAGACGCTGGATCCGCACTCGAGCTTCATGGATCCCCGCAGCTACGCACAAATGCGGGAGCGCCAGGAAGGGCGCTACTACGGCCTCGGCATCACCATTCAGGTCATAGACGGCGACATCACGGTTGCGGCGCTCTTCGAGGGCTCTCCGGCATATCAAAAGGGGCTGCGCCGGGGCGACGTCGTTGCCAGGATCACAGGCGAGGACACCAAGGGCTGGACAAGCGACCAAGCCGTGCGGAAGCTGCGTGGTCCGAAGGGCACGCCCGTCCAGGTTTCCATTCGGCGAAATGGGTTCGATTCGTTGATCGAGCTCGAGGTCACTCGCGACGAGATTCATATTCCCACCGTACCGGCTGCATTCATGCTCGATGCGACCACCGGCTACGTGCGCGTGTCGGAGTTCGGTGAGAACACCGACACGGAACTCGGACGCGCCCTGCGTGAGCTGACACAGCAGGGGATGAAGCGGCTCGTATTCGACTTGCGCAACAATCCCGGCGGCGCGCTCGACCAGGCCATCAAGGTCTCGAATCGCTTCCTGCCGAAGGGAGACATGGTCGTGTATACGCGTGGGCGCCTGTCGAACTCCGACCAGGATTACCGGGCGACGGTGGCCAGCGACTATCTGGATCTGCCGATGGTCACGCTGGTGAATCGCAGCAGCGCCAGCGCGTCGGAAATTGTGTCCGGTGCGCTGCAGGATCACGACAGGTCACTCATTGTCGGCGAAACAACATTCGGCAAGGCGCTGGTGCAATCGGTGTATCGCGTGAGCGAGGGTGCCGGCGTGGCCGTGACCACCGCCCACTACTACACGCCGAGCGGCAGGCTCATTCAGCGGCCGTGGGACGACAGTTTCGATGAGTACCTCACCTACACCTTACGGGAACAGGACCCGAACAAGGCGCATAGCGCATCCGACCTGAAGTACACCGACGCCGGACGAAAGGTGTACAGCGGGGGAGGCGTCGAGCCGGATCGCCGTTTCGACGGCCCTGTGGATGGATTCAATCCCTCTCGTTTTTCGCGGACGCTCTACAACAGGCAGCTGTTCGACACGTTCGCCCAGCGCTTTACGCGCAAGGGCGATACGCGCATCTCCGCGGTCTCCTCCGGCATGCCTCGAGATCTGACGCCGGAGTTCGACGTGACCGACGCCATGGTGGCAGAGTTCCGTGAGCACCTGCTAATGGCGCGCGTGAAGATGGATGAAGCGGCGTGGCAGAAGGACCAGCAGTTCATCCGCGCCATGATCCGCTACGAGATCGACCTCGATCTGTTCGGCATCGCAGCGGCCCGAAAGAACCTCTCGCAGCGCGATCCGCAGCTCCAGTTCGCCCTCAGCCTGTTTCCGGAAGCCGAGCAGCTGCTGAACCTGAGCCGCACCTCAACAGTCCGCGCGGCACGTTAGCGCCACGCCCGGCCTTTTTGGGCCCCCTACCCAAAATATAGTGGTGCTACTTTGGCCTTGCCACTAGGGCTAGGCCTTGTTAGATTGACCACAAATGCGCCTCGAACGGATAGAACTCGCTGGTTTCAAGTCGTTCTCAGACCGCTCCGAGCTGGCCTTCGACGAAGGTGTCACAGCCATCGTCGGTCCCAACGGGTGCGGCAAGAGCAACGTGGCGGATGCCATTACCTGGGTTCTTGGTGAGCAGAGCGCGAAGAGCCTGCGCGGCGAGAAGATGGAAGACGTCATCTTCAACGGCAGCGACGCGCGCAAGCCTGGTGCGGCCGCCGAAGTGCGCATTCGACTGACAGGTCTGGCGATCCCGCCAAGGGTCATGGCGGTTGACCTTGGGGACGGCGACTCCGTCGCCGCGAATCCAGATACGGGAAGTATTCCGTTCATCGGATTCCACCCGGAAACCGAGCAGGACGAACGTAATGGTGGCGGTCACGGCAATGGCCATGGCAACGGACACGGGAACGGACATCACAAGGCGTCAGCGGAGGCTTTGACGCGCGACGTAGACGTGACCCGGCGCCTCTATCGATCGGGCGAAAGTGAGTATTTGATTGACGGCGAGGTCTGCCGCCTGCGGGACATTCATGAGCTACTGATGGATACAGGCCTGGGTGCCAAGGCGTACTCCATCATCGAGCAGGGGAAGATCGGCATGATCCTCAGCTCACGCCCGGCGGACCGTCGCCAGCTGATCGAGGAGGCCGCCGGCATTACGAAGTACAAGTCCCGCCGGCGTTCGGCCGAGCTGAAGCTCGAGGCCGCCCAACAGAACCTGACCCGGATCGACGACATCGTCTTCGAGGTGGAGAAACAGCGCGGGACCCTGAAGCGCCAGGCGGCCAAGGCGCGCCGCTACAGGCGGCTGCGTGAAGAGCTGCGGCGATGGGAGAAGGTGCTGCTGGCGCGCCGTTACCGCGAGTTGGCTCACGCGATTGAGCTGGCTCGGACGCGGCTGGCAGACGCGAGATCGCGCGAATCCGGCTCCGCCGCGCGGCTGGCGGAGGTTGAATCCGATCTCGCCCGCCTGCGAATCGAGCAGGCCGAGGCCGACAGTCTGGCGGTTGGGATCCGCGACGACGCCCACGCCCGAGAGCTCGACATCAATCGACGGCAACAGCAGCAGGAGTTTGGTCGCCGCCAGAGCGAGTCGCTGGCTGATCGCGACAAAGAGATTGCCGACGAGCTGCTCGACCTTACGGCGCGGCGGGAGCCGACGAGGATCGCTCTCGAGGCCAGGCGCGGAGCGGCTGAGGATGCCGGTCAGGCGCGCGATCGGGCCGCCGACGTGATGGTTGCCGCCAGCGAGGCGCACGAGCAGGCCCAGTTGCGGATTGAGGGGCTCGAAAGCGACGTGGAAGCGGCGCGGGGCGAGGTTTTTGGCGCGCTGAACGCCGCCACCGCCCTGCGGCATGCCATGGCGCATGCGTCGTCCCAGCGCGAGCGCGTCGGGCAGTCCCTCGGCAAGCTGGCGATTGAGCAGGATGACGTGCGGCGGGAGCTGGAGAGGGTCGAGGCCGAACGGGAGTCGGCCGCTGCGGCCCTGCAACGGGCGATCGCCACCCTCGAAGAAGTAAGGCTCGACCGGCTTGCGCGGGAGTCCGCACTGGCCACGGCCCGCACGGAGTACGAGTGGCGTGCCCGGGGCGTCCGTACCCGCGAGCAGGAGGTCACCGCCCTCGAGGCACGGCTCGCCTCGCTCGAGGAGCTGTCGGCCAGTCGGGCGGAGTTCGGCGATGCCGCGCGCGTGGTTCTGGTCCAGGCGAATGGACACGTTGGTCAGCAAGGCGCGGTGGCGGACTTCGTGGACGTCGAAGGGCGATACGAACGCGCCGTGGAGGCGTGCCTGGGCGATCTCCTGCAGCACGTCATCGTGGAGCGCCACGACCAGGCTGAAGCCGGCCTTTCGCTCGTGCGCGAGCACGAGGCCGGCCGGTGCGGTTTTGTCGTGGTGGATCCAGGCTCCAACGGATATCACCCACGCGACGTGCTGCGAATGCCAGGGGTCGTGCCGGTCTCCGAGGTGATGCGCATCTCCGGCCCGCACGCCACGACGATCCAGAAAGTGCT
Source organism: Acidobacteriota bacterium (assembly GCA_021731165.1). Lineage (GTDB taxonomy): Bacteria > Acidobacteriota > Vicinamibacteria > Vicinamibacterales > UBA2999 > JAKFXY01. The sequence goes on along the minus strand of JAKFXY010000005.1, from coordinate 2,514 downwards.
GCCTGAGGCCTACGTGGCCGAGAGTTTTGCCCAGGCGGTAGCGGTGTCGCGGCAGACCTCCGCTCCGGTGGCCACGCTGGAAGGCGACGTGCTTCGCGGTCCTCATCTCGTGTCCGGCGGCGCGAAGTCGGAGTCGCGCGGGATCCTGGCGACGCGCCGCGAGATCAAGGAGCTGCGTGAGCGCGTGGGTGCTGATCGGGAGGCGCTGACACGACTGGCCGCGGAAACAGAGGCGCTCGAGCTGACGATCGCCCAGGCGACCAGTGCCATTGCCGGTCTGCAGGCCGCGCAGCATCGCCAGGATGTGGCGCTCGTCGGCCACGAGGCACAGCTTGCACGGACGGCTGAGGATGGAGCCCGCCTTGCGCGAAAGGCGGAGGTCGTCGCCCTTGAACGCCGACAGGCTGAGGAGGAGCTCGAAGCCCTCGAGGCGCGCCATGCGGAGGCGGAGTCGTCAGTTGGCCGGTTGCAGAGCGAGCAGCACCTGTCCGACGTGCGCCTGGCCGAAGCACAACGGCGTCTCATTGATGCCAGAGGCGCCGTCCAAGCGCTGAGCGCGAAGGCGGCAGAGGCCCGCGCGAATCACGCGGGGTTGTTCGAGCGAGCGTCGGCCCTGGTCGCCGAGGTGTCCCGCCTCGACGAATCCGCCCGTGAACTCGAGGCGCGAATCGCCGCCCGTGATCTCGAGCGCCGCGAGATGCAAGCTCGGCGCGCCGAGTTGCTCCAAACGATCGCAGACGGCGAACGTTCCCTCGACGAGGACATTCTCAGGCTCGCCGCGCTCCGAGAAGGCCTGGATCGGGCTGATCAGGCCGCAACGACTCTTCGGGCACTTGTTGACGCACAGGACGTCGTCATCCGCGATGCCCGGCGCGCGCTGGAAGCGGTCCGCGCCGAGGCTGCGGAGCTGGAAGTGGCGCGCGCCACCGCCGAGAGCGATCTGGCACACCTGGCGCAGACGTGCGCCGACTCCGTGCAGGCGACGCTCGACGCCGTGCTTGCCGAGGTCGAACGGATGGAACTCGCCGGCGAGGCGACACCGGATGCCGCCGCGATGACCGCGGAGGAGCAGGACGCCGAGGCCGACGAGGACGAGCTTGGCGTCTCTGCCGCTCCCTCGGAGTCGATGCCGGCCTCGATGACCGCTGATGAAGCCATCACGCGCCTGAGGACGAAGATCGATCGCCTCGGTCCGGTCAACATGATGGCGATCGAGCAATTCGATGAACTCGAGGCGCGCCACGTGTTCCTGTCCACTCAGCGGAACGACCTCATTGATTCCATCGCCCAGACGTCCCAGGCGATCGCGCGAATCGACGAAACGACCAAGGCCAGATTCACCGAGGCCTTTGCGGCGATCCAGCAGAACTTCCAGGGGACCTTCGGCACTCTCTTCGGCGGCGGCCGTGCCGGCCTGACGCTGCTCGACGAGAACGATCCGCTCGAGACCGGCATCGACATCGTGGCGTCGCCTCCGGGGAAGCGCCTGCAGAGCGTTCAGCTCCTGTCGGGGGGCGAAAAAGCGCTGACAGCCATTGCCCTGATGTTCGCCATCTTCAAGTACAAGCCGAGCCCCTTCTGTCTGCTCGATGAAATCGACGCGCCGCTCGACGATGCCAACATCGGCAGGTTCGTTGAGATGCTCAGAGGCATGCTCGATCGGACGCAGTTCATCCTCATCACGCACAGTCGCAGGACGATGGAAATCGCCAATCGGTTGTATGGCGTCACGATGGAGGAGCCTGGTGTATCCAAGCTGATTTCGGTTCAGCTGAACTAACGGGCCGAATGCGGGGTTGCAGGTGTACCCGGTAACCGTGTGAACGAGGACAAAGCCACCCGATACCACCGGCTCAGACGTCGGGCCTCGATTCTTGGCACTGCCCTGAGTGCCGGCCTGCTCGTTCTGTTGCTCGTATCAGGCGCTTCAGCCAGGCTGCGTGACGCGATTGTCTCCTTGACGGGCGACTCGTTCGTTCCGACCATCACGGTTTATGTGTGCCTGCTCGCCGTCATCAGCGAGGCTCTTCATCTCCCGATCGACTACTACCAGGGTGTCACGCTCGAACGCCGGTACGGCTTGTCGACCCAGACATCCGCGCGATGGTGGTTCGACCACCTGAAGGCGGGCGGCATCGGCCTGGGATTCGGCCTGCTGGGCGCCCTCCTCGTCTGGTCACTGCTGCGATGGGCACCCGATCGCTGGTGGCTCATGTCCGCGGTCTCCTTCTCCGCGGTCCTCGTTCTCCTTGCGCAGCTCGCTCCCGTGGTCCTGCTCCCCATCTTCTACGAATTCAAGCCGCTCCAGCGTGAGGACCTCGTCCGCCGACTGGTCACCCTGGCCGACCGCGCTGGCGCGCGGGTGCTCGGAGTATTCGAGTGGCGAATGAGCGATCGAACCCGAAAGGCCAACGCCGCGCTCGCGGGCATCGGGCGAACGCGGCGGATCCTGCTCTCCGACACGCTGCTGGCCGATCACTCGGACGAGGAGATCGAGGTGATCCTCGCGCACGA
>JAKFXY010000037.1 GCA_021731165.1 Acidobacteriota bacterium | reverse complement strand
CCGGTGACGGCAACCTCGTCTTCCAGGGCCGTGCCGACGAGCAGATCAAGATTCGTGGCTTCCGCATCGAGCCAGGGGAGATCGAAGCGGCTCTCATGCAAGAGCCCGAGGTTGCCCAAGCCGCCGTGATGGCCCGCGACGACGGTGCCGGCGGCAAGGTGCTCGCGGCCTACGTGACTCCCGACTTCCAGGCGCCGACGATGAGCGCGCTCCTGGAGGAGTTGCAGCGGGAGCAGACCGGACGTTGGCAGGACCTCGAGGAAACCAATTGCCATGACAACGCTCCGCATCACGACGCCACCTTCAACACCGTTGGATGGAACAGCAGCTACACCGAGCTGCCGCTGGCGGAAGCGGACATGCGCGAGTATGTGTCGTTCACTGTTGATCGCCTTCGGTCGCTTCAGCCGCGCCACCTGCTCGAGCTTGGCTGCGGCGCGGGCCTCATCATGTTCGCGGCGTTGCCGCACTGCGCGGCGTACACCGGCGCCGACCTTTCGCAGGCACGGGTCGGGCGTCTGCGTGAGATGCAGGCCCGGCCTGACCTGCGCGCACGCATCCCCGGTCTCGCGAGGGCAGCACTGCAATGCCGACCGGCCGATGACTGCGATTGGTTGGAGCCCCGTGCCTACGACACCGTCGCGCTGCCATCGCTCGTCCAGTACTTCCCCAGCGTCGATTACTTGTTGCGTGTCCTTGACGGACTCTTCGATCGCGCGCTGGCTCCCGGCGGATCCATCTTCATCGGCGACGTACGAAGCCTCCTGCTCCAGGAGGCGCTCCACGCCTCCGTACAGCTCCATAAGGCCAATCCCTCAGACCGTTCTGCCGTCGTTGCGGATCGCGTCCGCAAGCGCCTGACTCAAGAGCAGGAGCTGTTACTCGACCCGGCGTTCTTTCTCGCCTTGCGACAGCGCTATGCACAGATCCGGCATGTCGAGATCCTGCCGAAGCGGGGCAGCGAGTCGAACGAGATGACCCGCTTCCGCTACGACGTGCTGATCCGCACCGCCGGCGAATCGGCGCCCGCCGGCGAGCTGAGGTGGGAGGACTGGTGGGACACGCGACCGGGCCTCGATACGCTGCGGCGATTCTTGTCCGCAGACCGGCCAGCCACGCTCGCGTATCGCCGAGTGGCCAATTCGCGTGTGACGGAGGCGCTGTTCGCGGCCCGGCATGTACTGCGCGGTGCTCACGACGCGCGCGCGAGCGACGTCAGGAGACAGACCGCCGCCGCCATCGACGGCCTCGAGCCTGAGGATCTCTGGCGACTCGGACGTGAGTGCGGCTACCGCGTCGATCTCAGCCTCGCTCCCGCGTATCCGGACGGCAGCTACGACGCCGTGTTCCGGCGTGGCGACGAGGGCGAGCTTCCAAGGCTGTCCTGGAACCGGCCGACATCGACGCTGCCCTGGAATCGTTACGCCAACAACCCTGTGCAGGAAAGGCTCCGGCGTCGGCTTGCACCGCAACTCCGCAGAGTCCTGGAGGAGAAGCTGCCGGACTACATGGTGCCGGCGGCGTTCGTGGTCCTGGACGCATTGCCGCTGACGCCCAGCGGGAAGCTGGACCGGAAGGCGCTGCCGTCACCTGACGGCACTGGGCTGGCCGCCGGCTACGCGCCGCCCACCTTGCCGGCGGAGATCCTGCTCTGCGAGCTCGTCGCCGAGCTCTTGGGCGTCGAGCACGTGGGCCTGGCCGACAACTTCTTCCATCTCGGTGGCGACAGCATCAGCTCGATCCGGCTGGTGAGTCGTGCCCGCGAACGCGGGCTCCTGATAACGCCCAAGGATGTGTTCCTCCATCCCGTGATCGGCGACCTGGTTCTCAAGGCGCGGAGCGCACCGGACCGAGCACCACAGATCGTCAGCGGTGCGCCCGACGGCCCGCTGCCGGCGACCCCGATCATCCATCGCCTCCTGACACACCCCGGGCCATGGACGGGGTTCCATCAGGCGGTGCTCCTGCAGGTACCGGCCCGGCTCCACGAGACGGCGCTCGTGGCTGCGTTGCAGGCCCTTCTCGACCATCACGACGCGCTGCGCCTGCGCGCCCAGGACGGCAGTCTCGTCATTCTGCCGGCCGGATCGGTGAGCACTCGTACGTGTCTGCGTCGGCTCTCGCTCGCCGGCATGGACGCGGCGGACCGCGACGCGACGCTGCGCGGCGCTGGTGCGGATGCCATGGCGCGTCTCGATCCAGGCGCGGGACTTCTACTGCAGGCGGTCTGGGCGGAGGCCGCGCGCGACGAACCCGGACGCCTGCTGCTGGTCGTCCACCATCTCGCCGTCGACGGTGTCTCCTGGCGGATCCTGGAGACTGATCTTGGCGAGGCCTACCGAGCCGCGCGCGCGGGCGACGCGATCGTTTTGCCGCGGAAGACCACGAGCTTCCGGCACTGGGCGGACACGCTCGTGGCAGCCGCCGCGGGCCGGCGGCACGAGCTACCGTTCTGGCAGGCCACGGCAGGCCGCGCCGTGGCCCCGCTCGTCAGCGGCAATCTCGAGCCGACTCGCGACACCGCCGGCAGCGCCGGACATGTTGAGCGCACGCTCTCGATCCCCGCGACCGTCGCGCTGCTGACCGCCGTGCCGGCGGCCTTCCACGCACGGATCAACGACGTCTTGCTGACCGCCCTCGTGCTCGCGATCGCCGCGTGGCGCGCGACGCGCGGCGACGGCGACCCTCTGGCCGTACGCATCGACCTGGAGGGCCACGGGCGTGAACCGCTCGATCCCACGATCGACCTGACCCGCACCGTCGGCTGGTTCACCACGCTCTATCCCATATGTCTGGACCCGGGCGAGATCGATATCGTGGACGCGCTCGCGGGCGGACCCACGGCCGGACGTACGCTCAAGCGGATCAAGGAGCAACTCCGCGCGGTACCGGCCAACGGCCTCGGCTACGGGATGCTGCGCTACCTGGATCCCGACGGCGGTGCCGCACTTGCGCCGTATCCCGCACCGCCAATCGCGTTCAACTATCTGGGCCGCTTCACGGCGGGACATGGAGCCGACTGGCAGCCGGCGCCTGAGGCAAACGCTCTGGGCGGCAGCATCGATCCCGCCGCGCTACTCGGGCATCCCATCGCCCTCAACGCGATCGTCCACGACCGGCCGGCCGGGCCCACCCTCAGCGCCACATGGAGCTTCGCTCCGGCGCTCGTCGGCGAATCCGAGGCTGCCCGCCTTGCGGACTTATGGAGCGACGCGCTCAACGCCCTGGCGCACCTCGCCGACCGCCCTGAAGTTGGTGGACGTACGCCGAGCGACTTCCCTCTCGTGGCGCTCGATCAGACGGACATCGAGATGCTCGAGCGGCAGCATCCCGACCTCGAAGACATCTGGCCGCTCACCCCGCTTCAGGAAGGTCTGCTCTTCCACGCTCACTTCGATCGTGAGAGTGAGGATTCCTATCTCGTCCAGCTCGTCCTGGAACTCGAAGGCGCCCTTGACGCCGTGCGGCTGCGGCACGCGCTCGACGCCCTCCTCGTCCGCCACGCGACCTTGCGCGTCGGCTTCGAGCAGACGCGGCGCGGCCAGCCTCTCCAGATCGTGCAGGCACGCTGCCCCATTCCGTGGCGGGAGCACGATCTCAGTGCCCTCGACGCGAACGAGCGGAGCCGACGCGCCGCCGAGATCGAGGCCGACGACCGGCGCACCCGCTTTGCGTTCGACCAGGCGCCCCTGATTCGCGCCTCGCTCGTTCGTCTCGCGCCGCATTCTCATTGCCTCCTGCTCACTCAGCACCATCTCGTGGGTGACGGCTGGTCGGGCACGATTCTTCTTCACGACCTCCTGGCCCTCTATCGCCGGCAGGGCGATCACGACACGTTGCCACGCCAACCGGTCTTCGCGGACTACCTCGCATGGCTGCAGCGCCAGGACAAGGACGCCGCCAGAGCGGCCTGGCAAGGCTATTTGGCGGGTATCGAGGCGCCGACCAGAATCGCACCCTCCATGGCGAACGATGCTCCCGTCGTGCAGGCCCAGTACGACGCGCGGCTGTCACCAGAATTGACCGCGCAACTCGAGACACGTGCGCGCCAGCACGGCCTCACCCTCGCCACCTTGCTGCAAGGTGCCTGGGCCGTCCTTCTTGCCCGTCTCACGAACCAGACCGATGTCGTCCATGGCACGGTGAGTTCCGGCCGACAGGCGCTTGTCCCCGGCATCGAGCGGATGCTTGGACTGCTCATCACGACAACGCCCGTGCGGGCGCGGCTCGAGCCCACGGAATCGGTGCTCGCGTTCCTCGCGCGCCTCCAGCGCGAACAGGCGGCGCTTCTGTCGCATCACCATCTGCCCCTCGCGGAGATTCAGCAACTCGTCAGCAGGGAGGTCCTCTTCGACACGCTCTTCACTTACGAGAACTATCCGGTCGATCGGTCTGACTGGCCCGCCACGGCCGACGACTTGCCGCTGCGCGCGGTTCGCGGCCACAACAGCAACCACTATCCCCTGAGCCTCGTCGCGAGCCCCGGTCCCTGGATCAGTCTCCGCCTCCACTACAGCGTCAACCTCTTCGACCAGGCATCAATCGAGCGCCTCGCCGCGCGGCTGACGCGGCTCCTGGAGCAGATGGCCGCGGATCTCACCCTGCCGCTGCAACGGTTGGTGATTCTCTCGTCCGAAGAGCGACGGACGATCGTCGACACCTTCAACGCCACACCCGCGCGCCTTCGAGCGTCCACTCTCGCCGGAGAGTTCGAGCGCCAGGTCGCGGAGACCCCGGACAATATCGCGCTCACCTTCGAGCACAAGGCGCTGACGTACCGTGAGCTCGACGCGCGCGCAAACCAACTGGGCTGGCGGCTTCTCGCCGACGGCGTCGGTCCGGAGGACCGCGTCGCCGTCTGCCTCGAGCGTTCAATCGAGATGGTGGTCGGCATTCTCGCCATTCTCAAGGCAGGCGCCGCCTACGTGCCGATCGACCCCGACTATCCGGTCGAGCGCATCGCCTTGCTGCTACTGGATGCCCGCCCCAAACGCATCATGACCACTCTCGATCTGCGCCAGAGGCTGCCCGAGGACGCGCGCAGCGCCTGTCTGGTCCTCGATGCACCAGAGCTCGCCGTCGATCTCGCCGGCTTCCCCCTCTCAGCCCCGAGCGATGCCGATCGCGTCACGTCGCTGCGACCGCACCACCCCGCGTACCTCATCTACACGTCCGGCAGCACGGGCAGGCCAAAGGGGGTCGTCAACACGCAGCAGAACGTCGTTCGTCTGTTCGACGCAACCAGTGCCTGGTTCGGATTCGACGAGCGCGATGTCTGGACGATGTTTCACTCGTACGGTTTTGATTTCTCGGTCTGGGAACTCTGGGGCGCGTTGCTCCACGGAGGGCGGCTCGTCATTGTTCCCACGTTCGTCGCCAGATCGGCCACCGACTTTCGTCACCTGCTGGCGCGGAACGGCGTGACCATCCTGAACCAGACCCCCTCCGCTTTCTCGCGCCTGATGCAGGTGGCCGACGAGGCCGGCGATGCATCCGAGGGCCTGGCCCTGCGCACCGTGATCCTGGGCGGTGAGGCCTGTCCACCCGAGCTCCCCGCAGCCTGGGCGACACGCTGCCTCATGTTCAATGGCTATGGGCCTACCGAAGCCACCATCTTCACGACGATGAGCGCCGCACTGTCACACGAGGGTACGCCGCCGATCGGACGGCCCGTCCCCGATCTCCGCGTGTACGTTCTCGATGCCGGACTTCAGCCGTGCCCGGTCGGCGTCGTCGGGGAGCTATACGCCGCCGGCGCGGGGCTCGCGCGCGGCTACTGGGACCGACCTGGCTTGACAGCGGAGCGGTTCGTCGCCAATCCCTTCGCGCGCGAGCCTGGCGAGCGGCTCTATCGCACGGGCGACCTCGCGGCCTGGCGCGAGGACGGTCAGCTGCTCTTCCACGGCCGTGCCGACCAACAGGTCAAGATCCGGGGCTTCCGTATCGAGCCCGGGGAGATCGAGGCCGCGCTCGTTCACGAGCCCAACGTCTCCCGCGCGGCGGTGATCGCCCGTGAAGACACTCCAGGCGACACGCGCCTCGTCGCCTATATCACCACTCGTACGGATGCGCAGGGCGCAGTCGATCTGAATGACCTGCGCCAGCGGCTCGCCGCTCGGCTCCCGAATTACATGGTGCCGGTGGCGTTCGTCGTGCTCGATGCTCTGCCGCTGACGTCCAATGGCAAGCTCGACCGCAGGGCATTGCCCGCGCCGGAGGGCTCTGGCCTGACGGCCGACTACGTCGTGCCTACGACGCCCGAGGAGATCCTGCTCTGCGAGCTGGTGGCCGCACTGCTCGGCATTCGGCGGGTTGGCCTCGCGGACAACTTCTTCCACATGGGCGGCCACTCGCTGCTGGCCACACGCCTCGTTGCGCAGATCCGCGCGAGGCTCGGACGCGAACTACGCATCCAGACGGTGTTCAGGTATCCGATTCTCGGGGAGCTCGCACAACAGATCGGCCTCGTCACCGATGGCGCCAGCGCCTTCGAAGTCCTCCTGCCCATCCGCACCGCCGGCGCGCTGCCGCCGCTGTTCTGCCTGCATCCTGGAACGGGCCTTGGCTGGGCATATACAAACCTCCTGCATGCCACCAGCAGGGAGCAACCCATCTACGCCATTCAGGCGCGAGGCTTCGCTCGTGACCGCGATCTTCCCCGGACGATGGAGGAGATTGCCGCTCACAGTCTTGACGCGATCCGCAGCGTCCGGCCGCACGGCCCCTACCGGCTGCTGGGCTGGTCCTTTGGCGGAGTCATTGCGCACATGATCGCGTCACGGCTGCAGGCTGACGGCGAATGCGTCGAGCGACTCATCCTGCTCGACTCATATCCGCCGCCATCCGAGCGCGAGGACCACGCACCCCGCACACTGGACGGGGACCATATCTGGCGGGAGATTGCGCTCGGCACACACCTGGAGGTGCCGCCGACAGGCGCCGCACAACCGCTCGACGCGCCAGCAGTGCTGGCCCTGGCCCGCGAGCAGTCCCATATCCTCGGGACGTTCCCCCTGCACCAGCTCGAGCAGCTTGCCGCGGTCATGGCGAACAACGCTCGTCTCTTTACGACGGCACGGCTCTCCAGATTCGACGGGGACATCCGGCTCTTTGCCTCGACGCGTCAGACCCATGGCCTCGACCGCGTGGGGACGAGCGCCGATGCCTGGCGGCCGTACTGCGGAGGTGCCATTCACACGATCGAGGTTGACGCCGAACACCACCGAATGCTGTCACCGGGCGCCCTCAAGCAGATTGGCAACCTGCCGCTTGCGGAATGAGCACCTCACCCCTCGACACGACGGAGTTCCGCTCCAAGCTATCGCTCCTTGCCACGCTTGGCGTGACGGTCGGCGTGAACCTCCAGCGCGGCCAGGAGCTCATCGTCACGGCGCCACTCGAAGCCAGCACGCTGGTGCATCACGTCACGAAGGTGGCCTACCAGCGAGGCGCCAGGCTCGTGACGTGTCTCTATGAAGATCCCGGCATGATTCACGACCGCTTCGCGCACGCCGATGACGGCACGTTTGACTATGCGCCGGAATGGTTCCATCGCGGAATCGCCGACGCCTTCGAGAACGGCGCCGCTCGCCTCTACATCGTTGGGCCCTACCCGGACTTGCTCTCCGGTGTTCCCGCCGACAAGATCGTTCGCGCTCATCGAGCCCTGGCCCGTGCATCCCAGGCCGAAACACGATGCACCTCCGCGTCGCGCATCAACTGGAGCACCCTCCCTTTCGCAACCGGCAGTTGGGCGGCACAGGTGTTTCCCGATCTTCCGTCTGACGACGCTTCGCAGGCTCTGTGGAAGGTCGTCTTCGACGTCACCCGCGTGAACGGTCCCGATCCGTATCAGGCGTGGCAGGAGCACAATCGAACGCTGAATACGCGTCGGGACTACCTGCGAAATCGAGGGTACACGTCGCTGCGCTTCCACGATGGCCGGACGGATCTGACAGTCGGGCTGGCCGACGGCCACACGTGGGTGGGCGGGACCGTTCGTGCTGGCAACGGTATCGAGGGCAACTGCAATATTCCAACCGAGGAACTGTTCACGTGTCCGCACAGGGAGCGAGTCCATGGCCGCGTGCACTTTTCCAAGCCGCTCGCACTGGCGGGAACGCTCGTCGAGAATCTCTACGTCGAGTTCCGTGACGGACTGGCGAGCACGATCAAGGCAGACCGAGGCCTGGAGACGATTCAGGCCCTGCTTGCGAGCGACGACGGCGCACGTCGATTGGGAGAGATCGGACTCGTGCCGCATGCATCGGTGGTCTCGCGAGCCGGCATCTTGTTCTACAACGCCCTGTTCGACGAGAACGCAGCCAGCCACGTTGCCTTCGGCCAGTCGTATGCGGCGTGCCTCGGGATCGCGCGGGAACCGTCTCAGCAGCCCGAAGCCACAGGCGCCAACCACAGTGCAATCCATATCGACTGCATGTTTGGAACTTCCGCGATGAACGTGGACGGAATATCCGAGACCGGGCGTGTCGAGCCTCTCATGCGCGAGGGTGAGTTCGTGATCTGACCCCTCAGGGTCGTCACGGCCCGCCGGGCAGTCAGCCCGCGAAGGGCCGACTGCCCAAGCTCCGATGGAGCCGCGTTAGAGCGCGCCGTTCTTCCAGGGACCCCAGATGGCAAAGGTCATCCCTTCGTCTCCGGCCGTCGGCGGGTTGGTCCCCGCGGTCGCCCCCTGACGATTGACGAAAAGGGTGACGCGATCCCAGCGTGTGCCGGCCTCCGCGAACGTGGCCCCGGCCCACTCATGGTCGGTCTGCAGGTTGAGCGCGAAGTCGAAGATCTCGCCGTCGAGTGTCAGCCCGCGCAGATACTGGTCACCGCCGCCGTCCTCGCACAGCAACAACCCTCCCTGTGGAGACACGGTGACGTTGTCTGGCGCGTCAAGGACGGACGGGTTCGGCGACTCGTATATCAAGGTCAAGGTGCCGCCGAGGCGCTTCGGCTTGAACTCCCACACCTGACCCGAGCCGGCGTTCCCGCCGTTGGTTGACACGAAGTAGACGGCGCCGTCGCCCCACCAGCAGCCCTCGAGCCTCGCGAACCTGGCGCCGCCGCCGGCGAAGCCCTGGTTGTACACGGCGGTCGAGCTGGTGCCCGCGGGATTCGGATCCGCAATGGGCACCCATGTCACCGGCAGCGACACGCCGATCGGCTGTCCGGTCCGAGTGTCGTAGTTGGCGACCCCGTCGATCGCGAGCATTTCAAGCCTGCCGCCACGGGCGAGCCTGCCGGGCTTGTTGGCGATGAAGCGATAGAAGCCGCTCGTCGAGCCGTTGTCCTCGGTTTCGTACACAATCCAGGTGGCCGGGTCCACCGCCATCGCCTCGTGCGCGAAGCGTCCCATGTCCGTCAGCGCGATCGCAGACACCTGACCGTTGGCGACCGCGGGCACCTCGAAGCAGTAGCCGTGCTGCTTCAGCCATCCGCTGGAGAGGCCCGCATTCGACTCCTCGCAGGTGACCCACGACCCCCACGGCGTCGCACCGCCCGCGCAGTTCACGATCGTGCCGCTCAGACTGGTGAAGTGGCGCTCGAGTGCGCGGGTGAACGGGTTCACGACGAGCGTCGTCGTGCCGCCCCCACCCGTGATGTCATACGCCTTGGCCGCGTCAACGGTCGTGGAGCCCGCTCCAGGGGCGTTGCGGTCCTCGTGATTGCGCACCAGGCGGAGCTTCCCGTGCACGTTGAAGACGGCCATCCCGTCGTGCGCGAGCGGCACACGCGCACCGTCAGCCATGATCTCGCCCGCGACACTGAACGACCGGTACTGGAAGCCTTCGGGCAACGCGATGCGCGGCACCCCATCACGAAGATCCGGGACGGGCGCGAGCGGTCCATATCCGTCGGCTTCGGCAAACACGCGCCCATTCACGTTCAGCCGGCCGAGCGCCTCCATCACCGGCGCCATCGCGACGCCACCGGCGGCGGTGATCGCGCGGCGCAGGAACCGTCGTCTTTGAAAACGCTGATCGGTCGATGTCATGGTGTGTACTCCCTCATCCCAACCCGATGCGCGGGGCTCGTCGGATGTACTGTGCAGGACAGAGCCAGCGTAGAAGGCCGCCGTGAAGAGCGGGTCACCGTGAGGACAACTTTCGGTGAACGTACCGTAAATAGAGAGCGTCACCGGCCCGCACTCGTGTGGAGTGCGGTCGTGTCGTGGTCGAGCCAGCCGTACGAACTTGTAAGGATTGAGAAAGGCTCGCCCGACCAGGCAGGGATCAGTCGATCGAACGGGGCACAGGCGGGCGGGACGCGATGGACGGACTAGGACATGCCGGCCGCGGCGGCCTTCACCCAGGTGACAGTGCGGGCCAGCCCGTCTCCAAACGTGACCGTCGGTTCGTAGCCAAGAAGGCGCCTGGCCTTCGAGATATCCGCCTGTGAATCGCGGACATCACCGGCGCGCGCCGGCTGATACTCCGGGGTCACGCCCGCCCCCATCAGCGCGCGAAGGGTGGCAAACAGCTCGTTGAGAGACACGCGGCCACCGGTAGCGACGTTGATCACTTCCCCGCTGACACCAGGCGAATGACAGGCGCGCAGCACCCCATCCACGACGTTGGCCACGTAGGTAAAGTCCCGCGTCTGGCCGCCATCCCCGTAGATCTTCGGCGCGCGCCCTTCGCTGAGCGCGCTGATGAAGAGCGAAATGACCCCTGAGTACGGCGACGAGGGATCCTGGCGCGGGCCGAACACGTTGAAATACCGGGTCGTGACCGTCTCGAGGCCGTACAGCCGCGTGAACATCTGGCAATACTGCTCCGCCACGAGCTTCTGGAGCGCATACGGTGACAGCGGAGCTGTCGGCATCGTCTCGACCTTCGGCAGCGTGGGCGTATCACCGTACGCCGCCGAGGAGCCGGCGTAGACAAGGCGCCGGACGCCGGCGTCCCTGGCCGCCACCAGAATGTTCACCGACGCGTCGATGTTGGCGCGGTTGGACGTGACGGGATCCTCCACCGAACGCGGCACCGATGGGATTGCCGCCTGGTGCAGCACGAAATCCATGCCTTCGCAGACACGGCGGGCAACCGCGATCTCGGCGAGGTCGCCCTCGATGAACTCGACGCCCTGAAGATGGGAGAGATTGTGACGCTTGCCGGTGATCAGGCTATCGACCACGCGGACCTGCTCACCTCGACGCACGAGCTCCTCGGCGAGATGTGAGCCAATGAAGCCGGCGCCGCCGGTGACGAGATAGTGAGCCATAAAAAGTGTCGCAGCCGGCCGGTAAGCCGAATCCTGTCTCCCTCGACTCGCGTCGACCTTGCGGCCGGCGCTCGCTCGGGACGACGACCATTCCTCTAGGCCCGCGATTGCTCGCGGGCTCCAGCGACCTACCCGGTGGCCTCGGATGGGCCATCCTTGAGACACTCGTGCGCATTGCGGCTGACGCCGCGCCACGCCTCCGTGTCCCGCCGCGGCACGCGCTGCGACACGCTTGCGCGTCCCGCCCGCTCCCACCGCGACCCGCCACCCTATTTGGTCTTGCTCCCTGCGGGGTTTTGCCTGCCACCGGCGTTGCCGCCGGCGCGGTGCGCTCTTACCGCACCATTTCACCCTTACCTCTCGACTCGCCCCTTCGTGGTTCACTCGAGGCAGGCCCCGCGATATTCCTGGGCTTGCCCTGAGTGAGCCCCGGAGGGGCGAGTCGAAGGGCGGTATCTTTTCTGTGCCACTGTTCCGTCAGGTTGCCCTGCCCGGGCGTTACCCGGCGCACTGCCCTGTGGAGTTCGGACTTTCCTCCCGCCTCCGTCCCCGACTTCGGCGCGGCAAGCTCGTGAAAGCCCGCCTGACCGAAGCGCGCGGCGCGAAGGCCGGCGGTCGTCTGGCCAACTGCGACGACTCCATTATCCGTCGATTTCCTGCTTGATTCCGTACTGCTCCAGCTTCTTGTAGAGATTGCTCCGCGGCGTGTCGAGCGCCTCGGCGGTCTTGGAGATGTTCCAGCCGTTCTCGCGAAGCTTCTCCACGAGGAACGCTCGCTCGGCCGCCTCCTTGAACTCGCGAAGGGTGCCAGGCTGACCGGTCGGCGCAACCGAATTGCCGTCGATCGAAAGCGCGGGCCCACCCTGAGTCGTCCCCGCGCCGGTGCCGACCGTTCCGCCCGCCTGCGACGCTCCCTCGCTCCGGACTTCTACGGGCAGGTCGTCTACACGAATCACGTCGCCGGGCGTCATGATCAGCAGCCGCTCGATGGTGTTCCGCAGCTCCCGGATGTTGCCCCGCCACCGGTGCCGCTGGAGCGCCTCCATCGTACGCGGATCGAACTTCGCCGGCTTGATGTTGTGCTCCTCGCTCGTGCGCTGGGCGAAGTGACGCACGAGAAGCGGAATGTCCTCGGGGCGCTCCCGCAGCGGCGGCACCGTGATGGGAATGACGTTGAGGCGAAAGAACAGATCCTCTCGGAACTCGCCGCGCCGGATGGCGCCCTCGAGGTCCTTGTTGGTGGCGGCGATGACGCGTACGTCCACCTTGATCGTCCGCGCGGACCCGAGCCGCTCGACCTCCTGCTCCTGCAGCACCCGAAGCACCTTGGCCTGCGTCTTCGGGCTCATGTCGCCCACCTCGTCGAGGAAGATCGTGCCGCGGTCGGCCTGCTCGAACTTGCCCGTCTGCTTCTCGGTGGCGCCGGTGAACGACCCCTTCTCGTGCCCGAAGAGCTCCGACTCGATCAGCTCCTCGGGAATGGCCGCGCAGTTCACCTGCACGAACCGTTGTCCCGCGCGCGTGCTGTTGCGATGGATCGCGCGCGCCACGAGCTCCTTCCCCACGCCGCTCTCCCCGAGCAGCAGCACCGTCGCGGTGGTCGGCGCGGCGCGCTGAACGGCCTCGAATACCTTCCGAAGCGCCGGACCCTGGCCGACGAGCTCGTACCGGGCCTCCATCGCCACCTTGAGCTCGCGATTCTCCCGCCGGAGCGATCGCAGCTCGAGCCCCTTCGCCACGGTGACGAGCACGCGCTCGCTCGTGAACGGCTTCTCGATGAAGTCGAACGCGCCGAGCCGGGTCGCCTGCATCGCGTCGGTGATCGTGCCATGGCCCGAGATCATCGCGACTGGAAGCGACTCGTCCACCTTGCGGATGTCGGCGAGCACCTCCAGTCCGCTCACCCCTGGCATCTTGATGTCGAGCAGCACCATGTCGGGCGACTCGCGCTTCACGGCCGCCATTCCCTCGGGGCCCGAGGCCGCGCCGACGAACTGATAGTCCTCGTACTCGAGAATCATCCGCAGGGAATCACGGATGGCGGGCTCGTCGTCGATGACCAGAATGCGCGGCGCCACCAGTCTTCAGTCGACCTTCACGGTGTGCAACGCACGCTGCCCGCCATCGAGCTCAGGCCTGTAGACGTAGAGCGTGAAGACGTCGCCTGTCCGCGCCCCGGCGGTGAGCCGGCGATAGTCCTCGATGCTGCGCACGGGCTCCCGATTGATCTCGAGCAGGACGTGGCCGCGCTCGATGTCAGCCTCGAAGGCCGGGCTGAGCGGCTCCACCCTGGATACGACGACCCCCTCGGTGCCTTCCGGCAGATGGAAGCGCCGCGCGTACTCGGGGCCAAGATCCCGCACCGAGAGGCCAAGCGTCATGCCCCGCTGGCCGGACGGCTGCGGCTGACGCTCGTCCATCGTCTCCCGCCCCCGCTCGCGCTGCGGCCGCTCCGACAGCTTCACCGGCACGTTCATCGCCCGTCCGTCGCGCAGGAGTTGCAGTGTGGCCACGGTACCGGGCTGCCGCGACGCGATCACTTGGATCAACTCGTCGTTGCGAACCACCGCCTTGCCGTCCACGGCCACGATGAGGTCGTAGGCCTTGACGCCGGCGCGGGCTCCGGGAGAGCCCTCGGTCACGTCCTGGACGAGCGCGCCCCGTGCCGTCGTGAGATTGAGCGATCGCTGCAGATCGGCATCGACGTCGCGGAGCATCACACCGATGTAGCCGCGAGCGACGCGTCCCCTCTGCCTGAGCTGCGGGAGGATGGCACTGGCCTGGTTGATCGGCACGGCGAAGCCGATGTTCGACGCACGCGAGCTGATCGCGGCGTTGATGCCGATGACCTCCCCCCGCGCGTTGATCAGCGGCCCGCCGCTGTTGCCGAAGTTGATGGCGGCGTCCGTCTGAATGTACCGATCGAGCGAGGAGTCGAAGAGCTTGCGGCCGATGAAGCTCACCACGCCCACGGTGACCGTGTGTTCGTAGGCGAGGGGATTTCCGATCGCGCACACCCATTCCCCGACGCGAAGCGAGTCTGAATCGCCGAGCGGCGCGAACGCGAGCGGCGCCGACGACTCAACCTTGATGAGCGCGATGTCGGTGTCGGGATCGGAACCAATGCGCTGCGCGCGCAGGTTCCGGCCGTCGGTGAGACGCACCATGATCCGGTCGGCGCCGTCGATGACGTGATGGTTCGTGAGGATATAGCCGGCGGCGTCGATGACGAACCCGGTGCCCTCCCCGCGCCGCGGCCCCCCGCGGTCGCGGTCGTCGGTCCGGTCGAACATCTCCGGGCTGTCCGGCACGGGCAGTCCCCGCAACCGGCCCGGCGCTCGAGCCGTACCGCGCGACGTGGCGTCGATATTGACCACGGCCGGGTTGAGCCGCTCGGCCACGTCGGCGAATGAGATGGGTCCCTGCGACACGACGGGACCGCTCGTCGCGGCCCGCATCACCGGGCGCTGGTCGGTGGCCGATGCGGCCGGCGTCGGCGTCATCGAGCCGGCGACGATGAGGCCGATCAGGAACGCGATCGTCGCCGCCAGGCAAACCGTCACCGACACGAAGCGCCTCGTCATGTGTTCCATTATGAGCGGGGATGGCGGATGGGGGAAGGGGGTGGAGGCAGGGTCTCGGACGTCATGGAAGGGCGGCGCGATCGGGGCCCGGCTCAATGAGCGTCCGAAAGGCTGTCTCGTCCAGGATCGGAATGCCGAGCTGCTCTGCCTTCGCCGCTTTCGTTCCGGCCTCGGCCCCGACAATCACCCCTGTCGTCTTCCGGCTCACCGACCCAGCCACTTTCCCACCGAGGCGCTCGACGGCTGCCGTTGCGTCCTCGCGCGTCATCGATGCCAACGTACCAGTGAGTACGTAGGTCTTCCCCGTCAGCGGGCCAGGGGCCGGCATTGCGGCACGCTCTTCCGGCGGCACGGCCATGCGCACGCCGGCCGCGCGAAGTCGTTCGATGAGCTGGCGGTTCTGTGGCTCGTCGCACCAGCTCCGCACGGACGCCGCCAGCACCGGACCAATCTCGTGAGCGGTCTGCAGCTGTGCCGTGGTGGCGTCGCACAGGTCGTCCATCGACCCGAAGGCCCGCGCGAGCAGCTGCGCCCCGCGCTCACCCACGTGTCGGATCCCGAGCCCGTGAATCAGGCGCCAGAGCTCGTTCCCCTTGCTCCGCTCGATCTGGGCCACGACCTTTGCGGCGTTCTTCTCTCCGAATCGGCGCGAGATCGCCTTCCCGTCACTTCGCGCCGACGTGCTGGTCAGGCCGGCGAGCACCTCCTCACCCAAGTCATAGAGACCAGCGCAGTCGGTGACGAGGTTGCCGGCCAGGAGCTGGGCGATCAGCGACTCGCCGAGCCCCTCGATGTTCATCGCCGAGCGCGACGCGAAGTGCTCGAGCCCACGCTGCAGCCGTGCTGGACACGACGTGTTCTCGCATCGCCAGACGACCTCGTCCGCCTCGCGACAGAGCGCCGCACCGCATCGCGGGCACGCCGCGGGCATCGTCCAGGGTACCGAATCATCCTGACGGCGGCTGAGTACCGGGCCCACCACGCGCGGGATCACGTCGCCGGCCTTTTCCACGATCACCCAGTCGCCCTCGCGAATGTCCTTCCGAGTCAGATCCTCCGCGTTGTGCAGGGTCGCCATGGAGATCGTCGAGCCGGCAATCACCACCGGCTCGAGCACCGCGAACGGCGTCACCGCGCCGGTCCGGCCGACGTTCACCTCGATCGCCTTCAGCCGTGTCGTCTGCTGTTCCGCCGGAAACTTGAAGGCGATTGCCCACCTGGGAAACTTGCTCGTGGTTCCGAGGAGATCGCGAAGGGCCAGGTCATCGAGCTTGATGACGATGCCGTCGGTGCCGAACTCGAGCGTTCGCCGCCTCTCCTCCCACTCGCGGCAGCACGACAGCAACTCCTCGACGCCGCGGCAACGTCGCCAGTGCGCTTCCACGGGCAGGCCCCATGCGCGCAGTGTCTCCAGCGTCTCCGCGTGGGTTCGCGGGCCGACCCACGGGCCGGTCTCTCTATGTGACGACGGCGGGCCGACCTGAAGGTCGGCCCCTACGTGGGGAAGGCCTGTCTCCGCGGATGACGTACGTGGAGGCCGACCTTCAGGCCGGCTGTCCGCGAATGCGGGTCCGCCCACGATCTGATAGGTGAACGCGCTCAGCCCGCGCCTGGCCACGAGCGCGGGGTCAAGATTCCGCATCGCGCCGGCCGCGGCGTTTCGAGGGTTCATGAAGAGCGCCTCGCCCGCCTCCTCACGTTCGCGGTTGATGCGCTCGAAGGCCCTCTTCGGAAGGTAGACCTCGCCTCGGATTTCAACCTGTCCAGGCGGAGCCGACGCCTCGGCTTCCTTGAGGCGCAACGGAATCGCCTTGATGGTTCGTACGTTCGCCGTGACGTCCTCGCCACGCACGCCGTCGCCCCTAGTGGCACCGCGAGTCAGCATGCCGTCCTCGTAGGTCAAGGCGATGCTGAGGCCATCGATCTTGAGCTCCGCGATGTAGACGACCGATTCGGCCGTGCCGAGTCCCTTGCGTACGCGTTCATCGAAAGCCCGCAGCTCGTCCTCGGAGTACGCATTGTCGAGGCTCAGCATCGGCTGCGCGTGCTCGACGGTGTCGAAGCCCGCGGTTGCGCGCCCACCCACGCGCCGGGTCGGGGAATCAGGGGTGGCGAGATCCGGGTGCTGCGACTCGAGCTGCCTGAGCTCCTTGACGAGCGCGTCGAATTCGACGTCGGCGACTTCGGGGTCGTCGAGGACGAAGTAGCGCTCCTCGTGGTACCGGATGAGGCGCCGAAGCTCCTCGAGGCGTTCGGTAGGGTTCACGGGGCTCACCAGGACACCACGAAGAGACGAAGGGCCCGAAGTACACGAAGCCGAATGTGTTTCGTGATCGTCGTGGCCTTCGTGGTTATCGATCTCTTGCGAGGACGTAGTCAGGCAGGTAGGTCAGCGCATCCCGCTCCGCGCTCGGTGGGAACGCGAACAGCGCCTTCTTGGCCCGTTCCACGAAATCGGTCGCGATGCGGTAGGCATGATCGATCGAACGGTGATGCACGAGCAAGGCCCGGAGCTCACGCCACTCCTCGAGGGTGGCTTCGCAGCCCAGCGCGATCTTGCGGACGAGCGTTTCCGCCCGTTCGTCGCCGGTGCCGAGTAGATGGATCACGGCGAGCGTCATCTTTCCCTCGACCAGATCGCCGCCAACCGGCTTCCCGAGCACGACTTCATCACCGGTGAAGTCGAGCAGATCGTCCACCAGCTGGAAGGCCATGCCGATGTTGAAGCCGTACTCCCACAGCGCCTCCTGCTGTTCGCGCGTCGTGGCGGGTCCCAGCATGCCGCCCAGCTTGGCGGAGCCGGCGAACAGGTACGCCGTCTTGCGGCGGACAATCTCGAGGTGCTCCTCCTGGGATAGGTCCACCACGCCGTTCTTGGTGAGCTGATACAGCTCTCCCTCGATCATGCGGAGGGTCACGTCGCACAGCAGCCGGATGAACTCGAGGCTGTCCTGGGTGAGCGCCAGCGACATCGACTTGATGTACAGGAAGTCGCCCAGCAGCACCGTCACGTCATTGCCCCAGCGGGAGTGCACGGCCTGGCGTCCGCGCCGAACCTCGGACTCGTCGATGATGTCGTCGTGTACGAGCGTCGCGGTGTGGATGAACTCGACGATCGAGGCGTACATCGCGCCGTGTTCACCGGTGTAACCGCTCATGCGGGATGCCATCAGCAATACGGCCGGCCGGATCCGCTTGCCCCCTCCACTCTGGATGTACTTTCCCATCGTGGGGATCAGAGCGACCTGGGACTCGATGTGGCGCGCGAATTCGCGCTCGACAGCCTGCAGGTCCTCCCGGATCGGCTCGAACATCTGCGCGAGCGTGGTGTACGTGGGCTTCTGAAGCGCAGGATTCAAACGGGTCAATCAGACCATATCCCCGCGCGGAGTGTCAACGACTCGCACGCGCTAATCCCATTCAGGAGTAGCAGTTACGGGCTAAAGAGACGGTTGAAATTCTCGAGCGTCTCGAGCCCCACCGCCTCGGTCGTCGTACCGCGCAGTCCGGCAATCGCTTCCGCCACTCCCACGACCCGGGCCGGCTCGTTCCGCGTGCCGCGGTGCGGCACCGGCGCCAAGAAGGGACTGTCGGTCTCAATCAGGAGGCGATCGGCCGGCACCATCTTCGCGACTGCCTTCAGCTCCAGGGCACGTGGAAAGGTCACGATGCCGGACAGCGACAGATGAAATCCGGCGTCCAGCGCACGGCGGGCCATCTCACGGCCGCCGGTGAAGCAGTGGAAGACTCCTCCGACCTCACCCGCCGACTCCTCCGCGAGGATGTTGAACGTATCGTCCTCGGCTTCCCTGCTGTGAATCACGATCGGGAGACGCAGATCTCTCGCCAGCCGAATCTGCTGCCGGAAGACCGTTCGCTGCGCGTCCCGGGGTGCCAGGTCGTAGTGATAATCGAGGCCGATCTCACCGATGGCGCGTGCAAGCGGCTGCGCGGCGACCGCCCCGCCCAGCCGGCCCGCGGCCCTCGCCGGATGGTCTCCGAACGCGCCCGCCGCGTGTGGATGAATCCCGATGGCATATCTCGCTTCGCGCCAGCGGGCGCTGACCACGGCGGCCTGCTGCAGCTCCGGCTCGTCATCGGCGGCCAGAATGACGAGCGCCTGTGTCACACCGGCTTCCCGCGCGCGCGCGATGACGGCGTCCAGGTCGGCGGCAAACTCGGGCCCGGCGATGTGGCAGTGAGAATCTACGAACAATGTGGACGCTATCTGACTCGCCAGCCAGGCTCGACCGGCTCGGCAAACGCGACGAGCGTCGGCTTCCCGCCTTCGGCACTTGCGGCCAGCACCATGCCATTGGACTCGATCCCCATCAGGGTCGCCGGCTTCAGATTGAAGACGATGACCACGGTGCGTCCCACGAGCTGATCGGGCTGATACGCCTCGGCGATGCCGGCCAAGACAGTGCGCTGCTCGGTCCCGAGGTCCACCTTCAGCTTGACGAGCTTCCTCGACTTCGGCACGGCCTCGGCCTCGAGCACACGCGCGGTGCGTAACTCGACCTTCATGAAGTCGTCAATTGAAATGCGGGCATCCGGCGCGGCGGCTGCCGGAGCGGCGGGTGTCTCTTCCACGGGTGTCTCCTTTAGGCGGACCTGGAGGTCCGCCTCTACGTTTACAGACCGCGCGTCAGGTCGTAGGGGCGGACCGTTCGGTCCGCCTTCCGCGCGCGGCCAGAGCGCCGCGCCTTTCACAATCGTCCTGACACCATCGCCGCGCCAGCGCCCGTCGCGATCGAGGCGCAGGTCGCCCACGGCGGTCGTCTCACCGACGCGCCGCAAGATCTCCGCGCACGAGCCGGGCATCACCGGAAGCAACAGGACGGCTGCCACGCGAATGGCCTCGGCCACGCTGAACAGTACTGCATCGAGCTGGGCCGCCTGGGCTGGGTTCTTCGCCAGCGCCCATGGGGCGTTCTCCGCGATGAACTCGTTGGCGGCATCGACGATCTGAAACGCGGCCGCCGCCCCGTCGTGCAAGGCGAACACGTCCATCGCGCTTCGATACCGCGCCAGGGACGCCTCTGCAACCTGAGCAAGGCGTCCTCCGGTTCCGGCAGGCACAAGCCGTGACTGCCGATACTTCTCCGCCATCGCCGACAGCCGGCTGACCAGGTTGCCCAGGTTGTTGGCCAGGTCCACGTTGTAGCGCTCTTCGTAGCGCTCCCAGGTGAAGTCGCCATCGCCGCCGTAGGAAATCTCCTTCACCAGGTAGAGGCGGAGGGGATCGGGCCCGAAGCGAGCCGCGACATCGGAGGGATCGAGGCTCGTTCCAAGCGACTTGCTCATGCGCTGGCCGCCGAAGTTGACCCAGCCGTGGCCGTAGACCTGCTTCGGGAGCGGCAGGCCGGCGCTCATGAGCATGGCCGGCCATACGACGGTATGAAAGCGCGTGATGTCCTTGCCGACCACGTGGAGATCGGCCGGCCACCACGTGGAGAATCGCGCCTCATCGGTGCCGTATCCGACCGCCGCCGCGTAGTTGATCAGGGCGTCGAACCAGACATACACGACGTTGTCCGGCGCGAATGGCAGTGGAATGCCCCAGAGCTGGCCCGCCCGACTGACCGAGATGTCCTCGAGGCCGGCCTCGAGCAGACGCAGCATCTCGTTTCGCCGGCCGTCGGGCTGCAGAAAGGACGGAGTATCGATGAAGTGCCTCAGCAGCGCGTCGCGGTACTTCGACAGCCGAAAGAAGTAGTTCTTCTCCCGGATCCACTCGGGCGTGAGGGTCGGATGCAGCGGACACTTCCCGCCTGCGAGATCCTTCTCCTGCTTGAATGCCTCACACGAGACGCAATACCAACCCTCGTACGTCCCCGCGTAGATGTCGCCCTTGTCGAAGCAGGTCTGGGCCAGCTTCCGTACCGCCGCCGTGTGGCGCGACTCGGTCGTGCGAATGAAGTCGTCGAACGACACGTCGAGCTGCGTCCAAGACGCGCGGAACTCCTGTTCCATCTGGTCGCAGTAGGCGCGAGGGTCGAGGCCGCGCTCGATCGCCCGCTTGTAGACGTTCTGTGAATGTTCGTCGTTGCCCATGAGGAAGTGCGTCTCGAAACCCGAGAGGCGCTTGTAACGGGCAATGACGTCGGCGGTGATCTTCTCGTACGCCGTCCCGAGATGCGGACGGCTGTTGACGTAGTCGATTGCCGTGGTGAGGAAAAATCGCACTGCCTGCTGCCTACCGCCTACGAGCGACGATCAAGAAACGCCTTCATCGCAGCCGCCTGCACGTCCTTGACCGGCCTGCCCGTGTCGGTTGCGATGCGAGCGCAGTCGTCGAACTCAGGCGCCGCGTTGAGGATCTCTCCGCCGCGTCGCGCGACCTTGATGCGCACCGAACCTCCGCTGGTCTCGACGATGACGGCCTCACGATCGAGACACTCCCGCGTCATCTCCCGGTAGCGCACGCCGATCGTGGTCGTCTCGCGGAAGATCGTGGAGGTCACCTTCTCGCGAAGACCCGGCGAGGCAATCGCGGTCACGAGCGTCCCCGGACGGTTCTTCTTCATCTGAATGGGCGTGTAGTACACGTCAAGGGCTCCGTCGGCGAGCAGCCGGTCCATCAGCAGCCCGAAGATCTGCGGATTCATGTCGTCGATCTCGGCCTCGATCACGACCACCGCGTGGGCCGGAGCCGCACCGTCGGCCTCGCCGACGAGCACGCGCAACACGTTCGGCGTGTCGCGGAAGTCGCGCGAGCCGGCGCCATAGCCGACGGCGTCAAGGCGCATCGCCGGCACGGGCCCATAACTGTGTGCGTAGCCGGTCACGAGCAGCGCCCCGGTCGGGGTGACCAGCTCCGCCTGCTGCGCCCCTGCGTAGATTGGCGCCCCCCGCAGCAGCCGCGCCGTCGCCGGAGCGGGAACTGGATACAGACCATGGGCGGATCGAACCGTGCCGCTGCCGACGTTCAGTGGTGAAGACACAATCCGGTCCAGACGGAGTGACTCGAGGGCGAACACAGTGCCCACGATATCGATGATCGAGTCAAGCGCCCCGACCTCGTGCAGATGCACGTCCTCCAACGAGGTACCGTGTATCGCCGCCTCGGCTTCGCCAAGCCTCCCGAACAGATCCTTCGCGCGGGCTTTCCCCTCCGCGCTTAGCGCCGATCGATCGACGAGCCGCCCGATCTCCCGCAGGGATCGATGGGCATGCACGTGCCTGGTCGCCGTGGCGACATGCGACTGCTCATGATCGTGCGCGTGGCCGTGCTCATGGCGGTGGCCGTGGTCGCCCTGCCGATGGGAATCATCCGCGGGGCGTTGACGCGCGTGCGGCTCGTCTTCCCCACGGACGCACAGCTTGGTGGCGGTGACGCCCGCCCGGTTCACGCGCTCGGTCCATACGGTGTCGCCCCCGACGCCATCGTCATCAACGGCCAGGCTCCCGAGGGCATCTCGAAGATCGCCCAGCGGCACGCCAGCATCGACGAGCGCGCCAAGCAGCATGTCGCCAGCGGCGCCCGAGAAGCAGTCCAAATACAGCACCTTCACGATGCGATCATCTTATCGCGGGTGGCGTCGGCCTACACCCGTCGTCGAAGGCGACCGGACTCGGTGAGCGAGTAGTAGCGCTGGTCGGCGAGGATCAGGTGATCCACCACCTCGATGCCCATGATGTCTCCGGCATCGATCATTCGAGTCGTGAGCGCGACATCGTCTGGGCTCGGCGTGGGATCGCCCGACGGGTGGTTGTGGAAGAGGACGATGGCCGCGGACGACGCGGCGGCCGCTTCGCGAAACACCTCGCGCGGGTGCACGACGGTGGCGTCGAGCGAACCACTCGAGATGATCTTCACGCGGATGACCCGGTGTTTCGTATCCAGCATGACGATCCCGAACTGCTCGACCACTCCTGCGCCGTACTGCGGAAGCAGGTGCGCCGCGAGCTGTCGCGGTGAATTGAGCCTCGGGCGATCGACCGCGCCGCGCACCAGCGTACGGCGCCCGAGCTCCACCGCGGCGAGAATCTGCGCCGCGCGAGCCGCACCGACGCCGGCCACGTGACGGAGATCGCCGGAACTGCGGCGCGGCAGGCCGTGCAGCCCGCCGGCCTCGTCCAGGACGCGGTTCGCCAGGGCCAGCGCATCGAGCTTGCGCGAACCGGTGCCGAGGATGAGTGCGAGCAGCTCGTTGTCGCCAAGGCTCGCCACGCCGAGGCGCGCGAGTTTCTCGCGCGGGCGATCGTGTGGTGCGACCTCTTTCACTTATACTCAGTGCTCATGACCCGCTGGTCGTTACCAGCACTCCTCGCGTGCGCGCTGCTCTCTGGCGCGTGTGGCGACCCGCCAAACAAGGAAATGGACCAGGCGCAGGGCGCGATCGATGCCGCGCGCGCCGCCGGCGCCGACCGCTACGCAGCCGAGGAGTACGCCGCGGCCGGCCGCGCGCTCGGGAGCGCCCGGGAGGCCGTGACCGCCCGCGATTACCGCCTCGCCCTGAACAACGCACTCGAAAGCCGCGAGCACGCCCAGAACGCCGCGCGTGAGGCCGCCGACACCAAGGCGCGCCTCAGCAGCGAGATCGAGCGCTCGATGGCCGATATCGCCGCCCTGCTGGCCCAGGCCACCACCCGGATTGAAGCGGCAAAGAAGGCCCGCGTAGCCCCCCGCGTACTCCGAGAGCCTGAACGCGCTCTCGCCGCCGTCGAGGCCGACGTGCAAAAAGCGAGCGCGGCGATGAAGGTGGATGACTATCTGGCCGCCCGCACGGCGTTGGACGGGGTGAAAGCGCGCATCGACAAGGTCATCGCATCGCTCGACGCGCGTGCCGGCGCGCAGATTTCGCGACGTCGGCGGTAGAAAAAGTACGAGACTTACGAATCCGCGACCCAGGCCCCTTCCAGTACGACGTCAGCCCAGCCTGTCAGATACACGCCGTCCTCCCGCCACTCGACGTGTTGGGTTCCGCCCGGCGCGATCACATCCAACTGCCGCGAGGCGCCGCCGTGGGCGGCAGCCGCCACGGCCGAGGCCGAAGCGCCAGTCCCGGAAGACGTTGTCGGACCGACACCACGCTCCCAGATGACAATCCGGACTCGATCGGGAGCCTCCACATGAGCGAACTCGACGTTGGTCCCTTCGGGAAACATCGGGTGGGTGGCCAGCGCCCGTCCAAGCCTGTTGAACCGCTCACCATCCGGCAACGGCCCAAGGACGACGCACTGGGGATTCCCCATGCGCATGACCGAAGCGGTCAGGCTCTCACCCTCCACCGATATCTGCGCCTGTCGGAGCTCCTCGGGAGCGCCCATGGCTGCGCGGAACGTGTAGCGAACCCCCTCGCGCTGCAGCAGTTCGAGGGTCTTTCTCCCGGCGCCGGTGTTGATGGTCACCGTCGTACCAACGAGAAGACGCTGTAGGCGGACCACCAATGCCGCCAAACACCGCATGCCGTTACCGGACAGCTCGGATGGGCTCCCGTCGGCGTTCCACAGCTGCATCGTTGCCGTCCCGGGTGTCATCCCCACGACAATCAGACCATCCGCGCCGATACCCAGGTGGCGATGGCAGAGCGCCCGGGCAATCGTCGGGACGTCGCCTTTCACGTCCGCTGAGGGAATCAGCAGGAAGTCGTTGCCGTAGGCGTGTGCCTTGGTGACTTGGATCACGGCCGTTACAGCGAAAAGGTCACAGAGGAGTGTTTAGGGAACTGTAAACGCGTCAAACACATAGGTGAAGCCGGCCGACAGCCCGACTCCGGGATCGCGGGACGTCACGCCAAAGGTAAGGGCCGTGTCAGCTCGCCACGTGCCGATCGTGTATCTCGCGCCAAATCGAACGGAGCTCCGTGAATCCGTGCCCGGAGGCGCCTCGCCGCCTCGTGTGCTGGCGCGTCCGTTGATCTCCCCAACCACCTCGGCAGCCGACGTGAGCGCCCGCGCAAACGACAGACCATAGGTCAGCACGTCATTCTGTCGATCGCCGCGAGTCGGATCGCCAAGAATGCCGAGACCAACGTTTCCAACCACGCGAACCGACTGTATGGTCTTGGCCACGAGTCCCGACACGAAGAAGTCGGTGGTGTCGAGGCCGAGCCCGCTCTCGTTCGAGGCGTTCGGAAGCTCTGTGGCAAAACGAAAGCCGACCGCGGGGCGTGAGACTCCTTCGGTGGCCAGCCGGATCTTCGCTCCAATTGCAAAATCATCCACGGCGCTGGTGGAATCGCCCGTGACGTCCAACATGGAGGCCAGCGGCGCCGGCCTCCGATCGGAGATGGTCAGCCTGCTGCGAAAGCCGCCGTCGATCTGAATCTCGGCGATCGAGCTGACGCCGATGCTGAGGCCGACGGTCGGAAACCTCAGCAGGTTCCCCTCCAGGCCAGACACGGGATAGAGGGCATCGCGCGTGTAGTCCAGCCCGGCCTCGACGAGGAGGCGCCCGGCCCCGATCGTCTCGGGGTCTTCGGTCACCAGGGGACGCTGCTGGGCAGCGGCGACCGCGGGAAGCACGAGCGCAATCAAGAAAGCGAGAGGTTTCATCACGTCGGGTCGTTCCTAAGGCTTCTGTTTGTGATGTGCGGGTTCAGCCCGCGTTGGACGTCTGAATCTGGATCAGCCCCGGGCCTTCATCCTCGAGCCGAAGGGCGCCCTGAGGCCCTCGAAAGGCACGCTCGCGGAGCTCCCCGCTCGGATTGAGGCGCGTGTCGAGCAGGTGGCGAGGCATGACGTTGCTGAGCGCCTTGAGCATCGACTGCTTGACGCCGGGGTGCTCCACCTCGAGATCCATGATGAGCCGCTTGACCCGCTGCCGCTGCAAGCCGAGATCGCCGCACGCCGGGCAACAGCAACCGATGATCGGCAACTCCCGCTCCTTACAGTACACGCGCGCCTCGGCCTCCTCAACGTAGGCGAATGGCCGAATCACGACATGCTCGGCGCTGTCGGAAACCAGCCGCGCCGGCATCGCCTTCAGCGCACCGGCAAAAAACACATTCAGCAGCAGTGTCTCGATGAAGTCGTCGAGATGGTGGCCGAGCGCGATCTTGGTCGCCCCCACCTCGGTGGCGACGCGGTAGAGCACGCCCCGGCGCAACCGCGCGCACAGCGAGCAGGGCGTTGCGCCGGCATCGAGGATGTCGTCCATCACCTCGCCGATCGACGTGTGCTCGATGCGCAGATCCCAGCCGCGCTCACGGCAGGTCTTCGCGATGACGTCGTGCTTGTAGTCCTTGTAGCCCGAATCCACGTTGACGGCGATGAGCGAAAAGGTGATCGGCGCCCGCTGCCGGAGCTCGTCGAGGATCTGCAGCAGAGCCCAACTGTCCTTGCCGCCAGAGAGGCCGACCATGACGCGGTCGCCCTCTTCGATCAGGTTGAAGTCCTTGATCGCCTTGGTGGTCTTCTTGGCGATCCGCGCTTCGAGGGGGCTCCGGTACGACATGCCTGACGAGTGTAACCCAGGGTTGGGTGGGCAGAACTATGCGTGCGGCTCGAGGATCTCCGCGATCTCGTAGACGGGGGCGGGTGTCTTCGGATCGATCGCCTGCAGCATCAGGCTTCTCAGCTGAACAACATCCGCCAGTACGCGGAACGTGCGCGAGAGGCCGTACTTCGAGTGCCCGAAGCGGCGTGGACGATGATGCACCTCGACTTCAGCCACGCGGGGACCTATCTGGCTCGCCAACGCCGGCAGATACCGGTGCATTCCCGGACGCAGCTTCAACGGCTTCACGGTTTCCGCGCGAAAGACCTTCAGCGAACAGCCGTTGTCGTGCAGCCGGATGCCGCTCACCATGCCGAGGAGATAGTTGGCCACGACCGACGGCACGTGCCGTGTGAGAAAGCTGTCCGTCCTGTGCCGGCGCCACCCACAGACGATGTCGTGTGTACGGGCCAGATCGAGGAGCGTCGGGATGTCCGCTGGATCGTTCTGGAGATCGCCGTCGGATGTCACAATCAGCCGTCCACGCGCCAGCGCGAAGCCGGCGGCAAACGCCGCGGTCTGTCCGAAGTTGCGCGTGAAACGCACCACACGCACCAACGGGTCGGCCCTCTGGACCTTCGATAGTTCCCTGAACGTCTCATCCTCGCTGCCATCGTCCACGAGGATCATCTCGTAAGGCATCCCGATTCGCGCCAGCACACCGGTCAGCTCAGCGTGCAACGGAGCCACGTTCTGCTCCTCGTCGCGCAGGGGAATGACGATCGAGATCTCAGGCGAGGACATCGCTCCTCCGTCGCTTCCAGAGGACCCACCCGAGCACGGCCACTACGATGAGGGTCACCGCCCATAGCGCGACCTGGCGCCCACGCGTCCGCATGACGGCCATCGCGAGATCGCCGTAGAGCACCGCGAGGATCCCGAGCGCGAAGTAGCGGGCGCCGCGGGCAAGGCTGACCGCCACCACGAACGGCACCGGGCGCACGCCGGCAACGCCGGCCATCAGCACGAACAGCTTGAATGGCGCGGGCGGCGGCAGCAACGCGGGCACAATCAGCGTCAGCACGCCATAGCGCCGGTACCATGAGAGCGCCTGATCGATGTGGCCGGCCTTCAACCGCTTCCGAAGGAACGCCTCGCCTCCCTTTTCCGCGAGGTAGTACAGCAGGTAGCAGCCCGCCACCGATCCCAGCGTCGCCATCCCGGCATAGAGCGGCATCCACGCCTTGTGCTCGATGACCATCAGCACCACGAGCACATCGTTGATCTGCGGCAGCGGCACGAAGGAGGAGTCGAGGAAGGCGATGACGAACAGCCCTGGCCCGCCGAGTGACACAGCGAGGCCGTAGAGTGAGACGATAAAGGACTTCACAGAATCAATTCACGCTATCCTGAGCGCGCGACGTGATTATAGCCCGCCCTCACAGCCCCTCATCGTCTGACACCGCGCGAACGTCGAGAGGCGTCGAGCGTCTGCTCGCGGCTGTGGCGATGCTCGGCGGCACCGCGGCATGGATCGTGTACTTCCGCGCCGATCTGGTCCTCAGCCACTACGACGCAAAGGCCCACCTTGTCGTCGCTCGCCGCGTGATCGACAGCCTCACCCCTGGATGGCAGCAGGTGGGCGCCGTGTGGCTCCCGCTTCCGCATCTTCTCCAGCTGCTTCCGGTCCAGATCGATCTGTTCTACCGGACAGGCGCCGCCGGGTCGTTCACATCCATCCTGTGCTTCGGCGTCACCGCCTACGCCACGGCCAGGCTTGTCATGGCCGCCACCGGCTCACACCTCGGGGCAGTCACGTCCACCGCCATCCTGGCACTGAATCCCAACCTGCTCTACCTGCAGTCCACGCCCATGACAGAGCCGCTGCTGCTGGCAACGACGGCGCTGCTCGTGCTCTGGCTCTTTGAGTGGGTGCAGGCTGATTCGGACGTGGTGCCTGCGCGAGTCGGTCTGGTGCTGTTCGCGGCCGCGTGGACGCGTTACGAAGCGTGGGCCGTCATTGGCGCCGCGCTGGCGGCCGTCGTCTTCACGCTGTGGCGGCAGGGAGTTCCGTTGCACGCGCTGGTCCGGCGTGTGTCCCGGTTGTCCGCGTGGCCGGTGGCAGCGGTGGTCATCTTCCTGGTCAACAGCCGCATCACGGTTGGAAGCTGGTTCGTCTCGGACGGCTTCTACGTGGCCGACCCGCTCTACCAGGCACACGCCATTCGCACACTCCTGGCCGTGTGGTGGGGCACACACGAGCTCAGCGGATTCGCCGTAGAAGTCGTCGCCTCGATCGCTGCCGTGGTCTCTGTCGCGCGAGCCGCCAGCAAGCCTGCTGACGCACGGATGCTCATACCGGTTGCCCTCTTCGCCGCGGCGGCGCTACCACTCTATGGCTTCTACGAGGGACACCCCTACCGCATCCGCTACATGATCCCGCTCGTCTTTGCCTGTGCCGTCTTCGGCGGGCTCGCCGTCGGCATGACCCGCCGTGGCGGGCCGTTCACCGGTCGCGACGTGGGTGGCAGTCGGGGTCTGTCCGGAGGGCCGGGTGGCCCGGACATGGAGACGATGGATGCGCGGGGTGGAGGCGCGTGGGTACCGCGCGTCGGCGCGGCATTGGCCGTGTTGCTCATGGCCTCGGTGCTCGTCGAGTCACCGCCATGGGATCGAAACGCCGCGATGCTCGTGGAGGCACAATGGGATCGCCCATTCAGCGTGGCGCGACGCACAGTGAGCGCATGCCTGGCGCGCGGCTATCGCGGCGACAAAATCCTGGCGAGCATGGGGTCGCTTGCACACTACATGCAGGAGCTTTCCTGGGATGGATTCCGGATTGCCGACTTCGTACACGAGGGCA
>JAKFXY010000153.1 GCA_021731165.1 Acidobacteriota bacterium | reverse complement strand
GGCTCGACTCGTTCACGCCGCTTGGCGGACTCGTCCCGCTGGCAAATATCCAGTTGGGCGAGGTCGTCTTCGGCGGCGTTGGCGCCGGCATGTATGGCGTGCTCGTCTACATCATCCTGTCGGTGTTTATCGCCGGCCTGATGGTCGGCCGAACGCCCGAGTACCTCGGCAAGAAGATTCAGGCGTTCGAGGTCCAGATGGCCATGCTGACCGTGCTTATCTTCTCGCTCGTCATTCTGACCTTCACGGCAATCTCTTCCGTGTCGCCTGGCTTCGGCACATCGAGTATCTACAATCCGGGGCCTCACGGGCTGTCCGAAATGCTCTACGCCTACTCGTCCGCCGCGGCCAACAACGGCTCCGCCTTCGGCGGCATCAGCGTGAACACCAAGTGGTACAACACGACGCTCGGCCTGACGATGCTCTTCGGGCGGTTCTTCATGATCATCCCGCCGCTCGCTATCGCCGGGAGCCTGGGCCGAAAGAAGCAGATCCCCGCGTCGCTCGGCACGTTCCCGGTTACCACACCGCTCTTCACGGCGCTGCTCGTCGGCGTGATCCTGATTGTCGGCGCGCTGACGTTCTTCCCCGCGCTCAGCCTCGGTCCGATCGTCGAGCACTTCATGATGAACTCGGGACAGGTCTTCTAATGGCCACACAGGTACTGTCCATCTGGAATCCGCGGATCGTGCAGCGCGCGATCGGGGATTCATTCCGAAAGCTCCACCCGCGCACGATGGCGCGGAACCCGGTCATGTTCGTGGTCGAGGTCGGGAGCGTGCTCACGACGCTCAGCCTCGTCCAGCACGTCGCGACCGACGGTGGCGAGCTCGGCTTCGAGCTGCAGATCACGTTCTGGCTCTGGCTGACCGTGCTCTTCGCCAACTTCGCGGAGGCGATGGCCGAAGGCCGCGGCAAGGCGCAGGCCGACACGCTGCGCAAGGCCAAGACCGAGACGATGGCGAACCGCGAGCGGCCGGGCGGCACGTTCGATCGGGTAGCGGCTCCATCTCTGCGCAAAGGCGATGTTGTCCGGGTGGTGGCCGGCGAGGTGATCCCTGCCGACGGCGACATCATCGAAGGCGTCGCCTCCGTGGACGAGAGCGCCATCACGGGTGAATCCGCGCCCGTGATCCGCGAGTCAGGCGGCGACCGCTCGGCCGTGACCGGCGGGACGAAGGTGCTGTCCGACTGGATTCGCGTCAAGGTGACCGTGAATCCGGGCGAGACATTCCTCGACCGGATGATCGCGCTGGTTGAGGGCGCCGAGCGGCAGAAGACGCCGAACGAGATCGCGCTCAACATCCTGCTGGCGGGGCTGACGATCGTTTTCCTAGTCGCCGTCGTCACGCTGCAGCCGTTTGCGGTCTATTCGAACGCTCCGCAGTCGCTCTTCGTGTTGGTGTCGCTGCTGGTCTGCCTCATCCCGACCACCATCGGGGGTCTCCTGTCGGCGATCGGCATTGCCGGCATGGATCGGCTGGTGCAGCACAACGTGCTGGCGATGTCAGGGCGCGCGGTCGAAGCCGCCGGGGACGTCCACACGCTGCTGCTCGATAAGACGGGCACCATCACGCTCGGCAACCGCCAGGCGAGCGAGTTCATCCCGCTGCCGGGCATCAACGAGGCCACGCTCGCCGACGCGGCGCAACTGGCGTCACTGGCCGACGAAACACCGGAAGGACGCTCCATCGTCGTGCTGGCGAAGGAGAAGTACGGCATTCGCGGGCGCGACCTGGCCGACAAGGCGGCCGTGTTCGTCCCGTTCGCCGCACAGACACGCATGTCGGGCGTGGACGTGGAGGGACGGGCTATCCGGAAGGGTGCCGCCGACGCGGTCGAACGCTACGTCGCCGCACATGGCGGCACGTCCCCCGAGGCACTGGCCGGTATCGTTCAGCGCATCGCCAGGGCCGGCGGCACCCCGCTCGTCGTGGCCGAAGGCCGCCATGTGCTCGGCGTGATCCACCTGAAGGACATCGTCAAGGGCGGCATGCGGGAACGCTTCGCGCACCTGCGCGCCATGGGGATCAAGACGGTGATGATCACGGGCGACAACCCGCTCACCGCCGCCGCCATCGCCTCCGAGGCGGGCGTGGACGACTTCCTGGCCCAGGCGACGCCCGAAGACAAGATGGCCCTCATCAAACGGGAGCAGGCCGACGGCAAGCTCGTGGCGATGACGGGCGACGGCACCAACGACGCCCCCGCGCTGGCGCAAGCCGACGTGGGCGTCGCGATGAACACGGGCACGCAGGCGGCGAAAGAGGCGGGCAACATGGTCGATCTCGACTCGAACCCGACCAAGCTCATCGAGGTCGTGGAGATCGGCAAGCAGCTCCTCGTCACCCGCGGGGCGCTGACCACGTTTTCGATCGCCAATGACGTGGCCAAGTACTTCGCCATCATTCCCGCGATGTTCCTGGCGACGTTCCCGTTGCTCGGGGCGCTCAACATCATGGGGCTGCGCACGCCGCAGTCGGCCATCCTGTCGGCGGTGATCTTCAACGCACTCGTCATCGTGGCGCTGGTACCGCTCGCGCTGCGAGGTATCCGGTACAGGCCCGAGGGCGCCGCGGCGCTGCTCAGGCGAAATCTTCTGATCTACGGTGTCGGCGGCATCATCATCCCCTTCGTCGGGATCAAGGCCATCGACGTCGTGATTACGGCCCTTGGACTCGTGTAGGAGCCACGTCATGAACATCACACGCAACCTCCTTGTCGCTGTCCTGATGACGTTCGTCACCACGCTGATCCTGGGAGTCCTGTATCCGCTGGCCATCACGGGCATCGCCCAGGCCGTGTTCCCGAATCAGGCCAACGGCCAGTTGATCGAGCGGGACGGACAGGTCGTCGGGTCGAGCCTCATCGGGCAGGGATTCTCCTCGCCCGGTTACTTTCGATCGAGGCCGTCGGCCACGGCCGTGCCCTATGATGCGGCCAATTCCGCGGGCAGCCAGCTCGGCCCCACCAACAAGAAGCTGATAGAGGCCGTCACAGCGAACGTCGAGGCGGCGCGGAAGGAGAATCCCCATGTGCCAGTCCCGATCGACCTCGTGACGACGTCCGCCTCCGGCTTCGATCCGCACATCTCGCCGGCCGCGGCGGACTTCCAGGTGCCGCGCGTGGCCCGCGAGCGTGGCATCGCGGAAGCGGACGTCAGGCGCTTCGTGGACGCGAACACCGCCGGACGCCAACTCGGCTTCTTCGGCGAGCCGCGAGTCAACGTCCTCGAGCTGAACATGGCGCTCGATTCAGAGTACCCGGTCGCGAGGTAGACGACCGGCACGAGGCCGCCCGCGAACCGCTGCATCGCCGTCGAGGTCTCATCCCTGGCGGCGCACACCATATAATCCAGGCACGAATGGACCCGGTCGCTCCTGTCGTCGCCGCTCTCGCGGTACTGCTCCTGGCAGGCAAGTTCGGCGGCGAGATCGCGACACGCATTGGACAGCCCGCCGTGCTCGGCGAACTGCTGGTCGGAATCGTCCTGGGCAACCTGTCATTCGGCGGGGTCGCGCCGTTCCAGGCACTGGCGACAAACGAGACGATCGAGGTGCTCGCCGGCATCGGCGCCCTGATTCTGCTGTTTGGAGTCGGTGTCGAGTCCACCGTGGCGCAAATGTTGAAGGTCGGAGCCACGTCTCTGTTCGTCGCGGTGCTCGGCGTCATCGTACCCTTCGCGCTGGGCTGGGGCGTAGGGGCATGGCTTCTCCCCGACGCGAGTCCATATCTCCACGCGTTTCTAGGCGCCACACTCTGCGCAACCAGCATCGGTATTACGGCGCGGGTCCTCCAGGACGTCGGGGCCTCCCGCAGCCCTGAAGCCCGCATCATCCTCGGCGCCGCCGTGATTGACGACGTCCTCGGCCTCGTGATCCTCGGCACTGTCGCCGGCGCCATCGGCGCGGCGGCCCAGGGCCTCCCCTTCTCGGTGATCTCGGTGGCGAAGACAACCGGGTTGGCCGCGGCCTTTCTGGTCGGTGCGCTGGTCATCGGCACAACAACCGCGCCTCGCCTTTTCGCGGCTGCGTCACTGCTTCACGTGCGAGGCGTTCTGGTCACGGTGAGTCTGAGCCTCTGCTTTCTGTTCGCATGGGCGTCGAGTCTGATGGGCCTCGCGCCCATCATCGGCGCCTTTGCCGCCGGCCTGGTCCTCGAGGAAGTGCACTTCAAGGATTTCGTGGATCGGGGCGAACGTTCACTGGGGGAGCTGCTCCGCCCGATCTCGGAGTTGCTCGTTCCCGTGTTCTTCGTGTTGATGGGACTACGCACGGATCTGGGTGCCTTCGCCACGCCTGGCGCGCTCGGACTCGCGGCCGCGCTGATCGTGGTCGCCATCGTAGGCAAGCAGGTGTGCGCGCTCGGCGTCATCGTGCCGGGTGTCAATCGCCTGGCCGTCGGCATCGGGATGATTCCTCGAGGAGAGGTCGGACTGATCTTCGCCAACGTCGGCGCCGGACTCACACTCGACGGCGCACCCGTCATCGGTCCTTCGACCTTCTCGGCCGTTGTCGCGATGGTCGTCGTGACGACGATGATCACGCCGGCCGCACTCAAGTGGAGCCTGGCTCGGGGTACGCGCGGCAAGGCGGCCATTCAGCAGTCCGGCGACGCGTGAGACCGCTGGCGCACGGTGCGTCAGTCGGAGGCGTCCACGTCCGCGAATCGATAGCCGACCCACGGCTCGGTAAGGATGTATTTCGGAGACGACGGGTTCGGCTCGATCTTCTTGCGGAGCGCACCTACGAGGACACGCAGGTGCTCCGGCTGATCGACGGCATGCGGGCCCCAGATCGCCTTCAGAATGGCGCGGTGGGTCAGGACACGTCCCGAATGCTGGGCGAGAAACGTGAGCAGTTCGAACTCCTTGGGCGTCAGGCGTACTTCTTCGCCGTCGCGAAGCACACGAAATCGCGCCCGGTCGATGACGAGACCGCCGCGGACAATCGGCTCGCTCGGCGGCGCGGGACTCTCGACTCGCCGCAGCGCGGCGCGGACGCGCGCGAGTATTTCCTCGGCGCCGAACGGCTTGGTCACGTAGTCGTCGGCCCCGGCGTCCAACGCGCGCACCTTGTCGCCTTCCGCCCCCCGCGCGGAGAGCACCAGAATGGGCACGTTCGAGGTCTCACGCACGAGGCGGCACACCTCGACGCCGTCGATGTCCGGCAGGCCCAGGTCGAGCACGATCAGATCGGGCTTGTCGCGCTCGAGCGCCTCGAGCCCCGCCCGACCGCTCATGGCCGAATAGACCTCATATCCCCGCGCCCGCAACAGTGGCGCCACCGTTGCCAGGATGTTCGGCTCGTCGTCCACGATGAGAATGCGCGTGGCCATGGGCGACTTACTGTGCGACAGTGACCGGGCGCACCGGCCCTGGCACCATGATGGAAAACCTCGCGCCGGCGCCCGGCACGTTCTCCGCCCAGACCCGCCCGCCGGCGGCGGCCAGCAACCCTCGCGTAATCGAGAGACCCATCCCGGTGCCAAACGACGCGTGGCGAGCCGCGCGTCCGCGGTAGAAACGCTCGAACAGGTGATCGAGCTCGCCTGGATCGAGGCCCGGGCCCTGGTCGGTCACCGCCACGCACAAGCCTTCCCGATCGACACGGGCGTGCACGACGATCTCACGCTCAGCGGGTGAGTACAGCGCCGCGTTCTCGAGCAGGTGCGACAGCGCGACCGAAGCCAAGCGTGGATCGATCTCCACCTCCATGTCTGCATCGGCATCTACACGCACGGCATGTCCCGCCAGCGCGTGCCTGATGTGTGCGGCCGCGGCATCGACGACATCAGCGGCGGTGACCCACTGCCGCTCGATACGGATCGCGGCCGCGTCAATACGTGCCATGTCGAGGATGTCCTGCAACAGCCGCGTGAGCCGGTCGAGCTCGGCAAGGGCGGCGCCGGCCTGTGCGCGGCGATCGTCACCCGTCATGTCGCCGCGCAGGTTTTCCACGGCCATCCGGATTGCCGTTAGCGGCGTCCGGAGGTCATGGCTGAGGGAGGCGAGCAGCGTCGCCGCGAGGTCCGCCTTCTGCTTGACGAGCTCGGCGACGTCCCGCTCCGCCAGGAACTGGGCCCGTTCTATAGCGATGGCCACCACGCCCGCCACCGCGTCGAGCGCGCCGATATCGAGCGCAGGCGATGCCGCAACGAGAAGGCCCACCGCCTTTGTGCCCTGCCGCAGCGGCACGATCGACACCTCGTCGTGCTCGCCGACGCGCATGTGCCCGCCGTACGCCCGCTGGTAGGCGTCGAACTCCAGCGTGCCCCGGGCCTTTGCCAGCGCGGTGTCCAGCACGTGGACGTCGATGCGGATTTCCTCGGTCCCACCCTGACAGACTCGCCACCCGTGATCCCCGGGAAGACAGATCGCCACCCTGGAGAGCTCAAAACGGCGGGCAACATGCCGAGCCAGCACCTCAATGGCACTCGCCGTTTCGGTGGTCAGAAGCACGTCGCGAGTCAGATCGAACAGACGTGTGACTTCGTTGCGACGCGCGATCGCTTCGCGTGCTCGATCCTGTGCCGCCGCCGACAGGTTGCTCGCAATGACAGCCACGATCAGGAAGGCGAACAGGGCAATCCAATTCTGCGGGTCAGCGACGGTGAAAGTACCGACCGGTGGGAGGAAGAAGAAGTTCAGCGTGAGCATGGCGGCGATCGACACGATGATCGCGATCCGCAGGCGCGCGATGGTCGCTGTGCCGAGAACGATCAGCAGGAGCGCCAGCGCGACCGTCGTAGGGCTCACGTCCGGAAGCGTCCGCACCAACCCCGTCACGCCGGCCGTGGCGGCGAGGCTCCCGAGGAGAACGATGACATCACGTGTTGGGACCTGATGACGCATGGCCAGATCAACGGCCAATTCTGACACCTGATGCGAGCCCCGCGGCGTCTGCCACCAACTTCTTACTGACTCTTTACGGCTTCCTTATGCGAACAGTCCAACCCGGCGCGCGGACCGAGGTCACTACTGGATGCCGACCGAGACCATGCGCTCCCATCCGGTGGCGGCCAGGGCATTCCGCGCGGCAGGCGTTGTGATGTACTTGAGGAACGCGCGGGCCGCATCGCTCGAAGGCGACGTGGTCATGACCGCGCCCACGTAGGTCGTGTAGTTCTGCACGGCGGCAGGCAGCGGGCCCACCAGCGCGACGCCCTTCGGCTCCGCGAACGTAATCTCGCTGATCATCGTGAAACCGATCTCGTTGCCCTTGCCGGCGCCGATTCGCTCCATCGCCGCTTCGCCATTCGCGAGCTGCAGCACCTTCCCCGCGAGCTCGTCCGCGAGGCCGAGGTCGGCCAGCATCTTGTGAACATACACGCCCGAGGTTCCCTGGCTGTAGACGACCGTATCGGCCTTGCGCAGCGAGGCCTTGAGCGCTTCGACCGAGCTGATGTCCGGATGCGGTGCGCCGCGGCGCGTGGCGACGCCGACCGCGACGCGCCCGATCTCCACCCTGGTCGCGCCCGCCGCCTTGCCGTCCTTGACGGCCTGGTCCACGACGGCAGCGGGGGCAATCAGAATGTCAGCCGACTCCCCCGCGGCAACTCGCTTGGCGAGATTCGGGCCGGTGTCGAAGGAGATCTTTACCTCGGTCCCTGTCTGTTGCTTGTACTCCCGGGCGAAGCTGGTGAGCGCCGCTCCAACCGCCTGTGTCGCCAATGTGGACAACTCGGCGGCCGAAATAGGGACAGCCACTGCCGCCAGGATCGCTACGGTGTAGATGCGTCTGAGCATGGCTGCACCTTACACGATTCAGCGGATCTCAGGCCATTGGAGCGGTTTGAATGGGCGACCGGATGAGGCGCACCGCGTCCACGAGACGGCAGCAGTCGCGCGCGACGCCAGGGCTGTCTCCCGCGGCCTTGCGCGCGGCATCCACCACCGCCTGCACCGCCGGGTCCGGCAGGCGCCGCAGCCGATAATGCTTCCAGAGCCCCACGCGCCGATCCTCGACCATCCCGACGCGCTTGAGGTAACTCAGATGGCGTGACGCTGTCGGCTGCGGAACCCGCAGAGCGGTGTGAATGTGGCACACGCAGACTTCCTCCGATCCCAAGAGCGCCACCATGCGGAGCCTCGTCGGATCCGCCAGCGCCTTGAGCACGTCAGCCAGCTTCGGAGCAGCCCTCATACATTCACCTTGACGAATATAGCATGGCGATCCTATATTCGGACACACGAATATATGGAGGACATCATGGAGAGCGTGAAGGATGACGTGAAGAGCGGCGTGAAAGACGACGTGAAAGACATCGTGCGCGCGAAGTACGGAGCAGCGGCGTCGCGTGCCAGGACTGGTCCGTCGAGTTGCGGATGTGGCACGTCGGCGACATGCGGCCCCGATCCGATCACGAGCGCCTTGTACGGCGATGACGAGACGGCTGCCCTGCCGGCTGCAGCCGTCAACGCATCGCTCGGCTGCGGCAACCCCACCGCGCTGGCCGACCTGAAGCCCGGCGATGTCGTACTGGACCTCGGATCCGGCGGCGGCATCGACGTGCTCTTGTCGGCACGCCGCGTCGGACCCACGGGCAAGGCCTACGGGCTCGACATGACCGACGAGATGCTTGCCCTCGCACGCGAGAACCTGGCGCAGTCCGGTCTCGGGAACGTCGAGTTCCTGCGCGGCGAGATCGAGCACATTCCCCTGCCCGACAACAGCGTGGACGTCGTCATCTCGAACTGTGTGATCAACCTCTCGACCGACAAGCCCCAGGTGCTGCGCGAGGCGTTCCGTGTGCTCAAGCCTGGGGGACGGTTCGCCGTCTCGGATGTCGTCGCGCGCGGCGAGGTGCCGCCGGAGATCCGTGAGAACAGCGACCTGTGGGCCGGTTGTATCGCGGGCGCCATGGAGGAACGGGAGTACATCGACTCGATCGAGCGCGCCGGCTTCGCGGACGTGTCAGTAGAGCCGTGGCGGACCTACGACAACCAGTTCATGAGCGCGTTCATCCGTGCGCAAAAACCGGTCGCATCCGGCGACGCCAAGCCAGCGCAAAAGACGTGCTGCGGACCTGCCTGCTGCTCATGACGACCAGCGGGCGGAAGGTTGTCGCGGAGTTCATCGGCACGGTGTTTCTTCTGGCCGTCGTCGTCGGATCGGGAATCATGGCGGAGCGGCTGTCTGGCGGCAACGCGGGCCTCGCGTTGCTCGCCAGCGCCGTTGCGACCGGCGCGGCGCTGGCCGCGCTTATCGCTGCCTTCGCCCCGATCTCGGGTGCGCACTTCAATCCGGCGGTCACGATCTCCGACGCCTCGCAGGGCGGATTGCGATGGGGGCTCGTGCCCGGTTACCTGGCCGCGCAGCTTGCGGGTGCGTACGTCGGCGTCCTGATGGCCCACGCGATGTTTGCCGAACGGATCTTCATGGTTTCGACGCGCGATCGAAGCGGGGGCTCGCAGATGTTCAGCGAGTTCGTCGCCACGTTCGGCCTGCTGATGGTGATCTGGGCCTGCTCTCGCAGGCGCGCGGGCTCGGTGGCGCTGGCCGTCGCCGGTTACATCACCGCGGCCTACTGGTTCACCGCGTCCACGTCGTTTGCGAACCCCGCGGTCACAATCGCCCGCTCGTTGACGGAGACCTTCTCCGGTATCCGGCCCTCCGACGTGCCCGGGTTCATCAGCGCGCAGCTTCTTGGAGCCGCGGCGGCAACCTGGCTGTGCCGCTGGCTCGTGCCGCCTGACCAAACGACCTAGAAGCGCACCCTCTCTCAGACACTGAAGTCATGACGACCGTCCTGTTTGCATGTATTCACAACGCCGGCCGATCGCAGATGGCCGCGGCGTTGTTCAACCAACTCGCCGACCCGACGAAAGCTCGCGCACTCTCGGCGGGAACCCAGCCGGGTCGTCGCGTGCACCCTGAAGTCGTGGAGGCCATGCGCGAGGCTGGAGCGAATCTGAGCCATGTCGTTCCGACGCGCCTCACGCCGGAGCTTGCCTCTCAGGCGCAA
This sequence comes from Acidobacteriota bacterium, assembly GCA_021731165.1. Classification (GTDB taxonomy): domain Bacteria; phylum Acidobacteriota; class Vicinamibacteria; order Vicinamibacterales; family UBA2999; genus JAKFXY01. Next base: position 19,474 of record JAKFXY010000153.1, on the reverse strand, counting down.
CTGCTCGTGACGATGGGGTGCGGCGATGAGTGCCCGATCGTCCCCGGCGCCAGGCGTGACGACTGGCCGATCGAGGATCCGAAGGGTCAGCCGCTCGAACGCGTACGCGCGATCCGCGACGGCATCCGCGACCGCGTGAAGCAGCTTATCGAGAGCGAGAACTGGAGCTGACATCCACCCGCGGGATACACTGAATGCCTCGCCGCTACCGGCCGGAGTGGTGAAACTGGCAGACGCGCCGGACTCAAAATCCGGTGACCGCAAGGTCATGGGGGTTCGATTCCCCCCTCCGGCACCACCTTCTCGTGAGCGTGATCCTTCCAGTTTCCACCGGCGTGTAGCACGACTCACGCCCGCGACTAAAAACGAGAGGCCGCCCCGACCTGGTCGGGGCGGCCTCGATTACCGCTAGAGAAGGCTGACTCGCTCACACGTGAGCGAGACCTGAACTACTTCCAGGCCGAGTACGTGCTCTTGCCGACCAGGAGGGCCGGGTTGGCGCCCGGCTTGGGCGTGAACTTCTGCACGCCACCGCGGCCGACCGCGGCCATGTACAAGTTCTGTTCCTGATCCACGTGGAGGCCGTGCACACCGAAGAGTGCGCCAGGCCATGAGCCGAGACCGCCCCACGCGTAGATCATCCGACCCTCGCGGTCGAGCTGCGCGAGCTGCTGGCTCACCTGATCGAACACCCACAAGCGGCGGTCCGCGTCCATGTACACGAAGTGCAGATCGAGGCCCGTCGTCCCCGTCTGCATCGACCACATGCGGATGAACTTGCCGTTCTCGTCAAACACCTGGATGCGCCGGTTGCCCCGGTCGTTCACGTAGACCTCGCGTGTGGCGGGATCGACGGTGACACCGTGGACGTTGTTGAAGTAGTTCGGCCGCGTCTCCGGCTTCGCGTCCGGGCCTGCGTTGGTTCCGCGCTCGCCCCACGCCGTCACGTAGTTATCGTTCTTGTCGAATTTCACGACGCGCGTGTTGGCGTAGCCGTCCGACACGTACCAGCTGCCGTCCGTGTTGAACGTCATGAACGTCGGACGATAGAAGTGCTTGTCGTCGGACGCATGCACGTTGGGCTCGCCGATCGTCTTCAGCAGCGTCTTGCCATCGTTGGTGAACTTGAAGATCGCATGGCGGTAGTCGTCCACGATGTAGACGTTCTTCTGTGCGTCGTACGGGCTGATGTAGACCGAATGCGGCCGCCGCAGCATCTTGTCCCACTGCTTCCAGTTTTCGATGACGTCGCCGGCGCGGTTGATGACGAGGATGCAGTTCTCCCAGAGGAAATCCACGCCGTTCTTGCCGGATCCGTCGTTGTCATAGTTGCCCGCGCGCCCATCCACGTCGAGCGTGCGTGGAGGACTGGCCGAGGTGGCGTTCCGCCACAGGCCCGCAACCGGGAAGGACAGATTCGGCGCCACCTGCGGAGCCGGAACCCCTGCGCCACGTCCCTGCGGCGGTATCACCGGGAGCGATCCTCGCTGGATGTAGTAGACGCGGTCCGGGCTCTCGGCAAAAACACCTTGGCCCGCACCAAACGTCCACTTCTCGTTGCCCGGGAGCGTGCTGATATCCTTCGGCCAGCCCGGGACGACGTTGTACGGCCCGGTCGGATCCAGGGAGCCGATGGCGCCGGGGACGGCCGCGGATGACACACGGTTGCCCTGCCCTTGGAGAGTCGACTGTTCGTTCACGACGAAGTAGCCGACGAAGAAAGTAACCGCGACTATTGAATTTACCGCCCAACGCTTATGCATGGCCTTCTCCTGATCGTCTTGCATAGGGACATCAAATACCGCCGCGCCGGTCGTGTCCTTCGGCTCGGCGGAGAATGAGTACCGCATTTTGCCCCAGATGTCATGTATTTCCTTTGGCAAGACCGGGGGCCGGTTGCGGGGGTCGAATCCACGCCCGGAGGGCCAGGATTCGCGCGTCAGGACCCGCGGAGGGCACGAAGGAAGAACGCTCTTGTCTCCCTCCGCGCCTCCGTGGCCCCGTCGAAGTCGCGAGTCGTTGAACCTTACTTGAAGAGGTACTTCAGCCCTGCCCAGAACTGGTAATTAACGTCAGGGTCGCTCATCCGGTCGAACAACTGACGCCACTCGGCAACGAGCAGGAGCTGGTGCTTGCGCGCGTCGTTCGTCCAGACAGGAACGCCAGCCGTTCCAAGCCATCCGGGCGTGAATATCTCGCTGTGCGTGAGATCCCAGAACGTCAAGCCGGTGCCAAGGTAGGCACCACGCCTGAACACATAGTTGATCTCCGCGTCGGCGAACAGGCTCGTGCGATCGGCTTCGTCAAGATTCGCCGCCACGCCGAGCGCCGGCGAGAACACCCAGTGCTCGGACATCTTCAGAGCCACGCCGCCCTTGACGCCGAACAACGGGTCACCAAACCGCGGAACTGGGTTCGTGAGGGTTCCGATATCCGCCGGGTCGGTGTCGTCGTACTGCCGCTGCTGTTTACCGAAGAGCACCGCGATGAACGGACGAACCCGGGCTTCGCGCTCTTCAGCGAGCCGTGCCGCCTCTGCCGCCTGCCTCTCGGCCTCCAGGCGCGCCGCTTCTACCCGCGCGGCCTCGGCTCGCGCCGCTTCCGCCCGTGCCGCCTCGGCTCGCGCCGCTTCCGCCGCCCGTGCCGCCTCGGCTCGTGCCGCTTCTACCCGTGCCGCCTCGGCTCGCGCCGCCTCCGCCCGTGCCGCCTCGGCTCGTGCCGCTTCCGCCCGTGCCGCCTCGGCCCGCGCCGCTTCTGCCCGCGCGGCTTCTGCCCTTCGTGCCGCCTCGCGGCTCGGCTCGCGCCGGACCAGCGACAGGTTGCCGCAGATCTCGGGAACGAAGAAGGTGTAGGTTTCGCTCAGGTCATCGATGACGAACTCAAATCCATCGAGCGGACGATTTCCGTCCCAACGAATGTTCCGAACGACGTTCGGCCCCCCGCGGCGGAGCGCCATCCACTCAATCGTCGTGCCCTGCGCGAGCGTCGTCTCAGTGACCTGCCCGCCGGACAGGATCCCCTGCACCTGTGTAGTCAGCGATGCCATGCCCGCTTTGTCGAGGACCGTAGCGAGATCACGCTGAATCCTGGGCCGCGCCATCGAGCGCGTGAGAGCCGGGACATCACGAACCGGCGCCGTGAAGCGGGTCGGACCACCGAGAGTCCGTACAGAGCGCACGGGCGGCGCCTGCTGCGCGGACGCAGTCCATGCGGGCAGAACCAAACAGAGGACGGCGAGGCCAACCCGAACGGCACGTCGCATAAACGGGAGTCGATTCATCTGTGAAACCTCAAAAAAGTAGCCGACACGAGCCGATACCACGGTGGTCCTACATTTTGTAGACAATCGCCACCAGGACAGCGACGTCGTTCTTCTGCACCGTGGCAAGCGGCGGCCTGTTCTTGTACGTATCGAGCAGCTCGACCTTGAGCTGCGTCCGAGTCGACATCGCCGCCGCGAGACCGACACTGAATACATGGAGCGAGTCTTCGAAGTCGGTCGTCTTCCAGAGACCGGAGTACGACTGCGTCAACGACGTCGTGGCCGTCAGCGTTCGAGCCAGTTTTTCGCCCAGGGTCACGGCACCCGACGCCTCGACTTCCACGCCAGGGTTCTTTTCCCACACGCCGCCGACGCCGACATCGGCCGCGAGTTTCGTCGAGGGTGTCTCCACAACCTTGTAGCCGAGGCCTCCGGTAGGCGCAATGAGGTAGTCGATGTCCTTGAAACGGTCCCTCAGATACCTATTTTCGCCAAAGACGTAGGCGTGGTCGTTCAACCCGTATTCATCGCGCGCGTTGAGACTCAGGCGGTCGGCTGAAACCTGATCCTCGGTCTTGCCTCGAATCATCAGTCCGTCTGACTTGACGACATCTGAGGATACTCCGTTCCGCACGCCCGTCGAATGCTCGACGAATGCCAAGAGTCAGCATGGTTTTTCAGTATAGCAAGAACGCAGCCACCCTGGGCCGTGTCGCTCTACCACGCCGGTGCTGATCTCCCGTCCGCACTGACGACGTGCGGTGCCCAGACCAGCGCCACGAGCCGCACGGCAATGTTGGTTCTCTTCGGCTTGCAGGCCACCGGCTCGAGCGGCTCGGACTCAGCGCTGAATCGCTCATCGACGGCCGCGGTCTCTGCACGCAGCTCCTCATCGAGCTGCCGGAGCTGCTGTTCGAGAACCTCAACCGTGTCTTGCGCGCGACCGATATCCTGAGACTCCTTGAGCGCTCGACCTACGCCGCGGGCCGCCGTTGTCGCGCGTCCGAGCGTCGAAGCACTGACGGTCTTGCGTCCGATGAAGGCGCCGAGCAGCGTCGTACCGAAGGAGATCGCGGTCTGCAGCGTCTGCGCCTTGGCCTGCCCCGCCTCACGGTCAACCGCCTGCTGCGCGCGGCGCAGCCGTTCCCGTGCTGCCGCCGTCTTCAGCCCGTACTTCTGTCGGAGCCGCTCGATCATCTGATCCCGCGACTCACGTGAACCCTGCTGCAGTCGAATCCTGAAGTCGCGTTCGCTCTCACCCGGACGCGATACCACTCCCGACTGCGTTGCCCGCATCACTTCGAGCGTCTGGCTGCTGTAGATCCAGGTCGTGAAATCCCTGCCCCAGCCATCCATGGCCTTCTGCGTGACGATGTTCGCTGGCAGGTCGCGAAAGCCGACCCCGGGCGCGGGACCGGCTTCGAGATCCGACGGCCCCATGTCGAGTGAGGTCGCGACGACCCAATCAACAGGTACGACTCCGCTCGTAATTGGAGTGACGACGGTGACGTCTGCCGATGAATCGACCTTGAGCGTGGCATCCACGAAGCGCACCTGCGCCGCGCCGTAGACAACCGGATGGTAGACGCAGCGGGTCCCGCTGGGTGCCCGCAGCGGCAGGAAGTACTGTGGCAGGCCCGCGGGCAGCACGGGCTGACCTCCAGTCTCCGCCACCACCGGTCCTCCCAGGGCCACCGCTCGTGTCGATGCCGCTGGCTCCGCGGGAGCTGAAACGGCGCGACCGGCCATGAGCCGCTTGATCTCGTTGCGTCCGAGAGGCCCGCGCAGATACGAGAGCGCCCATCGCGATTCGAACACGACGGGAGCATCCTCGTGCACGTTGTTCATGACGAAGACCCGGCTCCCGAGTCCCGCCAGTGTCTGCTCCATGGCCTGTCGATCGAACGGTCGGCCCGTGGTGGTGGCTGAACCCTCCAGTCCATCGAGAACGCGCGCCTTGTCGCGTTCAGTCTGCAGACGACCGAGAAACCACGTGCCGGTGTTCGCGAGTCCCTTGTAGTCGAGATCGACGGGGTTCTGCGTCGCGAGCACGACGCCCACGCCGAACGCACGCGCCTGCTTGAGCAGTGTCAGGAGCGGCGTCTTCGATGGCGGGTTGGCAACCGGCGGGAAGTACCCAAAAATCTCGTCCATGTACACGATCGCCCGCAGGCTGGTCGTGCCGGGCTGACTCCGCATCCATCCCAACGTCTGGTTGAGCAGCAGGGAAACGAAGAACATGCGCTCGGCGTCTCCAAGGTGCGCGATCGAGAAGATCGACACCCGTGGCTTGCCGTCGGCGCCGTGGAGCAGCCGATCGACATCGAGGGCTTCTCCCTGCATCCAGACGTCGAATCCAGGCGAAGCCAGCAGGTTGTTCAGTGACAACGCCAGCGCGAACCGATCCGTGGCTGGGAAGAACGCGTCGAGATCCATGACGCCGAGCCTGGCCACCGGCGGCTTCTGAATCTGCTGAATGATCTCCGGCAAGCTCAGATCCCGTCCCGCAGTCCACGCAGACTGAAGAATGGTTGATAGCAGGATGTGCTCACGGCTCTTGATTGGATCCGCGTCGATTCCCACCAGGCCGAGCACGCTCGTGGCCGTCGTCTGAATGCGGTCGCGCAGCAGTTCCGGATCGCCCGCGATGGACGCATCCGGTGCGGCAAACGACTTGACGATGGAGAGCGGGACGCCCGCGGTGCTGCCAGGCGTATAGATCGTGAACTCGGCCGCGCCCTTCAGGCGTGCGATGCGTGCACCGTCCTGTCCCCACGACGCGAGCCCCTGCTTCCAAAGCCCCGCCTGGTCGGCGGCGAACTCGGCCGCGCTCTGGCCCTTTCGCCGCGCATCGTCTTCGTTCACCCAGGGCGCGAAGTCTTCAGGGGCAAGATTCGGGAATGTCAACAGGAGGTTCGTGAGGTCGCCCTTGGGATCGATCACGAGCGCGGGCACGCCGTCGATCACCGCCTCTTCGAGCAGCGCGAGGCACAGCCCGGTCTTGCCGCTGCCGGTCATGCCGACGCAGATGGCGTGCGTGACGAGATCCTTGGAGTCGTACAGTACGAGGTCGCCGCCCCGCTGCTTCCGCTGGAGATCGTAGGTGCGACCGAGATAGAACTGACCGAGCTTCTCAAAATCGTCCATGGCGATCTCCCGTCCACGTAATCCTATCGCGGCTCCACCAGCGTCTTTGCGCGCTGTACGCGGCGCTTCGGGACTTGCCCTAGTGCACTACGTGGCATCGATTGACGTCGAGTACGCGCATCAGCACCTTGAGACCGCGATATCATCTCTCGGTGACCACCATCGGCTCCTCAATTGTCATCACCGGCGACGTTATCAGCGACGAGGATCTCACGGTCGAGGGCCGTGTGAAGGGGATGATCCTCGTGCGGGACGGGACGCTCACGATTACCGAGCGAGGACAGGTGCATGCCGAGGTCCGCGGCGCGCGTGTGCACATCGACGGTGATCTGAAAGGCAGCGTCACCGCCACGGAACGGATCACGCTGACCGCCACGGCAGCGGTCAAGGCCAGCCTGAGCGCCAATCATGTGGTGATCGCCGACGGCGCGCGCTTCACCGGTGGGATCGACATGGACCGGCGGACCATCGTCGCCAGGCTCGCCCAACACAGGGCCGTTCAGACGGCCTGACGTCGGTCGCTTCCAAGCCAGCGCGCCGGTGTTCCGGCTTGAGACCAGGATACACTTCCGCAGGGCTGCCCATGCGTGCACATCTTGGATGTCTTGTGCTGTCGGCGCTCGTCGGCGGCTGCGCTACGCTGCCTCCACCCACCACTCCGTCGCGCCTCGGTGACCGCACCGGCGTCGAGCCGCGTACGGAGTTCAACGGCGCGGTGGCGATCCCACCGGGGGTGACCCTTCAGGATGGCCTGACCGAGGACGAGGCCGTGGCCGTGGCGCTCTGGAACAATCCCGACTTCCAGCTCCAGCTCGCCGAGCTCGGGTTTGCGCGCGCGGATCTGCTTGAAGCCGGACTCATCAGGAACCCGGTGCTCTCGCTGCTGTTTCCGTTGGGCCCGAAGCAGTTCGAGGCCACACTGAAGTGGCCAATCGAGGTCCTGTGGGAGCGGCCGCGGCGCGTGGCGATGGCGCGCGTCGCCAACGACCGAGTGGCGGCCACGCTGGAGCTGCACGGCCTCACGCTCGTGCAGGACGTCAGGATCGCCTTCGTCGAGGCGGCCCTCGCGCTGGATCGCACGAGGCTCGGCGAGCAGTCCGCCGGCGAGCTCGATCAAGTGAACCAGTTGACGCAGGCGCGGCTCAACGCCGGCGACATCAGCGAGCTCGAGGCACGGTCTACCGCCATCGAGGCGGCCCGGGCGCGGCAGGAAGCAGTCCGCGCGGCGCTTGATGCCGTGCTTCGCCTGACCGATCTGCGCGCGCGCCTGGGTCTCGCGCTCGAAGCCACCGACGTCACGCTCGCCCCTGTCACGACCCCTCTCGAGACGTGCGGCGCGGTCCCTGCGCTGCTGGAGGAAGCGCTCGCATCGCGGCCTGACATTCGTGCCGCCGAGCTGGCCATGGAGGAAGCCGGGGCGCGGCTCGGCTGGGAACGGTCCCGCATTATCGCGCTCACCGCCGTCCTCGACGCCAACGCTCAGGGGAAGGAAGGATTCGAAATGGGCCCGGGCGTGGACATCGGTCTGCCGTTCTTCGATCGCAACCAGGTCGGGCGGGCCCGCGCCGCCGCCGAGATGGAACGTGCGAGCCGCGGGTACGTCGCGGCGCGCCAGCGCGTCGCCACCGAGCTACGCGTGGCAACCACGCAGTTCGATCAGGCGCTCACCATGCTGGCCACATGGCGCGACACGGTTGTGACTCCGCTCGAGGAGCAGGTGCGCATCGCCACGCGCGCCTATGCCGACGGCGAGGTCTCCCAACTCTTCGTGCTCGACATGACTCGACGACTGACGGATGCGCGACTTCGGGCCCGCGAGGTCGAAGCCGACCTGGCACGCGCCCTGGCGCGAACGGAACGCGCGGTAGGCCGCCGGTGCGGCCCCGCGGGACGGGAGACCACGCGTGGCTTGTAGAGCGCAGTTCTTCATGACTCTCCTCACCGCGTCGGCGCTTGCCGCCGCATGCGGCGGCAGCGCGCCGGCGCCGGCGGCCGCTCCCAAGGCCGCGACGGTGACCGCACCGGTGAAAGAGGCCACGCTCACCACCGTGACGCTCACGCCAGAAGCAGAAAAGCGCCTGGCACTGATGACGGCCCCCGTGGAGCGCAAGGAGATTGTCCGCACGCGAACCGTCGGCGGCGAGGTCATCCCGGCATCCGGATCCGCGTTGTCGATCACGGCGCCGGTCGCCGGCACGCTGCAATCAAGCTCGCTGCCGGTGGCCGGCACGCTCGTCTCACGCGGGCAGATGCTCTTCCGGCTCCTCCCGCTCCAGGCGTCAGAGCGGGATGCGTCCGCCACCGCCCAGCAGGCGGCAGATACCGCCACAGCCAGACGGGAAATGTCAGCGCAGAAGGTCCGGCGCGCGGAGCAGCTGGTTCGCGATGGCGCCGGGAGCCGCCGCTCGCTCGAGGAGGCGCAGGCCGAACTGGCCGTCGCGGAGGCGGAGCTGAAAGCCGCGCGCGACCGCGTGGCGCTCGCCAGCCGCGGCGACGTCTCAGGCGGCGTGGCCATCGAGGCGCCAGACGCCGCCGTCGTACAGGCCGTCCATGTCAGAAACGGCCAGGCGGTGGCGGCCGGCGCCCCACTGGTCGAGCTGGTCGGGCTGGCGACGGTCTGGCTGCGAGTGCCGATCTACGCCGGGGAGGCCAACGCGATCGATCGCCGTGCCCCGGCGCGCGTACTCGGCCTCGGCGATCCATCGGACGCCGACGGCACCATTGCCCAACCCATCGCTTCGCCGCCATCCGCGGATCCAACCACAGCAGGTGTGGATCTCTACTACGCGCTTCCGAACGCGAACCGCCGGTTCCGTCCAGGCGAGCGCGTCGCCGTTCGGCTCACGAGAAGCCACGCATCGGAAGGACTCGTCGTCCCCAAAGCGGCACTCCTGCACGATGTGTACGGAGGCACCTGGGTCTACGTGCTCGGCGAGCCTCGTGTCTACGCTCGGCAGCGCGTGACCGTCACCGACATCAACGGTCCGCTGGCATCCCTTTCCCAGGGCCCGGCGGTCGGCGCCCGCGTGGTCACTGACGGCGCCGCGGAGCTCTTCGGCGTTGAGTTCGGCGCGGGGAAGTAGGCCCGCCATGATGCGCGCCATCGTCCTCGCCGCCCTGAAGCTGCGCGTCGCCGTGCTGGCGCTGGCCGTTGTCCTGATGATCGCCGGCACCCGCGTGGCCCTCGACACGCCGCTCGACGTCTTCCCGGAGTTCGCGCCGCCGCTCGTCGAGATTCAGACCGAGGCGCCGGGACTCTCCACCGGCGAGGTGGAAAGCCTGGTCACCGTGCCGCTCGAGAACGCCATGAACGGCGTGATCGGCCTCAAGACGCTGCGCTCGAAGTCGGTGCTCGGCCTGTCCTCGGTGGTGATGATCTTCGAGGAAGGGACCGACCTGATGCCGGCACGCCAGCTCGTGCAAGAGCGGCTGACGCGCGTGGCCCCCACGCTCCCCGGTGCGGTCAACCCTCCGGTCATCCTCTCTCCTCTCTCGTCGCTCAGCCGCGTGATGAAGATCGGCATCACCTCGGAACGGCTCTCGCGGATGGATCTGACGACGCTTGCCACCTGGACGATCCGGCCGAGACTGATGTCGATTCCAGGGGTCGCCAACGTCGCGATCTGGGGCCAGCGCGACCGCCAGCTCCAGGTCCTCGTGGACCCAGATCGGCTGCGTGCGAGCAACGTCACGCTCGCAGAGGTCGTGGCCTCTGCGCGTGGCGGCACGGCCGTTGCCGCAGGCGGCTTCCTCGACACCCCGCAGCAGCGGCTGGCAATCGCGCACGCCGCGGCGGTCTCGAGCGTCAGCGACCTCCAGCAGATTCTGGTTGAGCGGACGGGGCCAGGCTCGTCGTCGCGGAGCGGGCTCCGCATCGGCGATGTGGCGGAGGTCGTCGAGGGCTCGCCGCCCCCCATCGGCGATGCGATCATCAACGACGTCCCTGGCCTGCTGCTCATCGTTGAGAAGCACCCCGACGGCAACACGCTGCAGGTCACGCGCGACGTTGAAGCGGCGATCGAGGCGTTGAAGCCTGGTCTCCCTGGCGTGGCGATCGACACCACCATCTTCCGGCCCGCCACCTTCATCGAGATGGCGCTCAGCAATCTCAACCGGGCGCTCATCATCGGGCTCGTGCTGGTCATGATCGTGCTCGCGGTTTTCCTCTGGGACTGGCGCACGTCCCTCATCAGCATCATCGCCATTCCGCTCTCGCTCGTGGCCGCGGCGCTCGTGCTGCGCTGGCGTGGCGGCACGCTTGACACGATGGTCATCGCGGGGCTGATCATCGCGCTCGGCGAGGTCGTGGACGATGCGATCATCGACGTGGAGAATATCGTCCGGCGCCTCCGGCTGAATGCGGCGGCGGAGTACCCGCGATCGGCGTTCGATGTCGTACTCGAAGCGTCGGTGGAAGTCCGCAGTGCCGTCGTCTACGGAAGCGCGATCGTGGTCCTCGTGTTCCTCCCGGTGTTCCTGCTGGAGGGGCTCGCCGGCTCATTCTTCCGTCCGCTCGCGCTCTCCTACGTGCTCGCGATCCTCGCCTCGCTGCTCGTCGCGCTCGTCGTCACGCCGGCGCTCTCGTTGATCCTGCTTGGTCGCGGATCTCGTGGGGCGGACTCTGTCAGGTCCGCGGAACCCCGCGCCACGAAGGACGCGCCGCTCGTGAGCTGGTTGAAGCGGCGCTACCGTCACGTGCTGCCGCGGCTGGTGCGGGCTCCGCGCGGTGCGATCGCCATCGTGATGGTGGCGCTGGGGGCCACGGCGACGGCCTATCCGTTCCTCGGCGAGGAGTTCCTGCCCCACTTCCAGGAATACGATTTCCTGATGCACTGGGTCGAGAAGCCCGGGACGTCGCTCGATGCGATGAACCGGGTCACCATCCTGGCCAGTAGAGAACTCCGCGCGGTTCCTGGGGTGAGGAATTTCGGATCGCACGTGGGGCGCGCCGAGGTGGCCGACGAAGTCGTCGGGGTCAACTTCACCGAGCTGTGGATCAGCCTCGACCGGGACGTGGACTATGACGCCACGGTGGCGCGCATCCAGTCGGTTGTGGATGGGTATCCCGGCCTGACGCGCGACCTCCTCACCTACCTTCGGGAGCGGATCAAAGAGGTGCTCACCGGCGCGAGCGCCACGATTGTCGTCCGCATCTTCGGTCCCAACCTCGACGAGCTTGGGGCGAAGGCCGCCGAGGTGGGCCGCGCGCTCGGCGGCATCGACGGCATCGCTGATCTCGCCGTGCAGCAGATGACGCTCGTGCCGCAGGTCACTGTGCGCATGCGTCCCGAGGCGGCGCAGCTTGCCGGCGTTACGCCGGGTCGGGTGCGCGAAACGCTCGCCACGCTGCTCCGTGGCACCAAGGTCGGGGAGATCTACGACGAACAAAAGGTCTTCGACGTCGTCGTGTGGAGCGTGCCGTCGATCCGGGGGGACCTTTTCGCGATCAAGCGGCTGCCGATCGACACGCCGAGCGGCGGCTACGTGCCGCTGGAGGCGGTGGCAGACGTTGCACTCTCTCCCACGCCCAACGAGATCACCCGTGAGGGCGGGTCACGGCGCATCGACGTGACGACCAACGTGCGCGGCCGGGATCTCGGCGCCGTGGCGCGCGACATCCAGGCGGCGCTCGCGAAGGTGCCGTTCCAGGAGGGGTATCACCCGGAAGTGATGGGTGAGTACGCCGAGCGCGAGGCGTCGCAGAACCGGCTGGTGCTCCTCGGCCTGCTGTCGCTGCTCGGCATTCTGCTGGTGCTGCACGTCGACTTCGGCTCGGTGCGCCTCGTGGCGCTCGTAGCGCTGACGCTCCCCTTTGCCCTCATCGGAGGAGTGGGGGCGGCCTTCCTGTCAGGTGGGATCCTGTCGCTCGGCTCCCTTGTCGGATTCGTAACCGTGCTGGGCATTGCCGCAAGGAACGGCATCATGCTCGTCAGCCACTACAGGCATCTCCAGGAGGTCGAAGGGATGCCGTTTGGACCTGAGCTGGTGCTCAGGGGCGCGGAAGAGCGGCTTTCGCCGATCCTCATGACGGCGCTGGCCACGGGGCTGGCGCTCGTGCCGATCGTCATTGGGGGCAGTCGTTCGGGCCAGGAAGTGGAACACCCGATGGCGGTCGTGATCCTGGGCGGGCTGTTCACCTCGACCGTGCTGAACCTGTTCCTGTTGCCGGCCATCTTCCTGCGGTACGGCCAGCATCGGCGCAATGCGAAACCGTGACGCGCACGGTGCTCAACTCGGCTGCTACACTCAGGGAATGCACCCGGATCTGACAACGATCCACGGCGTCGAGGAGCTCGACCGGGCGCTGGCCGGCTCCGTCGAGCGGCCGCTGCTGCTCTTCAAGCACAGCTATGCGTGTGGAACCAGCGCGGAGGCGCTCGATGAGCTGCTCGCGCATGTTGACGGCTCCCGCCACGACGTCCGCTACGCGATGGTCACCGTGCAGACCCACCGCGACGTGTCGAACGCGGTGGCGGCCCAGCTCGGCATCAGGCACGAAACACCGCAGGCGCTCCTAATCCGGAGTGGACGCGTGGTCTGGAGCGCATCGCATTTCAGGGTGACATCCAATGCGATCCGCCAGGCGATCGCGGACGCCACGCCGGCGCTCACCGTGCCAGAAGGGTCAGGCCGGCCTCTTACATAACCCTGAATGATGTCGTAGAGGCGGACCTTCAGGTCCGCCTTCCATCCAATGCCCGCGCAATGGCCCGCCCGGCGACCCAGCCTGACGACCACGCCCACTGAAAGTTGAACCCGCCGAGCCGCCCGTCCACGTCGAGCACTTCCCCAACCAGATACAGCCCAGGGCAGATGCGTGACTCCATGCGCGCCGGGTCGACCTCCTCGAGCGGAACGCCCCCAGCCGTGACTTCGGCGAAGTTGTAGCCGCGGCTGTCGCGGATGTCGAGACGGCTCTCTACCAGCGACCGCACGAGCGCACGCCGCTCCTCCCGTCCAAGGTGCGCCAGCGTCGCATTGGCCTCCACACCGGCAAGAGCCCCGATGTAGTCGGCGACGGCCGCTGGCACCTTCTCCGCGAGCACGGTCGTGACCCGCGCCTTCGGGCGCTCGCGCTGACGATCGAGCAGCCATGCCTCTACGTCCTCGAAACTCTCTCCCCCACACACGTTCAGGACGAGCTCCACCTGCTGCCCCTCCAGTCGCGCGCGGTGCCAGTGCCGTGATGCGTTCAGTGCGAGCGGGCCGCTGACGCCGAAGTGCGTCCAGAGGATCGGTCCCTCGAGTCGCATGGCGACCCGGCCGTTGACACGTACGGCCACCGCGCCCCGCACGGAGATGCCTGACAGCGAGGCGTGCGCGTTGCCGTTCAACACGAGTGGCGCGAGGGCCGGGGTTGTCTCGACGTAGCCGTGCCCAAGTCGGCGGGCCAGCTCGTAGCCGAAGCCGTCGCTGCCGCTCTTGGGAATCGAGCGTCCACCTGTCGCCAGCACGACGGCGCGTGCCAGGTACGCGGTGGGACGGTCGAGCGATGTCGAGCCGCCAGGCGCGGTGGTCACGAGAAATCGGGACTCCCCGCGCTCGATGGCCGTGACTCGCTGTCCCGGGCGGATCTCGATCCCAAGCCGCCCCGCCTCCCTGAGGAGAGCGTCGAGCACATCGCGCGAACGGTTGGAGTCGGGAAAGAGCTTGCCGTCCTCCTCCTCGTGCAGCGCCACGCCGATCTCCGAGAAAAACTCCGCGGCACGCGAGGCGGGAAACGCGCGCAGCACGCTGCGCACCGCCCGGGGTGAGCCACCCCAGAAGTCAGCCTCGGTCACCGTCGTGTTCGTCACGTTGCAGCGCGAGCCGCCGCTCACGAGAATCTTCGCGCCGACGCGAGGCGCGCCATCCAGGCAGACCACCCGCAGCAGGGGCGCATGGCGAGCACAGAAGATCGCGGTGGCCAATCCCGCCGCCCCGGCGCCGACCACCACAACGTCGGGACTCAGATTCATTCCGGCCGAGCGTGCTCGCGACCGGGCATGATGACGACCTGGCCACTGGCGTGCTCCGTGCGCGGGCACTGCTCCCCTCTTGTCACGATGGTGCCGACGACGCGTCCGAGGAAGTCGCGGTGTGTATCCACGAGGCAGCCGCACGGCAGGGCCTTCTGAAGGTTGTCAGACATCGTTGCCAATCTTAGTAGACCGTCAGGTCGAGTGAGAGTCGATCACGTCACTCGGCGGCACTCGATCGTTGAGCCGTGACCTTTGGCGCAACCCGGTAGTGATCGGGGAGAAGCACACCATTTAGAATGCGGAGAGTGCTGCACCCCACCGATCCGACGGTTGTCTGGCGCCTGACGCGCGGACGCTCCACCGCGCACGCCACACTCTTCCCCGGCGACGGACGATCGACGCTGACGTGGTTCCTCGACGGAGTCATGGACCGGGCCGAGAACTACGACTCCATAGAGCTGGCGCTCGCCAGAGCCGACGACATCAAGGGGGTTCTGCTCCGGGACGGGTGGCGTATGGAGTGACTGACGCCCCGTGAAGGGCGCCCTGCGGCACCAGCGCAGGGCGGACCATTGCGATCCGCGAGCCGGGTATCATCTAACGAATGTCCACATCGGTCAGGCTGCACCGGACGGTTGGCGTGCGCGTCGGTGACGCGAAGACCGGCGTCCAGGTCGGCGGCGGGGCGCCTGTCGTCGTCCAGTCGATGACGATGACCGACACGGCGGATGCCGCGGCCACCGCGCGGCAGTGCATCGAGCTGGCGGAGGCCGGTTCCGAAATGGTGCGGGTGACGGTGAACCTGCCAGAGGCCGCGGCGGCCGTTCCGGAGATCAAGCAGCGGATGCTCGATGCCGGCTGCACGGCACCTCTCATCGGCGACTTCCACTACAACGGCCACCTGTTGCTGACGCGCTATCCTGCCTGCGCGGAGGCACTCGACAAGTACCGCATCAATCCCGGCAACGTCGGCACCGGCCGGCGACGGGACGAGCAGTTCGCCACGATCTGCAAGGTCGCCATCGATCACAACCGGCCGGTGCGCATCGGCGTGAATGGCGGCTCGCTGAACCAGGAGCTCGTCCTCGCCCGGATGCAGGAGAACACCGACCGGAATCTCGGCAGGACCTCCGAGGAGATCCTCAACGAGTGCATGGTCGTCTCCGCGATTGAATCCACGGAGCTCGCGCTCGAGACCGGCCTCAGGAAGGACCAGATCATCATCTCGTGCAAGGTCTCGCGTCCGCGGGATCTCATCGCCATCTACCGCGACCTCGCACGCCGGACCGAGCAACCGCTGCACCTTGGCTTGACCGAGGCCGGCATGGGCACGAAGGGGCTCGTCTGGTCGGCGTCGGCGATCGGCGTATTGCTCAACGAAGGCATCGGGGACACGATTCGCGTCTCGCTCACGCCGCGACCCGGCGGCGACCGGCGCGAGGAGGTGTATGCGGCCTGCGAGCTGCTGCAGGCGCTCGGCATCAGGTCGTTCGCGCCGAGCGTGACGGCGTGTCCCGGCTGCGGGCGCACGACCAGCTCGACGTTCCAGGAGCTGGCGGAGCGCACGCAGGACTACATCCGCGAACAGATGCCGGTGTGGAAGAAACAGTATCAGGGCATCGAGACGCTCACCCTCGCCGTCATGGGCTGCGTCGTCAACGGCCCCGGCGAGTCGAAGGCGGCCAACATCGGCATCAGCCTGCCAGGGACGGGCGAGGCGCCGCACTGCCCCGTGTTCATCGACGGCGAGCACGCCACGACGCTGCGCGGCACCTACGACGAGCTGGCGGTGAGCTTTCGTGAGCTCGTGGACAACTACGTCGCCACGCGTTACATACCAAGAACATAGAAGGACAATTGGACACATTAGGGCCCTCCCGAACGTGTACGGAAGGCCTGTTCTGCGACCCCGCCGCCTCCTGACGAAGTGGCGGAATTGGCAGACGCGCTAGCCTCAGGAGCTAGTTCCCGCAAGGGAGTGAAGGTTCGAGTCTTTGTCTCTTCCGCACCAACTCATAACTGACCGGAGCGCAGTCGGTTCCTGTAGATCGACGCCTCGCGTTTCAGCGTGGCTGCGACCAGGCCGGAAACCGAACCCAGCAAATTTCCCGGTAAATTTCAGAGCAACCGAGGCATCGCGCTATACTGCGACGGTTGGCTGCATAATCGGCGTTTCTATGCGTAGATCCTTGATAGTCGTCGTGTTGTTTGCCCTACTAATCACCGGTTGCGGCGGGGGCGGCGGGAGTAGTCCCACTCCGACCAGTCCTACCCCGACTAGTCCCGCGTTGACGCTTTCTGGAGGGTGGAGCGGGCAGACGCAAGAGGGGGGAGCTACGCTGTCCTTTAGCGTTAGCGGCACTCAGATTACCTCGCTTCGTTTCGATTTTCCGCTGCGTACTGTCCCCCCGGCCAACTGCACGGTAGCCGGCTTCTCCGGGCTTGGATCGGAAGTGCAGTCTACGGCAGGTCTACCCATAAGCCAGAATACATTCTCGTTTATCCGCAGCGGCCCACTCGGTACTGGAGGCGCTTCATATGTTTTTTCCACCACCGGCACGTTCATGTCCAACAACTCGGCCACTGGTACGGCCACTCTCACCATGAACGACCCTAACCGTCCTCCGACATGCTCGGCCAACACTCTGGTAACCGCTTGGACCGCAGCAAAAGCGCCATGAGAGGATGCGCGACTAAAGCCTCAGCGGCGACAGTCGCCCTGGCGTTCTTGATGTATGGGTGTGGCGGTAATCCGTCAACCCCCACCACTCCAAGTGCAACGACCGACTCATCGAGTCCCTCGGCACGTCTGTTCAATGGCATCGCAGCGACCTTGACCGGCGACGGCGTGATTGGCGCCATCGCCACCAGCCCCAATAGGGACATGCTAGGGATTGCCACGGAAACGGGAGCGTCTGGACAAATCGTGAAGGTCACAGGCGCGACCTTCATCCTGCCGAATGGGGGCAGCGCCGTGGTTTATCCCGGCAGTGACGGTTTGCCGGCAAGAGCCGTGTTCGGCGACGTCGCCGTGACGTTTTCAAACTACACAAACAACACCGTCGATATTGTAATGATGGCAGCGAACGGCGCCGTTACAATCGCCCGCGGTGTGGCGGTTGACGCGAACCAGCTTGCGGACCTGAGGTCGTTGATGGCGCAGTTAAGTGCCTCTGCAAGGAGTTCCGTTGGGACTCGTGCCGTGACGGATGCCCAAGTGGCCATCCTATACAAGACTAGTGGCACGCTCCTAAGCGTCGCCGGCTGCGCGGCTTCAGTCTCCGCTCTGGCGCCAACCCTCGGACTCTCTACCTTCATCATGGCAGGTACGTGCACGAGCGCGTTCGTGAAGGTCCTGACTCTTATTGATCCCGCGCTCGACTCTCCTCTCTTGACAGCGTCCGGGGGGCTGATGTCCGGGGTCAACTGCTTCGGGATCGAGTCGGCACCGGCATGTCTATCGTTCGTGATGGCCGCCCTCAAGCTTGCCAACCTTGAGGCTGAAGTCCATTTGTCGCCGCCGCCCGCACCCGTTCCAACGCCACCTCAAAACCGTTCGGGAAACTGGCGTGCGACAACTGCCGAAGGCGTAACGATCGCCTTCGTCGTGAGTGACACGCGCATCTTGTCATTAGAGATCGCTTTCCCCTCTCGCGATATTGGGTGTTTGGTGCAGGGATTCACTACTAGTGGTAGAACAGCCCCGATTGTCGGAAATGAGTTCTCCTTGGCAGATGTACTCAGAATTGACCGCGGCGCGTCGGGGCAGATCATCTATGAGTGGTCGATTCGTGGCACATTCACGTCGAGTGGTTCTGTGTCAGGAACGGCATCCCTCAAGTACACAAACACCACCGGCAGCCCTTTTTGCTCAGAAAACACCCTCAACACAAGTTGGACCGCAACGAAAGCACCGTGAGCCTTTTTGTTGAGGAATCGACTCGTCGTCCCTAGACTGTCAGTTCACCGTGAGGCCCGCTCCTGTAGTTTCGTGACGCGACGAAGGACGACGCGGCTCGGCCTTCCGTGCCTTCATCGGTGGTTGACCGACGCGCTCCAACCGCTCGGCCTTCATCAAGATCGCGCTGGCGATCCGAAGGTAAATCGACGCGGTTTGAATATCGGCATGCCCCAACCGCGCGCTGATCTCGTGGATTGGCAAGGTCCTTCCGTGGCTCGAGCCTCGTTGCCGAACACGTGCGCGTCCGGCTAACGATTAGGACACATTAGGCTCTCCGGAAGACT
The DNA here is from genome assembly GCA_021731165.1 of Acidobacteriota bacterium. GTDB lineage: Bacteria > Acidobacteriota > Vicinamibacteria > Vicinamibacterales > UBA2999 > JAKFXY01. Next base: position 859 of record JAKFXY010000153.1, on the reverse strand, counting down.
TACGGAAGGCATGTTCTGCGACGACCCTGGCACGCTCACGACCAAAGTTACATGGTCGATGAATTGATCGTGAACATATGCCACGGAGCACGACGAGATCCGTGATGCCCGCAGCGCAGCGTTCAGACGAATAAGTCCTACATTCCCTGCCTAGAACATCACTATTGCACGCCACTGCACGTTCCGGCGCGGTGTTTGCACCCACGTAGTTTCACCGACACGTAACAGGACTTTTCGGCGACAGAACTCTTGTCGTCTTAGCAGACGAATGTTCATGAACAAGACTCTTGTACTTGGAAGTGTGCTCGCCATCATGCTCTCGCTCCTCGGACCGACTGTGAGCGCCGCAGTGACCTCTCGTGTATCCGCCACACGAGGCGTAGCGATGCGGCAGGTATCGGATCCAGTAGTCATACCGTTGTCTTTGACGAGCGAAACTCCCAGTGTCACGTTAACGTCTCCATCGACGGGTGCGGTGTTCGCGAATGGCGCGAGGGTGACCATTACGGCGACGACGGTGTCTTCTGAATTCAATCGCATTACCGCGGTCGACTTCTATGTAGGCGACAGATTCATTGGCCGTGAGGAGGACCCGCCGTACACGCAGACGTGGACTGCAACGCCGGGTGTGCATGAGCTGTGGGCCGTTGGCAGATCCTCGGGAGGATCCAGCCAGGTCTTCTCGCAAGATGTGAGGATAACCGTCAATACCTCTACATCCATCGACGACGGCGCGGACACCGTTCCCCCCGTGGTCACCGCGCCGGCCCCGGTCGCGCCGCCCACCGGCACGACGGCACCGCCGACGGTGACATTGACGCTGCCCGCCACGCTCCCCGATCTCCTGACCGCGCCGTTC
>JAKFXY010000099.1 GCA_021731165.1 Acidobacteriota bacterium | reverse complement strand
AGGCCGTGCCGGGGGGCTGGTCCGCATTGTCGCGGACCGGTCCTCCAAAGCGGCCGCCGGGACCCTGTACCCGGCCGCCAGGAGTGCCGTTGCCTGACGGGATGGCAGCGCCGGAGTCCCCCTGGCGAGCGGCGGCCGACAGGAGCGCGCAGGTCAGGGCCAGTGCCGCTGCCAGGAACGCCGTGCGTGCGCGTGGCATGTGCGAATTATGACGTGAAGGCCACACCTCCTTCTAGCTTTCTCCCACCTCCAGACCGACGGCGCGCATGAGCGCGATGGCGTTGCTGCGCGTGACCGGTCCGGGCTTCATTCTGTAGTCGAACCGAATCTCCCCCGCCTCGAAGTGATCGTCGAAGTGCACGTTGACGACCTGGGGCGAGAGGTCGTCGCCCACGGCCGTCAGCGCGAGGTCGTGCGTCGTGACGAGACCGATGGCGCCACGCGCGACCAGTGTCTTGAGCACGCCCGCGGCGCCGACGAGGCGGTCATGCGAGTTGGTGCCGTGAAAGAGCTCGTCGAGCAGGAACAGCAGCGGCGGGCGTCCGAGTGCGAGGTCGGCCAGTTCGCGCACTCGCGTGATTTCGGCGTAGAAGCGTGAGCGTCCCTCCTGGAGGGAGTCCTGTATGCGCAGCGTCGCGCCGACCGCGAGCGGGGTCAGGTGCAGCGACGCGGCGCGTACCGGCGCCCCGGCCTGGGCAAGCACGGCGTTCACCCCGACGGTGCGCAGCAGCGTGCTCTTTCCCGACATGTTCGATCCGCTGATGAGAAGGAGCCGCGTCGGGCCCTGGAGGCTGACGTCGTTGCGGACCATCCGTGCCTGCGGGATCAACGGATGGCCCATCGCGACGCCGTCGAAGACCGCCTCAGGCGCATCGACCAGCTCCGGGAACCGGTCGGCTGGGTGTTCGTAGCCGTACGCCGAGAGTGAGCTGAGCGCCTCGAACTCACCGACGGCATCCAGCCAGTGCCTCACGTGCGCGCCGTATCGTTTTCGCCAGGCTTCCATGGCGAAGGCAATCTGCACGTCCCACAAGAGCGGCATCGCGATTGGCGCGAAGATCAGGTTGTGCTGCCAGTCGTGCATCTCCGTGAGGCGATGAAGAACCCTGATGGCCTTCGCTGGCGTGGTGCCTGCCGCGTCGAGTTGCTCGCGAAGTCGCACGAGCCGTGGTGCCGAGAACGACTCTTTCTCGAGGCATGCCACCACGTGGGCAAGCAGATCGAGGTCGCGCGACCAGCCTCCGGCCGAGTGCAGCACCTGGTGGATCCTCGGGCGATAGGCGAAGAACAAGAGTCCTTCGAGCATCAGCACCAGCAGCAGGGGAGTGAGCCAGTCCTCACGCACCCAGAGCGCGAAGGTCACCACAGCCATCGTCGCGAGGAGTACCGATGAGCCGCGGAGCCAGGACAGCCCCAAGAGCGGTGCCGATTCCGCCCACGCGACCAGTGCTTCGCCATGGACGCCGGCGCGAACCTCGGTGCCGGCGAGCCACACCGCTTCCCTGAGGTCGAGCCGCGTCAGGAGGTCGTCCACGGCCGCGTGACGCTCGCCGATGACGCCGGGCGCGGCGGGGGATTTCAGCCAGGCGGCGAGTGTGTCCTCACCGGCGCGCGTTCTGGCGATCGACAGCAGTTCGAAGAGCGATCCCGGTCCGAAGAGATCGAGGTCCGTGGCATATGGGTGAGAGGGGTCCGCGAACCGGTCCCCTTGTTCGCCGGTGCCGGCCCACTGGTCGTCGAGGCGGGCGATGCCGCGCTGGTAGAACTGCACCGCGCGGGCAGCGGTGTTGCGCGCTCGTATGACGCGATCGTGCTGGCCGGCCACCCACGCAAACGCGATCACAGGCCCCAGGCACCACCCCCAGGTCAGACTCCCTCGCCAGGCGAGGATGCAGACGGCCGCCAGAATCGCAAAGGTGATGAGGCGGAAATAGCTGAGCCTGGCATCGACTTGCGAATGCCTGAGGTGGGCTGCTCGCCTCAGCTCAAGGCGGTTGCCGTACTCGTCTCTCGGGCCAGGCACGCTGTCATTCTCTCTCAGGGACAGAGGTAGAGCCAGTGAATTTGCTGGTTAACTAATTTGTATTGGTACAAACTTATTAATGTAATGCCTCGTAATAGCGAATCTGGTTGGTCTGCCCGCGCTGTAGCCGCGTCGATTGAACGAAGTGTCCACGACGGGCGCTTCAAAGGGGCTGATGCATTGCCCCCAATCCGCAACCTTGCAAAAACGCTCAAGGTAAGCCCAGCTACCGTTGCGGCCGCCTACCGCCTGTTACGCACGAGGGGGTTGACAGCCGGTAACGGCCGGCGCGGAACCCGTGTGAATCCGCGTCCGCCGTCACCCGCGGAAGGCGCGCCCGCGGCGTTGCTCCCGCGGGGGGCGGTGGATCTTCGCACCGGCAACCCCGACCCTGAATTGATACCGTCGATCGCAGCGGCGCTTCGCTCCGTGGGCGCAGTGCCACGGCTCTATGGCGACCCGCCACACCTCTCGTCGCTCCTGGCCTTCGTCACCAGCGAATTCGAGACGGATGGGATTGACGCTCGAGCGGTCACGATGACGGGCGGCGCACTGGACGCGATCGAGCGCCTCCTGCGCGAGCATCTGCGCCCCGGCGATCGCGTCGCGATCGAGGATCCCGGCTTCCCCGCGGTACGCGACCTCGTCGCCGCTGGTGGGTATGTAGCCGTGCCGTTCGCCGTGGACGACGAGGGCCCCGTGGTGGAGAGATTTGGGCACGCCATCGCCAGGAACTGCCAGGCCGCGATCGTGACGCCGCGTGCGCAGAACCCAAGCGGTGCGGCGGTTACACCCGCGCGCGCGGGCGCGTTGGCGGCCGTGCTCCGCGAGCACCAGGACTTGCTGCTCATCGAGAACGATGCCTGCGGGCCAGCGGCCGGTGTGCCGCTCGTGACTCTCAGCGACGGGACGCGAGGCCGTTGGGCGTACGTACGTTCCACGTCGAAGTTTCTCGGCCCGGACCTTCGAGTGGCATTCGTCGCCGGCGATTCACTGACGGTCAACCGCGTTGAAGGGCGGTATGGTCTGGGGCCGAGGTGGGTCAGCCACATCCTGCAGGAACTGGTGCTGGCGCTCTGGTCGGATCCCGCGGGAGGCCGCCAGCTCGTGCGCGCGACAGAAATCTACCGGCAGCGGAGGGAGGCGCTCGTCAACGCGCTCAAAGAGCGCGACATCGAGGCGCACGGCGCTTCGGGTTTCAATGTCTGGATTCCCGTGCGCCACGAGGGGCGCGTTGTACACGAGATGGCAGAGCGTGGCTGGGCCGTGGCCGCCGGAGAGCCATTCCGAATCCACTCACGTCCGGCCATTCGCGTGACGGTCTCAACGCTCGCACCGGCGGATTCGGTCAGCATGGCCGATAATCTCGCTGACGTGCTGAAGTCGGGACGCGGGTCCTACGCCTAGGCCTTGGACATGTTTCGCCGGGGATCTCGGATGCCCGTGCTCAGCCTGCTCGGTCGCGCGGTCTACGGCACGGCGAAGTTACTCCGCCTCGCCTTCCGTCCGGTCCGCCGCTCCGTTCGCCTCTTCTGGCACCTGCTTCGCTACGAGCCGCCAGGGGAGCTGCAACACTGTCCCGCATGCGGTGGGGCGGTCCGCCACCTTGCTCCGCTCGGCTCCAATCGCCGCACGTGGACCTACGGCTTCATCTCAGGCTGCGTGCGGTGCGGCATCCTCTTCGCCAACCCGCTCCCCAGTTCCGAGGAGCTCGAAGCGACGTACTCCGCGGATGGCAGATGGGGCCGTCATCGCCAGGACGAACAGGAGAAGCAGGTCTCTCGGCGTCGTCTCGAGGCGCTGTTCGCGCCCGTCGCGGCGGAGCTCGACGTGCTTCATCCGCCAGCCGGCGCCACCGTGCTCGACATCGGGTGCGGGTTGGGCGGGATGCTCGATGCCTTGGCGGCACAGGGATGGACGACCTACGGCATCGACCCGGCGACGAAGGTCGCCTTCGCGCGTCACCGCGAACTCCAGTCGATTCCAGCGGAGCCGCGGTTCGATCTCGCCGTGCTCCATCACGTGCTCGAGCACGTCACGGACCCGCTGGCGATTCTCCGGTCGCTCGGCAGCGCGGTGCGGCAGGGCGGGTTCTTGCTCATCAGCGTGCCGAATCTGGACGATGTGGCGGAGCACGGCGAGCTGAAGTACTGCATCCGTTCAGAGGTCCACGTCCTGGCCTATTCGACGGCGGCGCTGACATGGCTTGCCGCCGAGGCTGGTTTCCGCGTGGTACACAGCGGCCGCGGCCCCGGCAACCCGCGCCAGCGCGTCGTCCTCGCACGGCGCGAGGACGGGCTGCTGACGCGGCCGACGGCGGCGCTGGCGTCTGCTCGAGCAGCGCTCGCCAGCTATGAGGCTGCGCACCCCGACGCAGTTGCCGGACCGCGGCACCTTCCGGTTCGGATGCGCGCCGCCTACCTCGACTTGGAGCACTCGGAGTGGCGGCTCACTCGAAACGCCAGTGAGCCGCCTTCGTCACGGGCGCGTTGAGTCCCGCGCGAGCACACGCAGGCCGGCCTATTTCTGGGCCGCCATCCGTTCCTGCCTCTCGCGCGTCAGGTGTGGTGTGATCCCGACCATGCGCTGAATCAGCATCAACTGCCCCCGGTGATGCATCTCGTGCTCCTTCATGCCCATGAGCATCTCGAAGCGGGTCTTGGCAGGCGGTGCCTGTCCCGGAGGCATGGCAAAGGGCTCCGCGAGGAACTCGTCGGACAAGCTCTCCAGCCACGAGGCGAACGCGTCGCCTCGCTCCTTCAACAAGGCGATCAGCGCCGCCTTCGAGCGGGGCTTCTGCTCCTCAGCCACGATCGGCGCCATCAACTCCTGGAAATTGATGCCGTCGAATGACGTTCGCTTTTCCTTGTGGAGGCTGGCGAACGCGTCGGACATCGCAATGTGCACGAGGAGCTGGCCAATCGTGCGCGTGCCTGGCGCCGGCGAATAATCCAGCTTCGATTCCGGGATCTCCTCCGCGGTCTTGATGGTGTTCCCTCGAACCGTACGATGTGCGCGCGCGAGATCTCTGGCTCCGTATGGCAGCATCAATATCCTCCTCGGTGAACCTCGAATAATACAGTCTCCGGGTAAGATGTTCGCCAACTAGAACGCCACAGAAGCGACAGAGACCACAGAGATACTCCTTGGCACGCAAGCCTAGAAAATCGGATCCTTCACTCTTCGATCTCGCTGATACCTCCGACAGCTCGTCCATGGCCGCGCCGCCCCCGGGCGGAACGACCGAAGGGGTCGCGCTGCACGAGGCGGCCCAGAGCCGGTACCTCAACTACGCGCTGTCGGTCATCACATCGCGTGCGCTTCCCGACGTCCGCGACGGGCTGAAGCCGGTGCAACGCCGCATCCTGTTCACGATGTGGCAGCAGAGCCTGACCGCGGACGTCAAGCACCGAAAATGCGCCAAGGTGGTGGGCGACGTGATGGGGAGCTACCACCCGCACGGCGACGCCGCGCTCTACGAAACGCTGGTGCGGATGGCGCAGTCCTTCTCCCTGCGCTACCCGCTCATCGACGGATCGGGCAATTTCGGCTCGCTCGACGGCGACAGCGCGGCGGCGATGCGCTACACCGAGTGCCGGCTCGCGCGCATTTCCGACGAGCTGTTGTCCGAGATCGACCAGCAGACGGTCCACTTCCGGCCGAACTACGACGGCACGAAGACGGAGCCGGTCGTGCTGCCGGCCAGGATTCCGAATCTCCTGATCAACGGCACGACGGGGATCGCCGTTGGCATGGCGACGAACATTCCGCCACACGACCTCGCCGAGATCTGCACGGCGCTCATCAAGCTGCTCGACAACCCCGAGTTGAGCAGCGTGCAGTTGTGCCGTTGGGTCAAGGGACCGGACTTTCCGACCGGCGCGCAGGTCCTCAACTCCGCGGACGAATTGAAGGAAATCTACCGAACCGGCTCGGGGACGATCCGCCTCCGCGCGACCTGGGAGGAGGCCCCAGGGTCCCGCGGGAGCCGCGAGATCATCATCACCAGCATTCCGTACATGGTGAACAAGTCGGCACTGGTCGAGCGGATCGCCGACGTGGTCCTCTCACGGAAGCTGCCGCCGCTTCTCGACGTCAAGGACGTCTCCACGGACGATGTGCGGATCTCGCTGGAGTTGAAGCGCGATGCCGATCCGAGGATGGTGATGGCGTACCTCTTCAAGAACACGCCGCTCCAGACCAACTTCATCGTCAACATGACGTGCTTGATCCCGACCGAGAACGCCGAGGTCGGGCGACCGGAGCGGCTCGATCTCAAGGCGATCCTCTGGCACTTCCTGCACTTCCGCCTGGAAGTGGTCACCAAGAGGCTCGAATACGAGCTCGAGGCGCTGCGGAGGCGCATCCACATACTCGAGGGATTCGAGAAGGTCTTCGACGCGCTCGACGAGATCATCAAGATCATCCGCAAGTCGGACGGCAAAGCCGACTCCGCCGCAGCCATCATGAAGCGCTTCGGCCTCGACGCCGAGCAGACCGACGCCATCCTCGAGCTCAAGCTCTACCGCCTCGCGCGACTCGAGATTCTCGTCATCCAGAACGAGCTGGCCGACAAGCGCAAGCGCGCAAGGCAGATTTCCGGCCTGCTGAAGGACGAAGACGCGCGCTGGAAGGTCGTGCGCGACGAGATCGAGGAGGTGCAGAAGACGTACGGCGGCAAGGCTGACGGCCGCCGAACCATCATCGAGGCCGCCGAGGAGGTTGCCTTCACCGAAGACGACTTCATCGTCGAGGAAGACAACGTCGTCATCGTGTCGCGCGACGGGTGGCTGAAGCGCCAAAAAGAAGTGCGCGACGTCGCGACGACGAGGCTGCGTGAGGGGGACTCCGTGCTGGCGCTGCTGCAGGGCAGCACGCGGGCGACCGCGGTGTTCTTCACCAACTTCGGAGTGGCATACTCGACGCGGATCATCGATGTTCCCGCCTCCACGGGGTACGGAGAGCCGGTGCAGAAGCTGTTCAAGCTGAAGGACGGCGAGAGGGTGATTGCCGCGCTGAGCCTGGACCCGCGCGTGGTGGGGAAGATCGAAGCGAAGAAGGAAGGCGAGGCGCCACCCGTGCACGCCATCGCCGTGACGAGCGACGGCTTCAGCCTCCGCTTCGGCCTGGAGTCATTCGTCGAGCCCAGCACGCGGAGCGGCCGCAAATTCGCGAGGCCCTCCCAGGGAGTCGAGGTCGTCGGCGTGGCAAGGCTGACTGGCGACGAGATCGTCATTGCCGCAACGCGGGAGGCGCGGGCAATCCTGTGCCGGGCCGACGAAGTGAACTTTCTCTCTGGCCCCGGCAAGGGGGTCATCCTCATCAAACTCTCGAGCAAGGACGACCGCGTGCTCGGGTTTCTGGCCTCGACCGGCGATCGCGATCTGATGCGCGTGGAAACCAGCCGCGGCGCCGAGCAGACGATTAGCACGACGAAGTACGAGGTCACGGGCCGGGGTGGAAAAGGTCGGGAGCTGCTCCAGCGCGGCCAGTTCATCCGCATCATCCCGCCGGAGATCGAGAACCCGCCCCAGTAGGGGCGGACCTTCAGGTCCGCCTCACAGCGACGGGCCACGGAGAACCTGGCAGGGCTCCCGCGCCTGCCGAATCCGGCATATACTGAGGTGTCCTCGCGCGCCGGGCCGGGAAGGTCCGTTGCTACGCTCGAATTCATCGAGCCGCGAGTCGAGAACATCCCTCCAAGGATTCCGTAAGCCAGGAATGATTACAGACACAACGAGTACGAGAATCGCCGTCTTCATTGATTTCGACAATGTGGAGATCGGCGTCAAGAACACCATCGGCGGCCAGTTCGACATCGGGCTGGTGCTCGATGCCATCAAGGAGCGCGGCGAGATCGTGACCAAGATCGCCTACAGCGACTGGAAGCGCGCCGGCGACTACAGCCGCCTCCTCACTCAGCACGCCATCCGGATGGTCCAGCGGAACATGACCCCTGGTGGCGACAAGAACGGGGCCGACATCACGATGGCGCTCGATGCGCTCGAGATGGCCTTCACCCACAACCACATCAACGCATTCGTCATCGTCGGCGGCGACAGCGACTTCATCTCGCTCGTCGAGAAGTTGAAGCAGTACGGCCGCAAGGTGATCGTGGTCGGTGGCCGTCAGTTCACCAGCACGACGATGCAGCAGAACTGCCATGAGTTCATCGCCTACGAGAACCTGGTGCCGACGCGGGCCCGGAGCGAGAGCCATCGCGGAAGTCGAGGCGGCGGCGATCGGAGCCGGCCGGCCGCCGGCGGCACGAGCGAGATCTCGAAAGTCCTGCCGCTCGTGAGGCGCGCGCTGAAAGTGCTGTCCGATCGAGAGGTGGCGCCGCAGCTCGGCCTGCTCAAGAGCACGCTGCTGCAGCTCGACTCGACCTTCTCCGAGCGTGAGTACGGGGCTGGTAGCTTCCGTGACTTCATGGAGAAGGTTGCGAAGACCGGCGCCGTGACCCTCAAGAACGCCGGTCGCAGCATGCTCGTCGAAGCTCGCGAGGACGGCGGCGACGATGTGACCCCGGAGCAGATGCCCGAGAAGTCGGTCGAAGCGCCGACCGCGCCGGAGGCGGAGGTCCAGGTCCAGGCGACGGCCGTGGACTCTGACGACGAGGAAGCCCTTCCGGCGTCGCCGATGAGCATGCAGGATGGCATCCGCGCCGTGAATCAGGCCTTGAGCGGTGTGGCGCGGTGGCCGATGTACGTGCGGCAGGCCAAGCAGGTCCTGCGCAGTGCCATCGAGGGGTTCGACGAGCGCAAGTACGGGTTTGCGTCAGTCGTCGATCTCTTGCGCGCGGCAGGGAAGGAAGGCGTGCTTCGCGTCGAACGTGATCGCCAGGGGGCGATCCGCGTGTTCCCCGGCGCGCAGATGGTTCAGCGCACCGCACCGGCGGCGGTTGAGGAACCGTCGATCGACGTGCCCGTTGACGTGGTTGCCGAGAGCGTCGCCGGTGATACCGCGGCGGAACAGGTGGCCGAACCGCCGATTGTCGATGGCGAAACGATCGACGCGCATTCGGACGAGGCGCCGGTCAGGAAGCCGGCGCGCAAGCGTAAGACGGTCGGCAGAGCACCGAAGGTTGCCAAGCCGGCCGCGGCGGCGGCGACACCGCGGTCGCGGAAGCCGCGCGGCGCCAAGCCGGAGGCCGACGGCAACCGCTGACTTTATTGAAACCTCATCTCTACATACCCGTCGCGCGGCGTCCACACCACGCGCCGCACGACGGGATCATTCTTCAGATCGACCGCCTGGACGTATACGAGGATCTCGTGATACTTCGCTCGAGCGGTAGGGGTCACGATGTGCTCGGCGATCGAGCGCGCCTCGTCCGGGTTATTGGCCGCCACATACACGACCATTTCTCTCAGGGCGGACATGCCTTTGGTGACCGTCCACTGCAACCGATCGGGACGTATCGAGGTCAGGCGCGTGTCATTGAGCGCCCGTGCGATCGCGTCAACGCCGTCGAGCGCCGTTGATCCGTCGCGCGCGGGCATGAGACGGGGAGTGGTCGAGCCAGACCTCTGGATGAGCACCGCAAACAGGGCAAGTGCGGCACACCACGCGACGCCGCCGAGGATCAGACGGGCTATCACGCTTCTTGCAGGTTACGAGTACAGGTTATAGGTTAGGTGTGAGGGACTGACAAGGGCTTTCTTGCCTCCGTCGAACCTCCAGTGCTCCGACCCTAGTACTCTGTAACCCCTAATCCTCATGTCCACGTACACCGCAAAAGACATCACCGTTCTCGAAGGGCTCGAGCCTGTTCGCAAGCGGCCCGGCATGTATATCGGCGGCGTTGGCGCCACCGGCCTTCATCACCTGGTCTGGGAAATTCTCGACAACGCGGTGGACGAGGCGATGAACGGCTTCGCGTCGAACATCGCCGTCACGCTCCACGCCGACGGCAGCTCGATTACCGTGTCAGATGACGGTCGGGGAATCCCGGTCGATAAGCATGCCGCCACGAGGAAGAGCGCCCTCGAGGTGATCTTCACGGTGCTCCACGCGGGCGGCAAGTTCGAGCAGGGCAATTACAAGACCGCCGGGGGGCTTCACGGCGTCGGCGCCAGCGTGGTGAACGCGCTTTCGAGCGAGCTTCGCGCGAGCGTCAAGCGCGACGGCGCCGTGTGGGAGATGTCCTTCAAGCGTGGCAAACCCGTGGCTCCGCTCAGGAAGACCGGGCCCGCCCGCGGTTCCGGCACCACGGTCTACTTCCATCCTGACCCGACGATCTTCCCGAAGGTGGAGTTCGATGCCGCGGTCGTCCGCGAGCGGCTCGAGATCGTCAGCTACATCCACAAGGGAGTGCGGGTTACTTTCGAGGACGAGGCCGAGAAGACGAAGGTGGCCTTCGAGCACCAGGAAGGCCTCGCGGACTATCTCCGGAAGATCGTGGCCGAGCGGAATGCGAAGCCGGTGCACGAAACCGCATTCGTCCACGCCCGGGACACCGCGCCACGGCTCGATCTTGTCCTGCAATGGACCGAGGCGACCGACGAGCACGTACGCAGCTATGTCAATGGCATCCCTACCGCGTCAGGCGGCACGCACGAGAGCGGGCTGCGCGCCGGCCTCGGCAAGGCTGTTCGAAACTACATCGATACGCACAACCTGTCGCCCAAGGGTGTCACCCTCTCGGCGGAGGACATCCGCGAGGGGCTGACCGGGGTGCTCAGCCTCTTCATCGAGGAGCCGCAGTTCCAGGGGCAGACAAAGGACCGGCTCAACAACCCGGAGATCCTGTCCGTCATCGATTCTGCGGTTCGCCCGGCCCTCGAGCACTGGCTGAACCACAACCCCACGATTGCCGACGCCGTGGTCGGACGCATCATTCTCGCCGCGCGCGCGCGCGAGGCGAGCCGCGCCGCGCAAGCCGAGGTCACGCGGAAGACCGCCACGACGGGGCGCCTCAACCTGCCGGGCAAGCTGAGCGACTGCACGAGCCCCGGCCGCGAGGACAGCGAGCTGTTCGTCGTGGAAGGCGACTCGGCCGGTGGCTCCGCGAAACAGGGGCGAGATCGTGTGCGGCAGGCGATTCTCCCGTTGCGCGGAAAGGTGATGAACACGGAAGGCATGACGTTCGCCAAGGTGCTCGAGAACAAGGAGCTGGCCGACCTGGTCACGGCGCTCGGCTGTGGGATGGGCAAGACCTTCGAGCTGTCCAGGCTGCGGTACGGCCGCGTCATCATCCTCGCGGACGCCGACTCGGACGGCCATCACATCGCGACGCTGCTGCTCACCTTCATCTACCGTCACCTCCCGCATCTCATCACCGGCGGCAAGGTCTTCCTCGCGCAGCCGCCGCTCTACCGCATCGACATCGGCAAGAATACTTTCTGGGCGCTCGATGATGCGCACCGGGATCGCCTGCTGAAGCTCTACGCCAACGGCCGCGCGCACGCCGACATCACGCGCTTCAAGGGTTTGGGCGAGATGATGCCGAAGGTGCTGTGGGAGACGACCCTCAACCCGAAGACGCGGCGGCTTCTTCGGGTCGAGATCCTCGATCAGGTCGTCACCGATCGCGTGATCAACGAGCTGATGGGCAAGGACGCCTCCGCGCGCTTCCGGTTCATCATGGACCGCGCCGAAGAGGCGCAGGAGTTGGACGTCTAGCTCTCCCTCACCAGTGCCGTAGTACACTCCGGCCGTTTCGTGGCAGACGTCGCACCAAGACCCCGGAAGTACGACCGCTCGATCGTGGAAGGGCCGATTGGCGCTGCCGTGTGGCGGCTGGCCTGGCCGACGATTGTACAGAACGTCATCGCGGGGCTGCAGGGCTTCATCGATCATGCGATGGTCGGCCGCTTCGTCGGATTCACCGGCAACGCGGCGATCGGCGTCAGCTGGCAAATCTTCCTCGTCGTCATCGTCTTCATCAGCTCGTTGTTCACCGGCATGGGCGTCATGGTCGCGCGGTTCGCCGGAGCGAACGAGCCCGACAAGGTCAACCGGGTCGTCTATCAGGCGTTTCTGACCGCCGCTGGTCTCGGTGTTCTCCTGGCCGCGGTCGGTTACTTCTCGGCACCCGCGCTCCTCACGCTGATCAACGCCGCGCCCGAGGTGCAGGCGGAGGCGCTGCCGTTTCTCCGCATGATGTTCCTTGGCATCATCGGGATGCTGTACTTCTTCATGCTGAGCGGCGCGTTTCGCGCTGCCGGTGATCCGCGTACACCGCTGCGGCTCGGCGTGGCGATGACGGTGCTGACCGTCGTGTTCAACGTCATCCTGATTCCCATGTTCGGCACCGTTGGCGCGGCGTACGGCACGACGGCGAGCAGCACGCTGGTGTCGGCGTATGGCGTCTGGCGCCTGACACGGCCGGACTCGGTCATTCATTTCGAGCCCGGGATGAGCCGCCGTCCCGACTTCGCGATCATCCGCTCGCTCTTCCGGTTCGGCCTGCCCACCGGCGTGCAGGGCATCGCCATGAACGTGGCTGGTGTGTTCCTTCTGCGGTTCATCGGCTCACTCGAGCACAGCGCCGCCGCGCAGGCGGCATTTGCGCTCGCCTACACGGAGCTCTTCTCGTTGATCACGTGGACCTCGACGGCGTTGATGGGTGCGGCAGCCACGATTGCCGGCCAGAACCTCGGCGCCGGCAATCCCGAGCGCGCTGTGCAGGGAGTGCAGGTCACGTCGCGCATCGGGCTTGGTGCGGCGGCAGTCCTGGCTGCTGCGTTCGTGCTGTTTCCGCGCGCCCTGATCGCCATGTTCGGCAACACCAACGCCGACGTGATGGCCCTCGGCCAGCAACTGCTGGCGTTCCTCGCCGTCTCCGGCTTCTTCATCACCGTGGCACTCAGCTACACGGGCGGTCTGCAAGGAACCGGCGACACGCGCAGTCCGCTCTACATCTCCATCGTGTCGCAGATCGGGGTTCCTATCGGCCTCTGCACGATCCTGCAGGCCACGCGCGGCCTGCAGCCATCGGACATCTGGCTCGCGATCGTCCTGGGCCATTTCACACGGTGCGTGCTGAGCGTCGTCCGCTTCCGCCAGCAGAAATGGCGGCATATCGTGGTGGACATCGAGCCGGCGAGACCATAGGGACAGGCACGAAGCACCACGAACGCCATAGAGACGCAGAGGCGTTTGTTTCGTGATGGCCGCGGTTATGGCATGCCCTGTGGTCTGCATTCGAAATTCCCGTAAGATCCCCGCATGACGCGCGTGCCGCTTCCAGTCAACGACCCGAATCGCAGTTACCTGCCAGGTTCGCCCGAGCGCAACGAGTTGAAGGCGCGGTTGACGGCGATGGCCGGCGAGAGAATCGACATCCCGATCGTCATCGGAGGGCGCGAGATTCGCTCGGGCCAGATCGGCCACGTGGTGATGCCGCACGATCACCAGCACGTGCTCGCTGATTGGCACATGGCCTCGACCGAGCACGTCAGCCAGGCGATCGCGGCGGCGCTCGACGCGCAGCGGGAGTGGGCGAGCCGATCGCTGGAGGACCGCGCGGGCGTCTTTCTCAAGGCCGCCGAGCTGCTCACCACGACGTGGCGCGCCACGCTCAATGCGGCGACGATGCTTGGGCAGTCGAAGACCGTGATCCAGGCGGAGATCGACGCCGCCTCCGAGCTGATCGACTTCTGGCGATTCAATCCGTATTTCGCCCGAGATCTGTACGACGAGCAGCCCATCTCCACCGACGCCGCGTCGAATCGCACGGAGTATCGACCGCTCGAAGGCTTCGTGTACGCGGTGACCCCCTTCAATTTCACGTCGATCGCCGGCAACCTGCCGACCGCCCCGGCGCTGATGGGCAACACCGTTGTCTGGAAGCCCGCGTCGAGCGCCGTCGTGAGCGGCTACTACGTGATGCGCCTGCTCGAGGCCGCGGGACTTCCTCCGGGGGTGATCAATTTCGTGCCCGGTGACGCGACACAGATCTCCCGCGTGCTGCTCGATTCGCCAGACCTCGCCGGAGTGCATTTCACCGGCAGCACGGCGGTGTTCGACGGCCTGTGGAAGCTGGCCGGCGAGAATCTCTCCCGTTATCGAAGCTATCCACGGCTCGTAGGTGAAACGGGGGGCAAGGATTTCATCGTGGCCCACCCGTCGGCCGACGTGCAGGCACTGGCGGTGGCGATTGCACGCGGCGGCTGCGAGTACCAGGGACAGAAGTGCTCGGCCGCGAGCCGCATCTATGTGCCGCGATCGCTCTGGCCGGAGGTTCGCGATCGCGTCGTCGCCATGATGCGCGACATGCGGATGGGCGACGTCAGTGACTTCCGGACATTCCTCGGCGCCGTGATCGACGGAAAGGCGTTCGATCGAATCAGCGGGTACCTGGATGACGCTCGCCGCAACGCAACCGTTGTCCAGGGAGGGGGCGTCAACGGCGAGACGGGCTACTTCGTCGAGCCAACCCTGGTTGAAACCTCAGATCCGGGATACCGGCTGCTGCGCGAAGAGATCTTTGGACCGGTCGTGACCGCGTATGTCTACCCGGACGCACGGTGGCTCGAAACGCTGAAGACGATCGACGAGACGTCTCCGTATGCCCTGACCGGCGCCGTCTTCGCGACCGAACACGCGGCCGTGCAGGAGGCGACGAATGCACTGCGGCACGCGGCCGGCAATTTCTATGTCAACGACAAGCCGACCGGCGCCGTTGTCGGCCAGCAGCCGTTCGGTGGCGCGCGGCGTTCGGGTACCAACGACAAGGCAGGGTCGAAAATGAACCTGCTGAGGTGGGTGAGCGCGAGGACGATCAAGGAGACATTCTCCCCGCCTCGGGAGTACCGCTACCCCTACATGTCGGAGGAATAGCGGAGCGGGCCCAGAGAACAGAACCCGCTCGCGGCACTCGATGGCTACTCGATGACCTGCGTGAAGCCGGTCGTGTTCAGGTCTCTGAACATCGGCGTCAGCGGCGGCAGCAGCGCCGGATTCAGGAAGTTCACGTCGAAGGTGAAGTTTCGGACCGTCGGCTGCCGGTAAACGTTGTCGCAACACTTGAAGATTCCGGTCGCCTGCTGGTTGATATAGAACATCGCAATCGACCCCAGGTAGTTGATCGTGTCGCCGTTCCAGTCTTCCAGCATTCGCAGAAAATTGTGCACACCGCCGTCGGCGCCGAAGGACTCTTCAGCGCCGCCGTTGAAGTTGAACGTAATCGGTTTGCCCGCAAGGACAGCCATGCGGTACCAGGTGGTCGACGCGGTCCGTTCGGCCCTGTCACTCGGCCGCTGATTGGCAATGTCGGGAAGGCCCGTGGCCCCGTTCTGCGACGTGAACGAAATCACGTCGTTCCAACTGTTGGAGAGCACTGTCACCGCGTCCGCGATGACCGACGTGGCAACGCTGCCGGCGGCGCCAAACCCCGCCGCGCTGGCATTCCAGTTGCCCTGGACATAGATGGGATTCTCGGCGGCGATCGTCAGACCCGGCGCCACGAGGTTGCCCAGGCCCCCGTTGGTCAGCTTGAGCGCGCGCCGGAAGAGAATGGCCCGGTTTGCCTGCGCCATTTCCGCTGCGGTGGGCCGCACACCTGCCGCGTCCGGCCATGCCCACACAGGCGGTCCAGCCGTGTTCTGTATGTCCGTCCAGGGGCGCGCCGCATTGGTGAGCGGCACCTGTGCGAACGCCAGGTTCGCGATGGGCGTCTGGCCGTAAACGTCCAACGCGCCATCGCCGTCGATATCTTCCCCTCCGTTGAGGACGCCGTTGGCCACTCCAGTTCCGCTCGCGGGATTGACGAAGTCCTCGGCACCGTACCGGCCGGTCTCTGCGTTGGCGAGGTCCTTGTTTCCCCGCCGGTCGGAGAAGTAGACGCTGTAGCCGTTGACGCCCAGCGCGCCAAGTCCACTTACGCCGATTGCTCCCTGGAACCAGCGGCTCAGATTCCGCGCATCCAGCTCGATGTAGTGCATCACACCGCCCAGATAGAGGTTGTTGTTTGCCACCGGGTTGATCGCGGCACCCTCGCGGCGGAGTCCTTCGCGGGCGTCGTAGAGTACCTGCGGCCAGTAGTCCGTGGATGTCGTCGAGTACGTGTTGGCCGGGTTCGCCGGCACCGGCAGCAGTCCACAAGCGTTTGCCGTGCTAGGCAGGTTGCGCACACGCTGGATGCGAATGATCGCGTTGGGGCTTGGATCGGCGCAGTTGGCCACGGCGGGATTCTTGCCGCTCACGCCAAGATTGAGAATCTCCATCGTTACGTCAACCCACGTCTCGTCCATCCGCTGCATCTCGATCTTGATGAAGCCGCCGTGGAGAGGTGTGCCCGCCTGTGTTCTGTAGATGTTGTGCGCGCCGAGACCGAGGTTGACCGTGTTGGCCACGATGCCCGCGTTGTTGCCGCCGCCGCCGGCGAGGAGATTGCCGCCTGACAATGCGATCACGTCGGGCGCGTTGAAGCCGAGCGCCACGAGCGTGGCGCGGTCGTTCAGCGGAACGGGAGGCGTGTTGGTGACGCCCGGTAGTCCGGTGATCTCCGCCGCGGTGTCCGAGAGCAGGATACGCAGGCTCACCATCGAGTAGTAGCGCTGCTGCAGGATGAAGGCGTTCTCGCCCGCCACGCCGCGCCGGATCAGGTCGAGCGGCGTGGCGCCCTGCGAGACAAACGGGAGATTGAGCGTGCGGGCCCCTGTCCGCCCGTTTCGGATGTAGCCGTTCGAGGTGTTCTCCGAGAGATTCTTCCAGGTCGGATCGTTCAACGCCGTGCCAAGGTTGCCCACTAGGCTGCCCTGTGCCGTGGTGATGTTGAAGTAGGCGTTCGGCGCCTGCGCCATGCTGACCGTGCCGTTATAGCCGCCACCAGCCGTGGGCCAGCTGTTCTCGATGTTGGTGCGGATGACCTCGCCGACGGCTGTCACGCGCTGGGCAAGCGTGAGCGTGAAGCCGTCGCTCGCCGCAAGGAACAGGTTGCCGTTGGTGTGCACACGTCCGCCGAAGTTGAAGTTCGATCCGGCGTGGAAGGCAAGGTCGGGATTGGAGAAGACGCCGAACTGGAACACCGGAATCGCCACCGTCTGCATCCGGCGCTGGAGCGCGACCTCGGCGCCGGAGTCCGGGCCTTTCACGACTTTTCCGGTGACGTTCAGCGTGTAGTTCGTGAGCAGCCCGATCATGCCCTGGTAGGGCCCCGAGTCGATGGTGTCGGCCACCGTGACAGGCCGGCCGGCCGCCTCCGGGAACACGCTGGCGTAACCCGAGCCGCCGTCCTTCGCGACGAACTGCACATCGGGAATCACCGGAGGAGAGGTTTCCAGCGCGTGAATCTCCACCGACGTCGGCGCGACGTTCGTCATGAACAGGTTCGTGATGTCGGCCGTGAGCTTCTCGAGCGCACCGTGCGCTGCGTAAAACGCTTGCGTCTGTGTCCGGTCGCTGCCGCGCAACTTCACGTCGGAAATGACCAGCGACGTGAAGCCGGCCAGCATTCCGGACGTCAGTACGAGCAACAAGAGAACGGTGATCAGCGCGACGCCGGATTCAGAGGGTCGGGACTTCATGAATGCCTCTACTAGAGAGTCGGGTTGTAACGATCGACAAACGACAGGCTCCGCAGGCTGACCTGCGTCGACAGGCTGGTCCGTATGTACTGGCGCGATTGCGTCCAGACGGTTCGCGACCGGCCTGACACGAACACATTGGCCTTCCGGACCTGGTTCCGCTGGGCGGCGGTCGGCGCCGCGACATTGACGGGGTTTGTCGCGCCGTCCACCACGTCCCAGGTGTACTGCAGGTTCTCTATGCCGATTCCGATGGCGCGATCGGGGCGAAGGTTCACCCTTCTCATGAGCTGCGGCTTGTTCGGCGTCGCCGGATCGACATAGATGTAGTAGCTGATCATGTAGACGCGATACGCCTTCGTGTTCAGCGGGTAAGTGGTCGGCGTGTCGTGCAACTGGAGAATCGTTCCCGCCGCCGCCCCGGGCTGATTCAGATTCATCGGATCGCCGGGAGCAAACGACATCGTCCGCCCGTTGACGGCCGTGACCATCATCAGCGTTTCGCCGGTGCCGCCTGCCTTGAACATGATCAGGTCGCCGGCGGTGATGCCGTTCCCCGTGCAGCTGATGGTCATGGCCGGATCGACGGTGGCCGATGATCCGTCGTTGGCGATGTTGGCCAGGTTCAGGCTGTCAAGACGATTGGTCGTGCCGCACAGAGTCGCGGTGTCTATCATCAGGATAGAGACCATGTCTGTCGACGTGCCGTTGATGGTTGGTCCGAGCGCGTTGGCCGGGCTCACCGCCGGAAGTGCCGTGTCGCCCGCCGGAAAGGTCATCGCGGTGCCCGTCTGGCTCGGACGCACGAGCGCCACGGATCCAGCACCGGAAGGGATCGAGATCCCGCCCACCGGCACCAGGCGACCGGCGACGAGAAGGTCGCGCGTCATCAGGTTGAGCGTCGAGCGAAGCGACTGATTGCCGTCGGTCAGAAGCGACGAGGCCTCGCGCGCACGCGAGACGCTGGTGAGCGCCGTCAGCGAGATGCCGAGCGCTGTCAGCGTGATTGTCATCGCAATCAGCAGCTCGACCAGCGAGAAGCCGGACTCCGTCGAGGAGCGGGAGACAGTGTGTCGTGCGTGGTGTTGCATGCTGTCTCCTATGCGAATGACGAGATGAACGTGTCGATCACGAATTCCCGGCTGCGCTGTTCCGCCCGGTAGGTGATGATGACCTTGATCCGGCGCAGGTTCGGGTTGCCCGTCACCGCGGTAATCCGGATCTCCCGTTGAAAGTTCGTGAGCACCTTCGTCACGTCGTCGCCGGTGCCCAGGCTGCCATCAGGTCCCGGCAGCACCACCCCGTCCACCGCGCCGTCGTCGGCGGTGTTGACCAGCCCGTCGACTCCGCCGATTGTCAGCGGCCGCAGGCCGTCCAGGAAGATCCCGCCGTCGCTGCCACTCTCGCCGGCGACGTTGCGGATCTGCGCCCACGGTATCTTCCCGGTGTCCCGCGAGGTGAACACGCTCTCGATCGCCTCGGTGGCCTTCTGGCGCGCGAGGAGATCCCACCCGGCGTCGGATGACATGCTGAGATAGAACGCCATCACCTGCGCCGTGCTCAGCAGGCCCGCGGCCAGTACGCCCAGCGCCACCATCGTTTCCATCAACGTGAAGCCGCGCTCGTTGGCGGCGTGTTTGAGAGTCATTACCGCTCCTGCCATTGACGGCCATCCCAGCCGTATACCTGGGCGCGACCAGTGACACCGGTGATCGTGACGGCTCTGGACCCCCGTGGCTGGCCGTTCTGGCCGATGAACACCGTGCCGTTCAAGGGGATGCCCCCGCCATCGGAGAGCGTGCCGTCCTCGTTGAACCGGATGATTGCCGCGCCGCCGAAGTCGACGGCCATATTGTTCCCGAACGCATCGGGCGTATCCGGCAGCCCAGCGGTCAGCGTGAACGTCGGATTCGATTCGAGCGCGACACTCGCGACGATCGACTCAGAGTTCGGATCGATACGCACCATGGCGATCTGATTGGGCGGCGTGAACCGCACCTCGACGCGGCGGCGTTGCGTGATCGCCAGGTCTCGGGCAACCCGCATTGCCGACAGGATATGGTCCGCCGCCGCATCGCCACGCACGCTGGGAAGGGCGGATTGCAGGCCGAATACGCTCATCCCGCCGACGATGGCGATGAGGAGGACGACCACCTGTATCTCGATCAGCGTGAAACCGGCTTCCCGAGGAATCCGACGCCTCAGCGATTCTCGTGCGTGCATGCCCACCAACACGGCAAGCGCTGTGCCGAGACCGATGGACGTTCTAAACAGTTGATGTGAAGCGGCTTAGCAGGAAAGAGCCGTAGACGGGTACCGGCGAAATGTGGGGAGTGATCACAAAATGGTCATTTCATCGTTCGATGCGAATGAGCTCGACGTCGAATACAAGCATGCCTTTGGGAGAACCCGCTTCTCCCTTGTATGCCAGGCCTTCGGGGATCCAGAACCGAGTGCGCTCGCCCTCGGTCATCAGCTGCATCCCTTCTGTCCAGCCCTTGATGACATCGTCGAGGCCCAGTGTCGTGGGGGCTCCTCGCTGAACCGAGCTGTCGAACATCTTTCCGTCGGTCGTCCACCCTGTGTAGTGCACCGTGACCCGATCCCACGCCACGGGCCTCCTTCCACCGGTGCCCACTCGCAGGACCATGTAGGCAAGACCGGAAGGCGTGCGCTTTGCCTCGGCAGGGGGGGCGGCCACGTTCGATGGCGGCACGCTCGGAGAGCGACGGGTCTCGATCAGCTCGATGTCGAACACGGTAAGGCCCTGCGGGCGGTTCGCCTGGCCCCGGTAGCCAAGGGCCTGCGGCACCCAGCAGCGCCGGGTCTCGCCGACGGTCATCAACTGCACGCACTCACGCCAGCCCAGGATCGCGCGGTTGAGGGGAAACATTGCCGGAGTGCTGCGTGCGATCGAGCTGTCGAACATCTTTCCGTCGGTCGTCCATCCGGTGTAGTGCACCGTCACCACGTCCGTGGCCAGCGGCTTCTCGTCGCTGGTGCCCGGGTTCAGCACCTTCGATGCGAGACCATTGGCGGTGGTTTGTGCGTCCGCCGGCGGCGCGGCTACGTCGGGTGGAACGGACGGCACCGGGCGGGTCTGCGCTCGAGCCTCCGCGGCGGTGAATACCAGGACCAAGGACAGCAAGGCGTGTCGAATCGGTCGCATCACCCTCCTATCCTACCCCACAGGATTGGAGACAATAGAGAGGCTTGATTCGATTGATTGGCATCGACGTTGACGGGACGCTGCTCGACAGCAGCGGCGAGATGCCCTCCGAAAATATCGCCGCGATTCATGAAGCCGTGGCGGCGGGGATTCACGTTGCGCTCGTTACCGGCCGCAGCTATCCATTTGTGCGGCCGGTCGCCGACCCGCTCCCCCACACGATCTCCCTCATCGTCAGCAACGGCGCGGTTGAACGCGCCATGGATGGCCGCACCTTGGCGTCGCGCCTGCTCGACCGGGAAGTGGCGCGCGCGGTGCTGCACGAGACCCGGTCGTTCAGGGATTCCGCGGCGGTCATCTTCGATCGCGCGGTTGACCGCCAGATGGTCTTCGAGACGATGGACTGGGATCATCCCAGCCGCAAGGGGTATTGGGCGCGCAATCAGTCACTCATCGCGCGGACGACGCCGCTCGAAGACGCTCTGACAGAGGATCCAATCCAAGTGATGTTCAACGGCGGTGTCGCGGCGATGCGGCAGCTCGCGACGACGCTGCGAGGCATGTCGGCGGCGGCCGGCGTGGCCTCGAGCCGGGGCGATGAACTGAACGTGCCAGATTTCGCGGTTGCCCTCACGGAGTACGAGCCGCGCGATTTCTCCTTGGTGGACGTCACCGCGCCGCAGGCGACGAAGGGGCAGGCACTGGCCTGGCGGGCGGCACGGCTCGGACTGAGCCGCGACGAGGTCATGGCGGTCGGCGACAACTTCAACGACGTCGAGATGCTGGAGTTCGCTGGTGTTCCGGTGCTGATGGGCAATGCCGTTCCCGCCCTCAAGACGCGAGGCTGGGCAGTGACCGGGCACCATGACCAGGCCGGTCTCGCCGACGCGATTCGCCGCTTCGCGCTCAGTTGACGCGCAAGACCGAACCCCGCATCTGACCTCCGCGCCTCCGTGTCTCCGTGGCCCCGGTTCCTTGTGGCGCTCCTGAGTCAACGAAAGGCCTTGAATCTGAGAAGGGCCTTCGTCTTCGTCTCTTCCGCGATGAGCGGGAAGGTAGACAGCACGTGCCTGAAGTCGCGGTCGGTCAGATCGTAGAGGTGCGCCGTCAGCGCCTGGAGCTCGGCATACTCCGGCAGTGCCTCGACGGGCCGACGCGAGGTGGCCAGCGTCCGTGCGAGTGACGCCAGGCGCGTGAATGCCGGGGAGCCCTCCGCCACCAGGGGCACCGGCAGCCGCGACACGAGCGCGGTGGTGACGTGGAGATTCACCCGCATCCGGATGAGGTAGTTCGCCACGAAGCTGTTGAGCAGGGCGCACAGCACCCGTTGTGTCTCGATCGGGAGCGGGGTTTTCAGACAGAAGAGGGTGTGTGTCGTGACGGCGCGCGCGGGCACGATCGCGGCGATGAGCGTGAGCCGGTTCGTCGCGCTGGCGACGTCACGATACGCGAGCCTTGGAAGGTGCGGGATCGACGCCGCGCGGGCTGCACGCGGATCGAGCGCGAAGCGGCTTGCGTTCGGTGCCACGCGGAACGGATCGAGGTTCTTCCCTTCCAGCACAGGGCGAGCGGCGGGGTAGCCGGTGCACGGAACGAACACACCCCGGTCGTCGGTGGCATTGAGCTCGCGGCCGAAGCGGACCTTCCACCCGTTCCCGAGCCACGGCACGGTGGCTGTGATGGCTTCCACGATCCTTACGTCATCGGCCGTGAGGAGCTCTGGGATTCCGAGGTCATCCTCTCCCGACACTCGTGCGAGAAACCTGCGTGTGAGCACGAATGGACCATTGGACGCGAGGCGGCCTGGCACGGTGTCGAGACTGTCCAGATCGGAGATCCCGAACCTGCAGGCGATCTCGTTCGAGGGCGCACCGGTTGTGCACGACAGCAGCACGAACCGCACGCTGCGATGAATCGGAAAGATCCTGGCGCGGTTGTCGAGTCCGGTGATGCGGTCTACGCGTGCGTGGTCGAAGAGATACCGGCGCAGCGGCGCGGTCCCCGTGTCGGTGAAGGCGCCAGCCGGGAGCACAAGGCCCACGCGACCACCAGGACGGACGAGTTGCAGCGCGCGCTCGAGGAACAGCGCATAGCGATTCACGTGCGAGTGGCTGTCGATGCGGTAGATCCCCGCTTCGCGCACGAAGTCCGCCAGTTGCCGCGCTTGACCGCGCCGGTCCGCGCGGACGGCGACGTTGCCGCTGTCGCCACGCACCATGTCCCAGGGCGGATTGCCGAGAACCGCATCGAAGCCGCGCGACGTGTCGCTCTTGTCGCGGTTGCTCCGGAAGACCTCGGGAAAAGCCAGTGACCAGTGCAGGAAGCGGTGACATGCCGCGATGCTCTCCGCGCGCGCCAGCAGTGGCGTCGCCAGCCTTGCCGGCAGTGAGGAACGGTCGTCGAGGAGGAACCCGACGAGCTCCGCGAACGTGCCGCGGTCCATTGCCGGGTCCTCTCCCCTGAACCAGCCCGCACACCACAGGTCGAGCACCCGAGACCAGCGGCCGAGTGGTCCTTTGCGGTCGTGCACGGCGGCAAGCCGTTGCTCCTTGTCGCGGACGACGGACGCAGTGTCGTCAGGCTCCACGGCGAGCTGTTGCCGCGTGCGGCTTGCCTGCTCCAGGACAGAGCCGAGCAACGAATCCTCGTACAGCGGCAGCGACGTCGCGCGCGACCGGCGGCCGCTCCCCGCACTCGGTTGTCGCCGGACGTCTTCCGGAGTGGCACCGACAAGGCTGTCGCCGACAACGAGGTGGTGATCGAGGAAGGTGAGGGGCTTGTCGGCGGCGAGCGTGGCGAGCCAGAGTGACAGCCTCGCGAGCTGGACGGCGACTGGATTGATGTCCACGCCAAAGAGGCATCGCTGTGCGATCTCTCGGCGCAACGCCGCCCGGTCTCCGTCAGTCGTATCGCCGGGGTGCCAGCGTCCTTCGTGGACGAACGCCTCCTCGGCGGCGCGCGCGAGGTACCGGCAGGATGCGACGAGGAACGCCCCGCTTCCCATCGCCGGATCCAGGATCCGGAGCTCGAGAATCTCGGCGGCGGTTCGCTCGAGGACCAGCGGTTCGAGAGTCTGCCGCACGAGGTGCGCAGTCACCGCGCGTGGTGTGTAGAACGTGCCGCTCGCCTTTCGAGTATCCCGCGTGGGCGTGAGCAGATCCTCGCCTTCGTCGGTAGGGCGGAAGTCGAGGACATGCTCGTACACGGCGCCGAGCTGCTCGACGTCCAGTTCCCGGAAGGGAATCCTCTTGGACCCGCCAGGTGCGCCTACGCCGAGAATCACGCGAGACATCACGCCATCGTCTATGCGCCGGCGCTCGAAGGTGGGCGCATGAGCGGGCGAGAACAGGCGCCCGTTGAACGCAGTCACGTACAGTTCTCCGGCCGAGCATCCAGCGTGGGTGAGATGGGAGATCGCCTTGACCGCACTCCAAAGGCCGCGGTAGGGGCGCCCGGCAAGGAGCGTTGTGACGATGGCGTCGATGGTATAGCGGTCCCGGTAGATTGGGTGCCACAGTGGCACGAGCCCTCGGGCTTCCGCGAACAGTAGGAACAGGATGCGGTAGATCACCGTGAGCGACTCCTCGAAGAGGCGCTCTGGCGCCGCGCGATCGCGCCGAGGGATGGAGAGCGCCTGAAGGAGCAGTCGCAGTGAGTCGAGTACGCCGTCGCCGAGCGCCAGGCAGATTGCGTCGCTCTGGCGCGCGGACATCTCAGTTGCCAGATCGAGGAGCGGCGTCGCGGCGGCCAGGGTTTCGGCGCGGGCCAGGCTCCAGAGGACCGCCTGGACATCGCGGTTGTCGGTCAGGGCCGAGAGGTCGAACTCCATGTATTGCCGGGACCATGTCCGCTGTGCGTCGACGATCCGAAGGGCCCTGCCGTTTGAGCACAGACACCATCTCGCGTCCGCCCGAACGCCTCCAAGGACGGCGGCGCGCCACGCTCGTCCGAGCTCGTCGCTCCAGGGCACCACGATCACCGGGACAACATGGCGACCCTGCATGCCCCAGCCGAGGCCGCCAGTCGAGGCGTCGAGCTGCACGGCTCCGTCTTCGTCGGAGCGCCGAAGGATGTCAAAGCCGAGGATGCGGAGTAAGGGGATCACGAGCCCGTCTGCAACCGCGCGAAGACTTATTGCCGGACCAGAGGACGCCTCATGCTGCTCACCCCAGCGGTCGAGCGCAGCGACCGTGGCCGCTGGAGGCGACTCCGCGCCTGCCAGTGCTGGGAGGACCTCGCGGGCGAAGGACGCGGTGATGAGCCGGCCCCGAAGTCCCGGGAGCATGTCAGGCGATCGCGATGGCGAAGGAGAGGTCGCAGGTGTCGGTCCGAACGTTCCGGAGACGATCGAGCGCGAGAAGGCGCGCCTGTGTGAGGGCGACGGCTTGGTCGAGCAGGTGCGACTGCGCTTCGGCGGTGCGCTCGTGCCGGCGATCAAAGAGCCCGGGCTGCAGCATGGCGGCGGAGAGACGGGCGCGGCGCTGCTGAAGGACCGACGCGATCGCCCTCTCACGTGCCCCCATCAGCGCCACCAACGCCCGCAGATCGCCGGCCAGCCGATCACCGTGTTCGCGGTGTGCGGCAGCCAGGTGTTCACTCACCTGCGGAGGCACGTCGAGATATCGTCGGACGGCCGATACGGTGCCGGCCGGCGCTCGATGGCCGGCGGACATCATGCTGCCCGCGCGGATTCCGACGAGGCTTTCCCAGACGAACTCTCCATCGCGGTCGAGGAACAGCAGGCGGAACGCCCAGAGACGCTGGGGAGATGCTGCGGTCGTGGTGCCGTGGCCGCGGCCATGACGCCGGCGGATCACCGT
Organism: Acidobacteriota bacterium; assembly: GCA_021731165.1. GTDB lineage: Bacteria > Acidobacteriota > Vicinamibacteria > Vicinamibacterales > UBA2999 > JAKFXY01. The sequence continues at coordinate 4,399 of JAKFXY010000099.1, read as the reverse complement.
CATCGGTGGACGTGACGAGGACCAGGCACCGGCCCGCGCATCGGCTCCTGCTCCAAGAACGCGCGCGTCTCGCACCCGCGCCGCCTCGGCTTCCGCGTCCGAGCGAAGGGACGTGAATGACGACAGCAGGGCCGGAACGGGTGGATCGTTGGTTTCGCGACTCGATCCATTGACAACGGCTTCAGCGACCATCGCCTCGGCCCTCTCGGCCTTCGAGGTCAGCCTGGCGACGACCGATTCTTCGCTGGTTCCGGCTGCCACGAGTTGGATGGCGTGAACCGTGCGGGCTTGACCGAACCGGTCCACGCGCCCGACACGCTGCTCGAGCCGGAGCGGGGTCCACGGCAGCTCGAGGCTCACCACGAGCCGGCAGCGTTGGTGGAGGTTCAGTCCCTCGCTGGCGGCGTCTGTCGCCAAGAGGAGCCGCGCGCCGCCGTGCGTGAACGCCCGGGCGGCGTCACGCCGTTCCCCGTACGTCATGCCTCCGTGCAGTTGCACGGAGGCACCCGCCGGCAGCGAGTGGCTGATGTGCGCGAGTGTGTCGCGGTACTGGGTGAAGATAATTGCGGGCTCTGCCGCGCGGGCCAGCAGCTTGCGCAGCGCCCGCAGTTTGCTCTCTCCGGCGCTCTCGCCGCCGATGGCGGCTGTTGCCAGCGACACGAGGGAGCGCAAGCAGTCGATTTCGGCCTCCCTGTTGCGCATGCCGGGCGCCGCCAGCTCGCGCCACGGTGTGTCATCGCCGTAGGATTCCCCGGCAAGAGGCAGGAAGAACTGCCTTTCCGTGCTCTCCTCGCGAGTGTCCGAGAGCAACGCGATCCGTCGCTCGAGCGAGCGGGCAAGCGAAGCCGGGCTCGAACAGGCGCGCCTGAGCAGCACGCCGACCGCGAGTCTGGCGCCAGCGCCATTGTCTGGCTCCGTCCAGACGTGCCTGGCGTACTCAAGCAGCGCTTCGTGCACCGCCATCTCAGCGGTTGTAGGCATCACGCGGAGCAGCGTCGATCGTCGCCGTGAGCTACGCGACGGCGCGACGGATCCCAGTGCCTCCCGTGTCCGCCTGAATGTCAGCAGAGGGAACCCTCCGTGGATGTTCCCAAGGCCGCGCAGTCGCTCGAAGGCCTTGTCATCGCCGGAATGAGGCGTTGCGGTCAGCATCACCACCGCGCGTGCGCGGGCGGCGAGCGCCGCGGCCGCGGCGGCGCGGTCGGAATGTCCCATCAGGGAATGGGCTTCGTCGAAGGCGATGACGTCCCAGACCAGCGATTCACACGACCGGATCACTTCTGGGCGCTTTACGTAGTCGGCGGACGTGATGATGAGGGGAAGCACCGCCCACGGGTTCACCCGCGGTGCGAGCCGTGCAACCGCACGAGCCACGCTTCCGGCGTCGAGGACCTCGGCAGCGAGGCCAAACCGCGCGTTCAACTCATCGCGCCATTGATCGCGTAACCCTGCCGGGGCTATGACGAGGGCCCGGCCGTCCGGCGTCCTCCGAAGCATCTCCGCGATGATCAAGCCTGCCTGCACGGTCTTGCCAAGGCCGACTGCGTCGGCGATCAGGAACCGGCAGGCGTGGCCGCGCAGGTACGCCATCGCTGGCTCGAGTTGAAACGGCAATAGCGTGAAGTTCGCGGCGACCGCGGATCGAAGTGACGTCCAAGCGGGGGCCGCTCCGGCCAGGACGACTCGTGCGAGATGCTGCCAACGGCGTGGGCTCACGACGCGCGGCCGGAGGTCTCGTGGCAATGTCTCGCAGGGTTCAAAGGGCAGGAGGAACCGTGCACGGTGGCCCCGGTTGCCGGTGTCGGTGCCCTGTACCTCAAGGGCCACGACCGAGGCTGGTGGTGCCCCGTGTGAACGGCCGAGCACCACTCGCCACCTTTCGTCACGGATGCGGACGGAGGCACCTGGAGTCAGGTCGAAGGCCACAGAGTCAAGGGTCAAGAGTCGATGGCCGCACGTGCAGAGAGTGGTCCTGCTTGACACAACAGGAAACGGCAGGGAATTCGCCGGCCAGCCTGTCGAGAGTGCAAAAACTGCCGCAGGCGGCGCTGAAGGATGTTGAAGAAATCCGCGCCGCAGCCTTCGTCGATTGGCTCTTGTTGGGGACGCCCCAAACGACACCGAGGGGCAGCGTGCGGGGCTAGACGTTCACGCGATCCGTCATGTCGTCTGGGATGGTGCCTGGGTAGGCGCCGTGTACGAGGCGGTCACGACTGTTGTGATGCCGCCGCGTGCCGAGAAGTCGCCGACCACCATCATGTGCTTCGGCTGACAGGTGGCCACCAGATCATCGAGGATCTGGTTTGTCACGGATTCGTAAAAAATGCCGCGGTTCCTGAACTCGATGAAGTAGTACTTCAGCGCCTTCAGCTCGATACAAAGATCGCCAGGCACGTACGTGATCCGGATCTCGCCGAAGTCCGGGAGGCCTGTCTTCGGGCAGACCGAGGTGAACTCGGGGCAGCTGATGGCGATCTCGTAGTCACGACCCGGTCGCGGATTGGGGAAGGTCTCGAGTGCGGCCGTCGTGCTCATGCCCGACAAATCCTAGCACTTTGGGCCGAAAACAGCGTGTGTGGGCGGGGCGATTCGTTGACTCTCACCCCGGCGCGCGCTAGCATTACCTCGATTTTCAGAGTGTTTCCGCGGTGGTTGTACGCGCGCAACCGTGACGCGGTCGAGAAATGCGCGTGCACCAGGTAAGGGGGCACTGATGTTAGAGGCCAAGAGGATGGGTAAGTCGGAGCTGTTTTCGCACTTCGCGGAGCGCTTCGAGGTCAAGCGGACGCAGGCGCGGGAGTTCTTCGACGCGCTGACGGAGCTTGCGGAGAAAGAGTTGAAGCGGTCGGGCGAGTTCGTGCTCCCCGGCATGGTCAAGCTGGTTGTGCAGAAGCGCAAGGCTCGTCTGGGCCGCAACCCGGCGACCGGCGAAGCGATCAAGATTCCAGCGAAGACCGTCGTGAAGGCCAGAATCGCGAAGCAGCTCAAAGACACTGTCCTGCCGAAGAAGTAGAGACACGTCAACCACCCCCTCAACGACGCACCCCCTTTTGAACCCGGCGCTTTGGCGCCGGGTTTTGTTTTTCGTGAAGCGAGACTCAGACCGCCGCGAGTTGTGACGGCCGTGCCTTGGTGAGCGGGAAGCGGAGCGTGAACGTACTGCCGACGCCGACCTCGCTGACCACCCCAATCGTGCCGCCGAGCTGATCGACCACCTTCTTGGAGATCGCCAGGCCGAGGCCGAGACCCCGGCGCTTGGTGGTGACGAAGTCGTCGAAGACGGTGTCGATCCGTGCTGGAGGGATGCCGCAGCCTGAGTCGGTAATCTCGATGATGCCGTGGTCGTCCTGCCGCCGCGTGCGAATCACGACCTTCCCGTGTGGCGACGTGGCCTGGAAGGCATTAGTGATCAGGTTCCGGTAGACGCGGTTAAGCGCGAACAGATCCCCTTCGATGTAGAGAGGCCCGAACACCAGTTCGGTCTGAAGATCGAGTCCCGCGCTCTCCGCGCTCGGCCGCATCGACTCGGCCAGCTGCGCGAGCGCCTTGTTGACGTCCAGGGGAAACTTCTCGAGCGGCAGGGGCTTCGCCAGGTTGCGCAGATCGTCGAGCACCCGCTTGACCTGAGCGAGTTCACGCTCCACGGTGCTCCTGAAGCTTTCGCGGTACTCGAGGTCGTCGAACATCTTCACGATCAGCTTGCAGCTGTTGCCGATGTTCTGAATCGGGTGCGAAAGGTCGTGGACGAGTCCGATGGCCATGCGGCCGAACATGGCCTGCCGCTCCTTCTTCCGGACGTCCTCCTGCAGCTCGACGAGCTTGTCGGCCATGTTGTTGAATGCGTCTCCCAGCTGGCCGATCTCGTCTGTCGAGCGAATGGCCACGCGCGCGTCCATCTTGCCCTTGGCGAGTTCGCGGGTGCTTCTCGTGAGCGCGAGAATCGGGCCGATGAAGCTGCGCCCCCAGAAGAAGCCGACCGTCAGCATCGCAGCCACCGCGCCGCCGATCGCGATGAACAGCTGCTGTTGCAGCCGGATCGGGATGGCGAACGCCTCGTTGATGGGTTGCTCGACGATAACCGTCCATCCAAGCGCGGGCGCCCGCGCGGCGACGCCGACGATCGACCCGCGTGCATTGGCGTACTGGGCCGAGGCCGTCTGCTCCCCGTTGCCGGTCCGCTGGAGTGCGACCACCAGCGGGTGTGAGAGCATGTTGGCGCCGCTCGCGACCTCCGACTTGGCGTCCGGGTCGCCGTGCGCCAGCAACTGCCCATGGCCAGTGATCACGAGCGCGTGACCCTGGGTCCCCACTCTGATCTGATCGACCATGCGCCAAAGCTCTTCGAGGTTCAGACGAGCCACCAGCCAGCCGCCGGCGTTGCTTTCGGAGATTGGCAGCG
>JAKFXY010000059.1 GCA_021731165.1 Acidobacteriota bacterium | reverse complement strand
TGATACCGGGGTGGTAGTAGAAACCCTGGTCCTCGATCGCCAGCACCGCCTGCTGCACGTGCTTCGGGATCGTGGCGAGGGGGACGACGCGGCGCTTCTGTCGTCCGCCGCTCGTCATGAGCGCGGTCAGGAGCGGAGCGTCGAAGCGCACGCCGTTCGCCTTCCCGCGGCCGACCACCTCGATGTCCCTGATACCGCGAGCCGCGGGTGTCGGGACCGGCCGTCCTCCGCGACCAGTGCGCTGGAGAGGCGGTGCGTCGAAGACGACTCGCACGACCTTGCCACGCAGGTCGCCGCCACGTGGGTTGATGGCGACGGCGTTCCTGTCGATGGCGAACTCGCCTGGGGCCTCCGCCTGCTCCCGTTCCGCGTAGCCCAGCTCGTTGAGGCGGGAGATGAGCTCGGCCTCGCTGAGGGACTGGCCGCGCCGCAGTTCGACGGGCCGCGCGTAGACGCGCGGCAGGGTGCGTTCGCGCTCGCCATGGAGCCGCGCGTCGATCAGGCGCGAGTAGGAGAGATAGTTGTAGACGAGCGTGCCCAGTGCGACGAACGCAATCGCTCCCGCGGCGTACAGCAGGTGCTTGACGCGGCGTGAAGGCGGACCTGACAGCCAGCCTTTACGGATGGTCTTGAGTAGTCGGCGTTTCACGTTACGTAAGGGCGGACCTTCAGGTCCGCCCCCGACCTCAGGTCCGCCCCCGACCTCACGCCCGCCTTCAGATGGCGATGACCCAATGGATGCCCATGTCGAACGTCAGCTCGTCGCCCAACCGGTCGATGAGCCCGGGGCCGTACCGATTCAGGAAGTATACGAAGCCGATTTCGCGCTCCTGGGGATGGCCTCCGGGAAAGGCCTGGGCCTGCGCGTGTGTGAATTGCCGGCGGAGCGTCTCGTCCTTCCGCTTGGCTGCCTGGACGATTTTATTGTGGAGCTTCTTGAGGTCGTCCTGCATGCGGTTCAGCGTGGCGCGGGTGGCCCCCTCGAGCGTGGGATCGATTTGCGGCACCGCGGCGGCAAGCCCCTCCATCCGCTCCTTCAGGAGCCGCGCGGCGTCTTCGAGCGACGCGTCCACGCCGGGCGGAAGATGGGATTCGAGAAGGTGATTCAGCGCCGCTTCGTCCTGCTGTCGGAGTGCTTCGAGGGGGAACTCGTGTTTGAGGAGAAACCGTACGGAGTTGGAATCGAGGAGCGTGGCTGTCGCGCGCTGGAACATCAAGGGCATCGGCACGCCGAACGACTCGTAGACGCGGCCGAGCTGTCCCAGGTACGCCAGCTCGTTCGGGCCGGCCACGTAGCAGACGGTGGGGAACAGCGTGTCCTGCACGATGGGCCGGAGCAAGACGTTCGGGCTGAACTCCTGGGGGGCGCGTACGATCAGGCCGATCAGTTCCGACTTCGTGTAGGCAGCCTCACCGATTGTGAACCGCCCATTGTCTGAGCGGACCGGCTTGCGGTCGCGACCCAGATGGAAGAGCGCGGAGGTTCCCTCGTGCGGCGTGACCTGTGCATGATAGCCGCGCGCCTGCAGCGCCGCGCCCGCTTCTCCAGCGAGCCGGGACGTGTCGCCTGTCCGCTCGATCTCCTGTCCAAAGACATGGCCGACAAGCGGTTTGGCCGCGGGATCGGAGGAGTCGTAGACGATGAGCCCGGCCGGCCCGAGCACCGATTCCAGCCACTGTGCAAACGCGTCTACCATGCCGGTGCCCGGGCGATAGGCCCGCCGCAGCGCGGCCAACAGCCCTGGCGTGAACTCGCTCGCAGGCAGCAGGTGCTCGAACTCCTCGATGGCGTTGTCGATGTTCGCGTCGAGACGTACTCGCGCCACCGGACCCTCGTGCCCCCCAGGAGGACTGCCCACGGTCACGGCGTGGGGTGCGAAGTCCGAGTCGAGCACGCCGCAACCCTTCACTTCGTCCCAGTCGTGATCTTCGGCGTCGATCCAGAAGATCGCGACCGCGGGCACCTGATGCTCGGCGCGAACCCGCTCCGCGAGCCGCAGCGCCGTAAGGGCTTTCAGCAGGGTGAAGAGAGGGCCGCCGAAAAGCCCGGCTTGCTGTCCGGTCACGATGGCCACGGTGGCCGGGTTGCGCAGTTGCGCGGTCGCAGCGAACGCCGCTGGCGGGGCAGCGCGCTGGCGTTGCTGGGCTTCGAGAATGGATGCGATCTGCTCTCGTTGGCGGGGGTGCGCCTGGACTCGTGAAATCGCCTGCCGCCACGCGTGCGGCGCGCCTGGATCTCCGGCGAAAAAGTCAGTCAGGCGCTCGTAGTCGAAGGCATAGTCCGCTGCCAGGCGCCTGATCCAGGGGAACCGGCGAATATCGATCGGAATGCGGGCGGTCGTGGCCAAGCCGGGCTGGAGGGACACCGGCCGCTACTCTTGCACCCGCGTGCAGAGACTGTCAAGGAAACCCGCGATCGAGACGTAACACATGTGCCTGCCGCAGTTTACGTGTGGTGGGCGGTTCACGCCTTGAATCGAGTTCGACGGAATCAATCGGCGCGCCTCCGATCGAGCAGTGCGCGCGTTTCTTGTGATGAATAATTAGTCGACTTAGTGAATAATCATACAGTCTCACTCATGAACGCAGTTCTCGCGCTCGAAGATGGCACGTGGTACCGCGGTGTCGCCGCTGGTGCCGCCGGAGAAGCACTTGGTGAGGTCGTGTTCAACACGAGCATGACCGGCTACCAGGAGGTGCTCACCGATCCGTCGTACGCGGGGCAGATCGTCACGATGACCGCGCCTCTTATCGGCAACTACGGCGTGGCGGCTGGCGATGCGGAGTCACGGATGCCGAGGGTGGCTGGCTTCGTGATGCGCGAGGCCTCACCGGTGGCGAGCAACTGGCGCGCAAATGGCACCCTCCGCGATTACTTCGTTCACCACAACATCGTCGCCATTGCCGATATCGACACCCGCGCCCTGACACGCGTGCTGCGTTCCGCCGGTGTGATGCGCGGCATCATCGCGACCGGCCATGTGGATCCGACCGGCCTGGTGGAAAAGGCGCGCGCGCTTCCAAAGATGGAGGGACTGGATCTGGTGCGCGGCGTCACCTGCGAGAGTCCGTTTGAGTGGCGCAGCCTGTCGGCCGCCGCCGGAGAGGCGGACCACGAGGCATTTGGCATCCGGCCGGGGCGGCGATCGGCGAGACGCCTGCGTGTGGCAGCCTACGACTTCGGAATCAAGTGGAACATCCTGCGGCGCCTCGATGCCTATGGCTGCGACGTTCACGTATTTCCCGCTGGTGCGCCCGCGAGCGCGCTGCTCGACGTCGAGCCGGATGGTCTGTTCCTCAGCAACGGCCCTGGGGATCCGGCGGCCCTGCCGTACGCCATCGACAACGTGCGCCAGCTGGTGGAGGCCGACGTGCCGCTCTTCGGCATCTGCCTCGGGCACCAGATTCTCGGCCTCGCCGTCGGGGGGCGGACCTTCAAGCTCAAGTTCGGTCACCGTGGGGCGAACCATCCAGTGAAGGAATTGCAGTCGGGCAAGGTCGAGATCACGTCACAGAACCACGGATTCGCGGTCGATCCTGGCTCGCTGCCGTCCACAATCAGCGTGACGCATCTCAATCTCTACGACGGCACGGTCGAGGGATTTCGCCACGTCGATCGGCCGATCTTCTCGGTGCAATACCATCCCGAGGCCTCTCCTGGCCCGCACGACGCCGATTACCTGTTCGAACAGTTCGTCGACGCGATGGAGAAGCCGTGATCGTCGGAATTCGGATCTATGCCCAAGCGGACTGACATCAAGCGGGTACTGGTGATCGGCTCGGGGCCGATCGTGATCGGTCAGGCGTGCGAGTTCGACTACTCGGGCACGCAGGCGTGCAAGGCCCTTCGAGCCGAGGGGCTGGAGGTCGTGCTGGTCAACAGCAACCCGGCGACGATCATGACCGACCCGGAGATGGCCGATCGCACCTATGTCGAGCCGCTGACGCCGGAGATGGTGGAGGCGATTATCGCCAAGGAGCGACCCGATGCCGTGCTGCCCACGGTCGGCGGCCAAACGGCGCTCAATCTCGCGGTGGCGCTGGCCGAGCGCGGCGTGCTCGAGAAGTACAACGTCACGCTGATTGGGGCCTCCATAGAAGCGATCAAGGTCGCCGAGGACCGCCTGTTGTTCCGCAACGCCATGAACGAGATCGGCCTCGAGGTGCCGCGGAGCGGCGTCGCCAGGTCGCTCGAGGAGGCGCTCGCGCTCGTCGAAGAGACCGGCTTTCCGGCGATCATCCGTCCGTCGTTCACGATGGGCGGGGTCGGCGGCGGCATCGCGTACAACATCGAGGAGTTTCGCGAACTGGCTGGACGCGGCGTGGACCTCAGTCCGGTGCACGAGATCCTCGTCGAGGAGTCGGTCATCGGGTGGAAGGAGTTCGAGCTCGAAGTGATGCGCGACGTGGCCGACAACTTCGTCGTCATCTGCTCGATCGAGAACATCGACGCGATGGGCGTGCACACCGGCGACAGCGTCACCGTGGCTCCCGCGCTCACGCTCACCGACAAGGAATACCAGCGCATGCGCGACATGGCGCGGCGCATCATTCGCCGTGTCGGCGTCGAGACGGGCGGTTCCAATATCCAGTTCGCCGTCAATCCCGACGATGGACGGATCGTGGTGATCGAAATGAACCCGCGCGTGTCGCGGTCGTCAGCCTTGGCGTCGAAGGCGACCGGCTTCCCAATCGCGAAGATCGCCGCCAAGCTCGCCCTTGGCTATCACCTCGACGAAATCCCCAACGACATCACGCGGCTGACGCCGGCCTCGTTCGAGCCGACCATCGACTACGTCGTTGTCAAGTTCCCCCGGTGGAACTTCGAAAAGTTCCCCGAGGCCGACCGGACGTTGACGACCCAGATGAAGTCGGTGGGGGAGGCCATGGCGATCGGGCGAACCTTCAAGGAAGCGTTTCTCAAGGCCGTGCGTTCGCTGGAGCTCGGAAAGCTCGGGAACTTGTTCCCCGAGCTGCCAGCCGGTGAGGACGAAGACGAGTCCGCGCTGCGCCATCTGCTCGTGGTGCCGAGCGATCAGAGGATGTGGGCGATATTCCGGGCGCTGCGCCGCGGATGGGACATCGAGACGATCCACGCGCTCACCAAGATCGACCGCTGGTTCCTGGCGCAGTTTTCCGAGATTGTCGAACTGCGCAACATGGCGGCGCTCGGCGAGTTCCGCGAGATGTCGCCGGACCTGCTGCGGACGCTCAAACGCACGGGTTTCAGTGATGTGGATATCGCGGCTGTCTTCGGCGTGGACGAGGGAATGGTGCGACAGCGGCGCCTCGACGAGGGGCTTGTCGCGGCCTACAAGCGGATCGACACGTGCGCGGCTGAGTTCGAGTCCTTCACGCCGTACATGTACGGCACCTTCGAGCAGGTCTGTGAGGCGGATCCGACACCGAAGAAGAAGGTGATCATTCTTGGCAGCGGCCCGAACCGGATCGGGCAGGGCATCGAGTTCGACTACTGCTGCTGCCATGCGGTGTTCGGCTTCCGAGAGGAAGGCTTCGAGACCGTGATGGTGAACTGTAATCCAGAGACGGTCTCCACCGACTACGACACCGCCGATCGTCTCTACTTCGAGCCGCTGACCTTTGAAGACGTCATGGCGATCGTCGACCGCGAGCGGAGTGCCGGTGCCGAGGTCTCGTGCGTGGTGCAGTTTGGCGGACAGACGCCGCTCAAGCTTGCGCTCGACCTGCTCAATGCGGGCGTGCAGATTCTCGGTACTACCCCAGACTCCATCGATCTCGCGGAAGATCGTCAGCGCTTTTCGCAACTGCTGTGGGATCTCGGAGTGCCTCAGCCGGCGAGCGGCACTGCCGTCTCGCGCGAGCAGGCACGTGAGGTGGCTGAACGAGTGGGCTTCCCGGTGGTCGTCCGACCCTCATATGTGCTGGGTGGCCGTGGGATGGCCATCGTGTTCGATGCCGGCGGGCTCGACCGCTACATGACCGGTGCGGTGGACGTGTCGCACGATCGCCCCGTGCTCATCGACCGCTTCCTCGAGGACGCCTTCGAGTTCGACGTGGACGCGGTCGGCGATCGCGAGGGAGCCGTGGTCATCGGGGGCATCATGGAGCACATCGAGGAAGCCGGCATCCACTCTGGCGACAGCTCGTGCGTCGTGCCGCCGTTCATGGTCGCGGAGCGGCACCTTGGCACCATTCGGGAGTACACGCGTCGTATCGCACGGGCACTGAAGGTCGTGGGCCTGATGAACATCCAGTACGCCATCAAGGATGACGTTGTGTATGTCCTTGAAGTGAATCCGCGATCGTCTCGCACGGTGCCGTATGTCTCAAAGGCGACGGGCGTGCCGATGGCGAGGGTGGCCGCTCGCATCTCGGCGGGGCGTACACTCGGTGAGCTGGGGCTGGTCGACGACCTCGAGGCGGCCGGCGTGTTCGTGAAGAGCCCGGTGTTTCCGTTTGTCCGCTTTCCTGGCGTGGACACGATTCTCGGTCCTGAGATGAAGTCCACCGGAGAGGTCATGGGCGGTGCCGACAACTTTGGCGCGGCGTTCAGCAAGGCCATGATGGGCGCCGGACAGAAGCTCCCCGAGAGGGGCTGTGTGTTCATCAGCGTCAACAACAGCGACAAGAAATCAGTGCTCCCGATTGCGCGTGATCTCGCGCAGCTCGGATTCACGCTGACCGCCAGCCGTGGCACGGCGGCTTTTCTTCGCGGCCACGGCATCGATGTCGAGGTCATTCACAAGGTCAACGAGGGGAGGCCGAACATCGCCGACCACCTCGTCAATCGCAGCATCGATCTCGTGATCAACACTCCGCTTGGGCGCGAGTCCTTCTTCGACGACCGGGCGGTGCGCCGGGCGGCAACGATGGCCCAAGTACCGTGTATAACGACGCTCACCGGCGCATCCGCTGCGGTGAGTGCGATCCGAGCGCTGCGATCTCAGATCCTGACCGTGCGGGCTCTGCAGGACTACTACGCCGAGGTAGAAGCCGGGGCATAACTCCGAAGGGTACGGGCATCTGGCCCGATCAGTCGGTCCTAGCCCTCCGGTCTTCAGCAGACCGGTCCAGTTTTCCTAAGAAAATCCTCGTTGAAACAGAGGGCTTGACCGAATGAGGCTAGCCTCGCTATAGTCCAGATCGAAATTGAGACTCAGTCTCAATACTGTTTCATCGAGGAACGTTCGCCGTGCGCAGACTGATATTTTGGTTCCATCTTTCGGCTGGTGTCACCGCAGGGCTCGTGATCCTGCTGATGTCAGTCACGGGTGTGCTGCTCACCTACGAGCGGCAGATGGTGGCCTGGGCCGATCGCAGTGCCGCCGCGCTGCCGCCGGCGCCCGATGCGGTGAGGATGCCGGTCGAGCAATTGCTGGCATCGGTTCGGGCCGCGATGCCGGGCGCCGTCGTCACTGCCGTCACCATCGCATCCGAGACCACCGCGCCCGCTCTCGTCACGGTGGCGCCCCGGACGCTCGCGGTCAACGTCTACACCGGCGCCGTCATTGGCGACTCGGCTCCGCGTCTGCGGAACTTCTTTCGCACCGTGACCACGTGGCACCGGTACATCGCGGTCAGCGGACCTTGGCGTCCCATCGCCCGTGCGATCACGGGATGGGCCAACTTCCTCTTTCTCCTCATCGTCCTCGGCGGCTTGTTCATCTGGTTTCCGCGCAAGTGGACGTTTGCCCAGGTACGAGCGGTGGCGCTCTTCAAGGGCGGGCTCCGAGGCAGGGCGCGCGACTTCAACTGGCACAACGTCATCGGGGTCTGGTCAGCGGTGCCTCTCGCTATCGTCGTCCTCGGCGCGATTCCGATCTCGTTTCCGTGGGCCAACGCGGCAGTGTATCGGGCCGTCGGCGAGACACCCCCGGTTCAGGGCGGCGCGCGCCAGAACGGACCGGGACCTGGAGCGCGTGCCGGTGGTCCCGCACAGAATGGCGCGCGGCAAGGACGAAGTGAGCCAGTGGAGGCCGTTGTACCGCCCTCTCTCGAAGGCCTCAATGCTCTCTGGGCGCGCGCCGAGCGGCAGTCACCTGACTGGCGAACCATCAACCTGCGGATACCGGCGTCCGATCGCGCACCGGTGGTGTTTGCCATCGACAACGGCAACGGCGGTCAGCCGCAGTATCGCTCCACGCTCACGCTCGCACGCGCGACTGGAGATGTGGTCAGCGTCGAAACCTTCGGAAACCTGACGCTGGGCCGACGGATTCGCAACGTGATGCGGTTCGCGCACACGGGCGAAGTGCTCGGCCTGCCGGGACAGACGGTCGCGGGGCTGGTGTCTGCCGGCGGCGCGGTGCTCGTCTGGACCGGTCTGGCGCTGGCGTGGCGTCGGTTCCGCGCATGGGCGAGGCGCCGCGCGGAATCGCCGGCGGCGCAACGGCCCGCGAGCGTCGCTGCAGTTCTCCCACAGCGCTCAGCCGGCTTCCGCCCTGTTACCGACTAACGGAGTCATCATCGATGAAGAATCACACATTCCCCCATCTGCAAAAGAGAACCAGGCCACGCCGACGCGGGCGTACGCGGCTCTTCGTATTGAGCGCGGCCTTTGTGGCGTCCGCCGCGACGCATCCAAGGCTGGCGACTCCGGCTTACGCGCAGGGGGCTGCCGCCCCGTCGTCGCGCGCCTCGGCACCGCGGGCAGACGCGGCTGCAGCGAGCGCCCAGGCCGCGCCGGCCCACCGATTTGATATCCCGGCCGGCACGATCGGAACGGTGACCGGCGCGTTTCAAGCGGTGACCGGCTTCACGGTTACGCTGGCGAACGACATGATCCGCGACTTGCCGTCCCCTGGTGTGTCCGGCGTGATGACACCGGCGACTGCGCTGGAGCGAATGCTCGCCGGTACCGGTGTTGGATTTGTCTTCAGCACCCGTGATTCGGTTGCGCTGGACCTCCGGACGTCCGAGTTCGTCGCCGTCGCCGGCATCCGTCTTCCCGAGGTCGCGTCGCCCAAGTACACGGTCCCGTTGCGGGACATCGCGCAGACCATTGCGCTCATTCCACGAAAGGTGATTGAAGAACAAGGCGTGACGACTCTGAGCGAGACGCTGCGCAATGTACCGGGTATCACCCTGCAGGCAGGCGAAGGCGGCGGCGCTTCCAACACCGCCGGCGACATGTTCAATATGCGCGGGTTCAATGCTTCCAATAGCCTGTTCGTAGACGGCGTGCGCGATGACGGGCTCATTTCGAGGGATGTGTTCAACATCGAGCAGGTCGAAGTGTTCATGGGCTCGACCGGCTCTGACGTCGGACGCGGTACGGCCGCCGGCTACGTGAACCTGCAAACGAAGACTCCCCACGTGGGCGAGTCGCACGCGGCTCTCCTCACCTATGGAAGCGCTGATCAGAAGCGACTGTCCGTTGACACGAACTGGGACCTGCCCTCACGTCCCGCTGGGGGCTGGCTCAACAGAAGTGCCGTTCGCCTCAACCTCCTGTGGCAGGACAGCGGAGTGCCTGGTCGTGACGTGGTCGCGCTCTCGAGCAAGGCCGTCGCGCCGTCGATCACCATGGGCCTCGACACGGCAACCAGGCTCACGCTCGCCGCACAGATCGTCAGGCAGGACAACGTGCCGGACTACGGCATTCCAGGCGCTGCATGGCCGGATGCGCCATTGGCGCCGACGACGGTCCGAGCACCGGCCTCGGTGGATCGAGAGAACTACTACGGCAGCGTGGGGTACGACTACGACAGGGCATCGCAGGACAGCTATACGGCGCGCGTTGACCACGACGTGAATCGACGTCTCTCGCTGCGCAACCAGACGCGCGTCAACACGACGCATCGCGACGCGGTCATCTCTACCATCCAGAATGTGGCGGCCTACAACCCCGACACGAATCTTGTCACCATCGCGCGCCAGGGCAATGAGCGCGAAAACAAGGTGGTGTCGAACCAGACCAGCCTCGTTGCACGATTCGGCACCGGCCGACTGCGTCATGCATCGACCGTCGGCGTCGAGTACGCGTTCGAGGAGCAGTTCGCGCCCATCCTGACAGGGCTCGGCACAAGGGCGCCGGTCAACATCTTCGCTCCCAATCCCAACGACGTCGTGACCGGCTTCGCGCCCGCCCGTACCGCCGCATTCAACAGGGGGCGGTCGAGGACCGTCGGGTTCTACGCATTCGACTCGGTTGAGCTCAATGCCCGATGGCAGATCAGCGGGGGCGCTCGCTGGGAACACTACGATACTGACTTCAGGGCTGTTGATGCGACAGGCCTCATCACCACCGACCTCGAGGGGGCGGATGGTCTCCTGAGTGGTAAGGTCGGTGTGCTCTTCAGGGCCAGCGAGACGGGCAACGTGTACGTCTCGTACGGCACGTCGGTCACTCCTCCGGGAAGCGCCAACTTCACGCTGAGTGCGCAAGCGAACAACCAGAACAACCCGAGCGTCAAGCCGCAGGAATCCACGAACTATGAAGTCGGAAGCAAGTGGGATCTCCAAGGAGGACGGATCTCGCTGACGGGGTCCGTGTTCCGCACGGAGAACAAGAACGTCATCTTCACGGTGGACGCCGCGGCCATTCCGCCGATCTACAACCAGGACGACGGGCAGATCGTGAACGGCGTCACGGTTGGCGTGATGGGTCGCCTCACCGATCGCTGGGACGTGCTCGCCAGCCTCGGCTATCTGGATACGAGGCTCCAGACTCAGAATGCCGCCAACAATGGCAGGCGCCTGACGCTGACCCCGGAACTGTCGAGCAGCCTCTGGACCACATATCGCCTGTCTCGTGGGCTGACACTCGGCGGTGGGATCCGGCATACGGACGCGGTCTGGATCAATGCGGCGAATACGATTCAGTCGCCAGGATATCGCCTCGTTGACGCACTTGCCGAGTACGCCGTCAACACGTACCTTAGCCTCAGGCTCAACGTATACAACCTGACGAACGAGACCTACATCCGGAACGTCAACAACAATGGCGGGCGCTACAACCCGGGCAGTCCCCGGTCGGCGACCGTTACGTCGAACGTGCGGTTCTGAGCACGCCAATGGTGCTGCAAATTCCCGACGTGTTGAGCCAAGAGCAGATGGCGCGCGCGCGCCGCATGCTCCAGACGGCGGAGTGGGTCGATGGCCGGATCACGGCAGGTCATCAGTCGGCCCGTGCCAAAGATAACCTGCAGGTGCCAGAGGGTCATCCCGTGGCACGGCAGCTCGGCGAGATGATTCTTGCCGAACTGCAGCGCAACGCGCTGTTCGTGTCCGCGGCGTTGCCGCTCAAGGTGTTCCCGCCGCTCTTCAACCGCTACGAGGGGGGGCAGTCGTTTGGCAATCATGTGGACAACGCCATTCGGTCGGTGGCCGGTGCATCCACTCGGGTCAGGACCGACCTGTCCGCCACGCTCTTCCTGACCGAACCTGACGAGTACGACGGGGGTGAGTTGCTCGTCGAGGACACTTTCGGGGTTCATAGCGTCAAGCTTCCTGCCGGGCACTTGGTGCTCTATCCAGCCAGCAGTCTTCATCACGTACGGCCCGTGACTCGCGGCGCTCGTCTCGCCTCGTTCTTCTGGATTCAGAGCATGCTGCGTGACGACGGTGAGCGGACGCTCTTGTTCGATCTCGACACCGCGATTCAGCGCTTGACCGTTGACGTGCCGGCACACCCGGCCGCCGTGCAGCTCACCGCCGTGTACCACAATCTTCTCCGCCGCTGGGCGGACGTCTAGCGCCACCGGGAGACCACGAACGACGTTTTCGAGGCCACACTTCAGGAAGGAGCGTGGTGTAGGTCCTCTCGCAGTTTTTGAGGCCTAACCGCGCATCGCGCGACGCGGTTTCTGCTATCGCAATACGTGAGTTCGCCTGTCTGGCCGACTTGTCACCTGTGACGCCGATTGCAGGAGACTGGCCGTGGTACCGGTCGGTCTGTTCCCCGCCCTTGCCTTCGTGCTCGGGGCTGCGTGCGGCTCTTCGCTTGATATCCCACGGACGAACTACCTCCTGCCGGCAGGAGGCTTCTCGTTCCTGGCGCTCGTGTGCGGTGGTCTCGGTGGGTGCGCCGACGGACGCCGATGGTTTCGTTGCGCCGCCCTGCCATGCGTGTTGTTGGCGGCTTGGAGCGCTGGCGCACACCGCGCCGCCGCCGCGCGGGAACAGGCTCTGGAGACTCCGCTGCGCACCGCGCTCAATCACGGCATCGGTGGCTTCCGCATCGAGGACCTCAGCGTGCCAGGCGAGCATGACCCTGTGCCGACCAGGGCCGTCATCGCCGAGGACGCGGCCCGATCTGAACAGTTCACTTCCCTTCGCGTCTGGGTCCGAGAGGTGCGGCTACACGGAGCGTGGCGGGTGGCAAGCGGCGGCGTAACGCTTGGCATAGGAGGAGGCGTCCCACCGGCGATGGCCTCGGAGTGGCGTGCCGGGCGGACGATAGAGGTGCCGGTCACCTACCGCAGGCCGGCCACGTATCTCAACGACGGTGTCACCGATTTCGAGCGGGATCTGGCGTTCGACGGTACAACGCTCTTTGGATCGGTCAAAAGCGGCCTGCTCATCGATGTGACCGCGCACGGCACGGCCGTCGAAGAGATCGCGGCGCGCGCGCGTCTCCAGGTGCGGCGGTCTTCGGCACGCTGGGTTGCGCGGCACGACGGCGTGTCCTCGGCCATCGTCACGGCAATTCTCATCGGCGACCGCAGCGGGTTGCCCGATGACATTCGTCTCCGCCTGCAGGCAGCAGGGACCTACCACGTGATCGCCATCTCGGGTGGCAACATCGCGATTCTGGCTGCTGTCAGCTTCGGGCTTCTGACCCTCGGTGGCGGGGCCGGCCGCCTCGCGGCATTCGGCACGCTGCTGGTGCTCGCGGGATATGCCCAGGTGGTGGCAGGCGGGCCCTCGGTGTGGAGGGCGACGTTGATGGCCATGCTCTACCTCATCGCGCGGTTGTTCGACCATCGCAGCCCGCCGTGGCAAGCGATGGCTGTTGCGGCCGCGGTCGCCACGTACATTCGGCCACTTGAGGTTCGTGACGCCGGGTTCCTGCTCACGTTCGGCGCGACGGCCGCGCTGCTGGAGGTCGCCCGACGCGCCTCCACGACTGTTGCGGTGGATCGTGGCTCCGGTCTTGTCCGGCGGGCGAAGGGAGTGAGGTCGGCCGGTCTTCGTTGGTTGGCAGCCGCTACGGTTGCGTCACTGGCCGTGGAGATCGCGCTCTTGCCCATCGGCGCCACGACGTTCTCGCGCGTCACATCCGCAGGCCTGGTGCTGAATCTGCTCGCGGTGCCGCTGATGGCTGTGACTCAGGTTGCCGGGATGTTGGCTGTAGCAATCGATGCCACGGCTCGGATCGTGCCAGGTCCGCGACACGCCTTGGAGTCGGCGGCCTGGCTGGCCGGTTGGCTGGCAAACATCGGGGCCGTCGGGTTGGTGTCGAGTGCGCGGCTGGTGGAGGTGGCGCCATGGCTCACCGCGCGGGTCCCCGCTCCCTCGCCGGTGCTGGTGATGACCTACTACGCGGCCCTCGGGCTGGCACTCCTGCGGCCGGGCGTGCTTCGCCGAGCGGCGCTCGCGGTCCTCGCCATTGCCACCCTCGCCATTGTTACCGGCACAGATCCGCTCATCTCCGCCTGGAGACGGGTGCAGGAGTCGCCCCGAAACCAGCCGCAACTTCGGCTGACAATGTTCGACGTCGGACAGGCCGAGTCGATGCTTCTCGAGTTTCCCGACCGATCGACGCTGATGATCGACGCCGGTGGATCGCCGTTTGGGCGTGGTGCCTTCGACATCGGCGGTCGTGTCCTCGCGCCGGCGCTCTGGGCACGAGGGGTCCGTTCGCTCGGCGCGCTGCTGCTGACGCACGGTGATCCCGATCACATCGGCGGGGCGGCGTCGCTGCTCAGTGACTTCGCGCCAGCCGCGCTCTGGGAAGGTATCGCGGTGCCTTCGCATCCTGGCCTGCGTGCGCTCCATGAGGCTGCGCGGCGCGAGGGGACCGCACTCTCGGTCGTCCGGGCGGGGCAGTCGCGCTTGGTAGGCGGTGTCCGTGTCCGGGTGTTGCACCCGCCATCGCCTGACTGGGAACGTCAGAAGGTGCGGAATGACGATTCAGTCATTCTGGAGGTGGTGCATGGGGAGGTGGCCGTGCTCCTCACTGGCGACGCGGGAGCGGAGGTCGAGCGTGCCATTGTTCCGCTCTTGACGCCCGCCCGGGTGCGCGTCCTCAAGGTCGGCCATCACGGCAGCCGCACGTCGACCTCTGGAACCCTGCTCAACTCCTGGCGCCCTACGATAGCGCTCATCAGTGCCGGCCGTGACAATCGATTCGGTCACCCCGCGGCCGACGTCGTGGCCCGACTTCAGCAGACGGGAACCCGGATCTACCGCACCGACCGTGACGGACAGATCACGCTGACGACCGACGGGCGCGATGTCCGCGTCCGCACATTCACGGGACAGGGGCCATGACGAACGAGGCGGCGCTCGTGAAAACGGAACGAGGTGCGATAACGCCGATGGCTATGGGAGCGTCTCCGCCTCTTTCACCCTTTGCCACTCGCTCTCCATCTCCTGCAGAGTCGCGTCGGACAGGCTGCGTCCTCGCGCGATGAAGGCGCGTTCAAGTGCGGTGAAGCGGGCCGTGAACGTATCGCTTGCGCGCCGGAGGGCAGCCTCGGGCTCGATGCCCAGCTTCCGGGAGAGATTCGCCATGGCGAAGAGCAGATCTCCCATTTCGCTCTCCGCGCGCGAGAGCTGGCCGGTGGCGCCGGCCTCGACTTCACGGCGAACCTCCGCGACTTCCTCCTCGATCTTGGCGAGCACGTCCGCGGCCTTCGACCAGTCGAAGCCGACGGCGGCGGCGCGGGCGCTGAGCTCGTAGGCGCGCAGCAGCGACGGGAGGCTCTTCGGCACACCGCTCAGCGTTGTTCTTGTCGTGGCCGCCGGCTTGCCCTCCGCGGCGCGCTCGCGAGCCTTGAGCGTCTCCCAGCGTTCGAGGACCTCTGTCGACGTCATCGACTCGTCACCCGCCCCGCGCTCGAAGACGTGTGGGTGGCGCCGGACGAGCTTGTCGCAGATCGCATCCACTGCGTCTCCGATGGCGAACTCGCCGGCCTCGGCGCTGATCTGCGCCAGCAGCACCGCTTCGAAGAGATAGTCACCGAGCTCCTCGCGGAGTCCGGCGGTCGAGCCGGCCTCGATCGCCTCGAGCAGTTCGTAGGTCTCTTCGAGCACAAACGGCCGCAGCGACGCGTGAGTCTGTTCACGGTCCCACGGACAGCCCTCAGGCGCGCGCAAGGTACGCACGATCTCGACCAGTCGCTCGAACCCGGCACCGACGCTGTCAGCCATGGAGACTCCGGGCCGTATGCTACCATTCGAGTTTCTGTGTACGTGCGTAAGGCTCACTGTTCAAGACGGACGTGCGTCTGATGTCCTTGAGTGCGCCTTGAGCCCTTCCCCTTGGGTTTTGAGATCGTGATGGCAGACGACGGAAAGAGAACGCAGGCGGGGCAGGACGGCGAATTCACGTTGAGCTTCGCCGCGTTCGTGCTGTCGCTGGCTCATACCGCCGCGGTCCACTTCGGCGACATCGCCGACCCGGCGAGCGGCACCGCCGCGCCTCCGAACCTGCCCGCGGCCGATCAGATGATCGGCGTCCTCTCGTTGCTCGAGGAGAAAACCCGCGGCAACCTGACCGCCGAAGAGCGCCAGTTGCTCGACCAGCTCTTGTATGAGCTGCGGATGCGCTACGTCGAGGCCAGCAAAGCCGGCGGCAGCGGCGGATCGGGGTCCCGCATCATCATCCCTTGAGCCTTCGATACATGCTCAAGCTTGCCCCGTCCTTCGACCCGTTCAGCCAGATCAGGGTCGAGGGATGAGGGCCCGCGTGACGTTTCTCGGCACGGGCACCTCGCACGGCGTCCCGATGATCGGCTGCGAGTGCGCGACCTGTCGCTCGTCCGATCCGAAGGACACGCGTTTGCGCCCGTCGCTGTTCATCGAGGTGCCCGGCCGCGCCCGGTTGCTGGTCGATACGGCCACCGACCTCCGCCAGCAGGCGCTCGGCCACGGCATCAACCGAGTTGACGCGATCCTTTTCACGCACAGTCATGCCGACCACGTCATGGGGCTCGACGAGGTGCGTCGGTTCAACGTCGTGCAGGGAGCGCCGATCCCGTGCTACGCGAGCGCACAGACGTGGGTGAACATCAAGCGGATCTTCTCGTATGTGTTCGACGGCGCGCCCCGGCAGGGCGGCGGCATCCCGCAGCTCGAGGCGCACGAGGTGGACGGCCCATTCGTCGTGGGCGGCGTTCGGGTGATCCCGGTGCCGCTGTGGCACGGCAGGATGCCGATTCTGGGCTTCCGTTTCGGCTCCTTCGCCTACCTGACCGACTGCAACGCGATTCCCGACGAGTCGTGGCCGCTGCTCGAGGGCGTCGACACGCTCGTGCTCGACGCGCTTCGCGAGCGCCCGCATCCGACGCACTTCACGATTGACGAGGCGATCGCGGTGGCCTCGCGTGTCGGGGCGACGCGTACGTACTTCACACACATCTGCCACGACCTTCCGCATGCGGCGACCGGCGCGCGCCTGCCCGCGGGAGTCGAGCTGGCTTATGATGGCCTCGTGCTCGACGTGCCGGTCGAGGTGGAGTGATGCATACGCTTCACTTTCCCGATGACGAGCGGCCGCCGTGGCTGGTGTACCCAGTGCTCGCGCTCGGGAATTTCGACGGACTGCATCGCGGACACCTCAGGATCATCGAGCGCGTGCGTCGCGGCGCCGTCGAACGCGGCGGCACGGCCATGGCGATGACCTTTGACCCGCACCCGCCGCGTGTGGTTCGGCCGGACAGGGCGCCGCCGCTGCTCATGACGACGGCCCAGCGTATAGAGGCGCTGGAACGCGCGGGCATCGGCTGCGTCGCGGTGGTCCGGTTCACGCTCGAGATGTCACGCTGGGATCCCGAGACGTTCGTCCGCACGGTGCTGGTCGATTGGCTGCGCGTATCCGAGGTCTGGGTGGGCGCCAATTTTCTGTTCGGCCACGAGCGGAGCGGCAACTTCAGTCTGCTGCGCGCCCTGGGCCAACGCTACGGCTTCCGTGCCGACAAGATCGACCCGGTGCGCTACAAGGAGTTCGTCGTGAGCAGCACGAGGATCCGACGGCTCGTCGCCGAGGGCCGGATCGACGAAGCCGGCGCGCTGCTGGGGCGGGTGTACTCCCTCGACGGCATCGTGGTGGAGGGGCGCAGGCGAGGCCGCGAGCTTGGGTTCCCTACGGCGAACCTGCAGACGGACAACGATCTGATCCCGCCGCGTGGGGTGTACGCAACGACCCTGACCATCGACGGGATCGTGCACGCCGCCATCACGAACATCGGCGTAAGGCCGACCTTTGGCGACGCGACGGAGGCCACGGTGGAGACACATCTGCTCGATTACACTGGCGACCTCTACGGGCGTCATGTGAGGCTCGGCTTCGTCCAGCGTCTCAGGGACGAGCGGTATTTCGAGGATGTGGATGCCTTGAGGGCGCAAATTGACGCCGACGTACGGCGAGCCGGGCGTTTGTTCGCGAAGATGTCCGTGTGACCGACTTCGATTTCACCATTTCGGTGCCGGCCGACCGTCGCTATGCGGATACCCTGCGCGCGCTGGCGGCGCGGGCCGCACGTCAGGCCGGCTGTGCTGCCGGCGAGGTCGAGGCCTTCGAGACCGAGGTCCACGACGCCGTACTCCGGTGCCTTGCCGGCGCGAGCCATCCTGACGTCATCTCCGTCACCCTGCGGCAGGGAGCGACGGACGTTGAAGCGCTTATTGACTGCGGTCGGACGATCCGCGTCGCGTGCCACATACCGAACGTCGTTTAACCCTGGCGGCCTTCCATCATGCTGCGTCTCTATAACACGCTGACCCGCCGGGAGGAGCCGTTCGCGCCTCTGCGTGACAACACCGTGCGCATGTATGCGTGCGGTCCCACCGTGTACGCCCGTGCCCACATCGGCAACTTCCGCACCTTCGTGTGCGTGGAC
The DNA here is from genome assembly GCA_021731165.1 of Acidobacteriota bacterium. Classification (GTDB taxonomy): domain Bacteria; phylum Acidobacteriota; class Vicinamibacteria; order Vicinamibacterales; family UBA2999; genus JAKFXY01. Next base: position 12,291 of record JAKFXY010000059.1, on the reverse strand, counting down.
GTGCTGCGGCGCACGCTGAAGTACCTATGCGGCCACGCCATGCACGAGGCGGTGAACTACACCGACGTCGAGGACAAGACCATCGCCGGCGCCCTGAAGGCAGGACAGTCGCTGCGGGAGTTCACCGATCCCTGGATTGCCGCGTTTCGCGAGGATTCGGCGCAACTGGGTATCGAGGCCCCCGAGGAGACGCCGCGGGCCACCGACCTAGACAACCTCACGGCGATGGGGGAGCTCGTTCTGGCGCTCGAGAAGAATGGGCATACCTACCGGCGCGACGGATCGGTGTACTTTCGGATTGCCTCGTTACCGGACTACGGCAAGCTGGCTCGACTCGATCACGCCGGGATGAAGGACGGAGCCCGAGTGGACGTGGACGAGTACGGCAAGGACGATCCGCGTGACTTCGTTCTGTGGAAGGCAAGCAAGCCTGGGGAGCCCTCGTGGGATGCCGGCGCGGGCCCGGGCCGTCCGGGGTGGCACCTCGAGTGCTCGGCGATGGCGCTGCGCCTGTTCGGTGGGCCCCTCGACATCCATGCCGGAGGTATCGACCTCATCTTCCCGCACCATGAGAACGAGATCGCGCAGAGCGAAGGGGCCACGAAGCAGCCATTCGCGCGAGTCTGGGTCCACGTCGAGCATCTCTTTGTCGAGAACGAGAAGATGTCGAAGTCGCTCGGCAACGACTTCAGGGTGGCCGACATCATCGCGCGCGGCCATCGTGCATCGGCGCTCCGGTACCTGCTCCTCTCGTCGCACTATCGCAAACAGCTCAACTTCACCTGGGCCGGCATGGATCAGGCGGAGGAATCGCTCCGTCGCATCGTCGATTGCCTCGCGCGACTGGAGGACGTCAGTGGTGGCACCGGCGGTCGTGGCATCAACGGGCGTGGAGGCGGACCTTCAAGTCCGCCTGGCCCGCCTGAGCCACCTCCGTCCGGTGTCGGCGGGCCAAGCACGGCTCGCGGCGCGACGATCGGCGCCTCGATCGACACGGCGCAGCGCATGTTCCGCGAAGCACTCGAATGCGATCTGAATACCGCGGCCGCGCTGGCCGCGGTATTCGACCTGGTGCGCGACGTGAACGCCGCCATCGACGCGAAGCAGATCGACCGGGATGAGGCGGACGCTGTCCGCGCGGCGATGAGCGGGTTCGACCAGGTCCTCGGCGTGGTGAGCCTTCGTCGGGCCGAAGACGCGCGGCCGCCGGTGCCCGTTGACGAGATCGAGCGGCTGATTGAGGAGCGCAAGACCGCGCGCCAGCAACGCGACTTCGCCGCGGCCGACAGGATTCGCCATGAGCTGGCCGATCGGGGCATCCTCCTCGAGGACAACGCCGGCGGGACCCGCTGGAAGCGCAAATAGCGGTTGATGGTCCTTGCTGTGCAGGCGCTGTGCGGCATGGCGACGGATTCACGGCAATCGCTGGGCAAACTGGGTGAAGACCTTGCGGCTGCGGAGCTGGAGCGGCTGGGGTACGCGATTCTTGCGCGTTCGTATCGGACGCGGTTCGGCGAGATCGACATCGTGGCGAAGCAGGGCGACACGATCGTCTTTGTCGAAGTCAAGACGCGGGTCGGCCGCGAGTTCGGCGGCGGCGCCGCGGCGGTCACCGGCTGGAAGCAGCGGCGCGTCACGCGGATGGCTGTGGATTACCTGGCTCGTGGACGCCTTGTCGATTGCCCGTGCAGGTTTGACGTGGTGGCCATTCAATTTGAGGATGGCAAACCGGTGATTGAGGTGTACGCTAACGCATTCAGTGTCTGAGCTGCGCAAGGATCCCGTCACCGGCCGTTGGGTCATCATTTCCACCGAGCGGCGCAAGCGACCGTCGGACTTCCACCTCGAGTCGGTCGAGATCGCGGCCGATCCTGGATGCCCCTTCTGCGAGGGGCACGAACAGATGACTCCTCCGGAGCTCTTGGCCCACCGCCACAACGGCAGCGGGCCCAACGTCCCGGGTTGGAGCCTTCGGGTGGTCCCGAACCAGTTTCCGGTGCTGCGCGTGGAGGGCACGCTCGACCGCCAGGGTGAGGGGCTCTTCGACAAGATGAACGGCATCGGTGCCCACGAGGTGATTGTCGAGTCGCCCCGACACGAGGACACCCTGGCGACGATGGGTGACGCCGCCGTCGAGGAACTGTTCTGGGCGGCACGTGAGCGGGTGCGCGATCTCAAGCGTGACCATCGTTTTCGCTACATCATCATTTTCAAGAACCACGGCACGGCGGCCGGCTCCTCGCTCGACCACTCGCACTCGCAGCTCATCGCGCTTCCGATTGTGCCTCGCGAGGTGCGCGACAAGGTGGACGGGGCGAAGGCGCACTACCTCGCAAAGGAGCGCTGCGTATTCTGTGACATCCTGCGTCAGGAGACCGGCGAAGGGAGGCGGCTCATCGCGGACAATGCCGATATGGTGGGGGTATCGCCGTACGCTCCGCGGTTTCCGTTCGAGACATGGATCCTGCCGCGGCGCCACCAGTCGCACTTCGAGGACGCCGCGCGGCACGAGTACGCGTCGCTTGCGCGCCTGCTCGCCGATATCCTGCGGCGGATGAACAAGGCGTTGTGCAATCCGCCGTACAACCTGTTGATTCACAGCGCACCGGTGAGCGAATCGACCGCCGACTACTACCACTGGCACGTGGAGATCATCCCGAAGCTGACCAAGGTGGCCGGTTTCGAATGGGCGACGGGTTTCTACGTGAACCCCACGTCCCCTGAGGAAGCGGCGACGGTGCTACGCGACGCCCGCGGGTATCATTGAGGCTGTCTTGATTGGGCCGGATCCGCTGTGGTACGCTACGGAATTGGTCGCGAGCGGGAATAACTCAGTGGTAGAGTGCGACCTTGCCAAGGTCGAAGTCGCGGGTTCGAATCCCGTTTCCCGCTCCAAATCCTCTTTGCCGTCTTTGCCCGAGATGACTTGCCTCGCTCCCGGTTCGGCCCGCTGTTGTCGCAGCCGTTCCTGAGCTGCGGCCGGACTCACTCCCGTCTCCGTTTTTCGTCGTTCCGACCGGCGCCGTCGCCAAGTGGTAAGGCAGAGGTCTGCAAAACCTCCATCCCCGGTTCAAATCCGGGCGGCGCCTCCAACCTTTTCAACAACTTACCGCTGCCCTGATCGCGAGGGCAGGGTCGATGTGAACAGGAAGGTGAACACGCGGGCCTACAGCCTGATGCCGCCAAGCTTCAACAGTTGTCGTTTCAGGCGCGTGGCGGAACCGGGGTTCGTCATCGCGATGTGTGCAATGCTCCCGCGCACGGACCGCTTGAGTTCGAAGATGTTCTCGCCTCGTTGTTTGGCGGCGATGAGCGCGTAGGTGGCTATCCTCACGTCGTCACGGTCGCGTCGTGTCGCGCTCGGGTTGGTGGACGTCACCCCCAGGCCGGTGACGATGTGAGGCGAGCGGGGTCCCGCGTTGCGCGTCTTTCCGTGTCGAACGGCCAGACCTATCTTGCGCAAGCCGACGATGACGGGGCCTATCGCTTCACGTGCTCTGACGCCAGCAAGATCGATGTTGTCGAGATAACGTGAAGCGCGTAGATCCAGGTCGGAAGCGAGTTGCTCGATCTGGTCGTCCAGCGGCGCCAAGACGAGGTTGGCGATGGCATCACTGGTCGGCGCGCCATGTGGAAGATGTCCGAGCCGCGTCGTCAGCAAGGTCAAGAGCCTCGCCAAATCTGGTCCAAGCCGCAACCGATCTCTGAGCAACGCGTAGACCATTCGGTTGGTGACGTTCGGGTAGAAGCGCTTGACGTCTATGGATGCCAGGTTCCGGGCCTTCGTGTGGACGTGGGCGTTGGTGAACGCGGAGCGGCGCTTCACGCACCCGTGAACGATCAACGATAGGGGCAGCGGCGCCAACAGACGGTTGCGAATCTCAGTCTGCACTGCCTTGAGCTGGCAGTCCGGGTTGTCGATGAGCCGGCGGTTCCCTTTCTTGTACTTGTAGAAAGGTCGGTAGTGTGTCTCCGCGCTTGCCGCCAGCTCACAGAGGACATCGCCGGGGATCCCCAGCTCGTACGAGAGCCATGCCAGCGAGTAGTGAAACTCTCGGTTCATCACGCGGTCTTCTTTGGTTTCATCGGGAGGCTCGGTTGCACGCCTCCCGACACGAGGACTCTCAGCAGTTCGCGCGCGAGTTCCCCGATTTCTTCAGCGCTCTTCGCATCTTCAAGGTCTGCTGGGTCCGATGCCAGCAAGGTCAGAAGATGCATCGGCACCTTGACAACGGCAGAGAGCTCTTCCAGGAGTTGTACGCTCGGTTGACGCTTGCCAGCCTCCAGTAGAGACAGATGGCTTGCGCCGACACTTAGCCGGTCAGCGAGTTGAGCTTGGCTCAACCCCTGTGCCGTTCGAACGACTCTTATGGCTCGACCGTAATTCAATGGAGCACCGTTCAATGCAGTTGCTAGGCCAATCCCTGTTCTTGGCGCTTCGTCATGCCTACTTCTTCAGATACTCTTCGCACACGATCTGGCTGATTTCTCCGACCGCCCGCACCAGTTGACGGGCATTACCTCCTTCCACTGCTTCCTCGAGTTTCTGAAGTGCCTTTCGAAGGCGATCACCGTAAACCAGCTGCGACCCTCTCGATGCGAGCAGCCGCTTGATCAATGCGGCCACAGCATCCACTTCTTTGACACGTTTCATAACGGTCGTTCTCCAAGCGGGCGTTATTGCCCGGCGCCCGGTAGGCAAGCCGCACATGGAGAGAGGGTCCAGCAGATGACCTAGGCTGCAATCTGCCGAAAGGCAGATTCGTGGCGCCCGACTATCGTTCGCGCGCGTCATCACGATGCACGCGTCACGCTTAGCGGCGACAACGATTACGGCCCGACGCTGAGGCGTCTGACCGCGGCGAACGCGCCACGCGTTCACCTTCAAGACCGGCTTCAGCGGAAGCCGTCCCGCGTCTTGCTGTTCCGGGGCTCTCTTGGAGATTCCGTCCTGACGTTCAAAGAAATGGCCGCCATCACACTTCCGGCGGTCGCGGAGAGTGTGCAGGACTGATTGCTGAATGTCAAGTGGAGTGACAAATATGACTGGGCGTCATGTGTAGTGACTTTTGTCAACGGACCGCGGCGTTGAGGCGCTCGACGGCCACACGCAGGTCGCGATCGTCCGCGATGGCGTAGCGCCGGTACACCGACTCGGTCTTGTGGCCGGTCAGCTTCATCGCGACGCTGCGCGGCACGCCTGCCCGTTCGAAGTTCCGCACCGCTGACAGGCGCATGTCGTGCGGGATGCGACCGGGATGGCCTGCCTTCTTACAAGCGGTCTTGAACGCCTTGATGAACGTCTTGATCGGCTTCGGTTCCAGCTTGCCACCACGTCCCTTCGCGACCATCCGGAAGAAGACGCAGGGCACGATCTGACCCTTCTTCTTCAGGCGCTCGTGCTCCACGTGCTGCGCTTCGAGCAGCGCGCGGAGGGCCACGGTGAACGGAAACGTCCGGCCTTCATTGTTCTTCGTGGTCCCAGGCTCCAGGCGCACCTCGCCAGCCTTGAGGTCCACCTGCTTCCATTGCAACGACAGCACCTCGGACTTCGCCCGCCACCCCGTGATGTAGGCGAACTGGACGGCAGGCTGGATCGCTGTCGGCAGATGAGTCAGGATGCGCTCGACCTGTTCGCATTCGAAAAAGCCTGTTCGCACGTTCCGTTCCTTCAACATCGGGATGTGCGGCACATGCGTCAGTTTGCCGTTCTGTCGCAACGAAGCCTGGGTCATGGGCCGAGACTTCGTTGCTGCTGTTCTCCCTCAGGAGATGCCAGCCGTCGTCGATGTTGACGGCGGCGGTTCGTTCCGGCAGCGTGGCGAATGCGCGACGCTTGGAACTCTCCACATCGGGCGACGTGGAGGCGGCTACGAGAGCCACGAGATGATTCCAAGTTAGACCCGTGCGCGGCGGCTGTCAATCGTCAATCGCATGCTCATCCATGCGCTAATCGCGTATCGACATTCCGATCACGATGGGAAGGGCGCGGCGATCGCTGCGAGGTGGTGACAGACGTGCGTTCGATGATCGCTGCCGGCTTCGGCTTGGGAACATGGCCGAAATCGCGCGCGGATCTGTTGGCGATTTGCGAGGAGATCTGACAGTGACGCGCGGGACGTGAGCGACCCCCTCGATCAGGTCCCGGGGCCACTTCGCGGGGCCAGGTGGGGGGTCGCTCACGTCCCGCTGTCGGTACTTATCTGCCGAGCCGGGCGGCACAGAACGCCGCCCTCCGCGATTCCTGCCGGTGTCGCTGCCGCTCGCAAGGTCTTGGAGCGGCACCCGTTACGCTGGCCAGCTCGTCGCCGGCTATCGGCCCATCCGACTTGGCTACTTCACCGCCGCCCTGCGTGACAGGGTGATGTTGCCGCCCCCGGTCAACATCACCCTCAACGTCACCCTGAAGGCGTCCGTTCCGACTGTTAACCAGGGACGAATGAGACGCGCGAGAAGACGCGTCGGCTGCGTTAAACTTGGGCCAACCGTATGACCGCGGGCCGCGTGGATCTCTACGGAGGCAGCCCTTATGCACATAGACGTTGAACTGCCGGAAGACATCGCCAAGCACCTCCAAGACGAATGGCGGGATTTGTCGCGTGGTGCCCTCGAAGCCATCGCCAGCGAAGGCTATCGAGACGGGTCGTTGACGCGCGATCAGGTGGGTCGTCTGTTAGGGCTGTCGTTCTGGGACACCGAGGCGTTTCTCAAGCAACGCCAGGCTTACCTGGCGTACACGGAAGAGGATCTGGAGCAGGACCGGAAGGACATTGATCGCGTTTCGCGACAATGACGGTCGTCTCGAACACATCTCCGCTGAACTACCTGGTTCTCATCGAACTTCAACAACTCCTTCCTGCGCTCTTCAACCGGATTCTCGTACCCGAGGCCGTTCTTCGGGAACTCGGCTCTGCAGCCGCGCCTGCTCAAGTGCGCGGATGGTTGGTCACGGCGCCAGATTGGCTTGAGAGTCGTGTCGCCGTCGATATCCCGAGCGAACTACGGCAGCTTGGCCCCGGCGAACGTGAGGCCATCGTTCTGGCAGAATCCGTCGACGATGGCCTTGTTCTGCTGGACGAGCGGAAGGCGCGCGGGATAGCACGGCAACGCGGATTGGCTGTGACTGGAACGCTCGGCGTGCTGGATCTCGCGGCAGCTCGTGGCCTCATTGACTTGGCGGATGCCTTCGAGCGGTTGGCGAGAACGAACTTCCGGGGATCGCCGCGCCTCTTGCGGTCACTTTTGAACAAGAGGCCATAGATGAAATCGCCCGAGAGGCCGCGCCGTGCAGGTTGAGCTCGGCGAAGACCCGGCCCCGGCAGTCTCGTTCGGAACGAAACGTTATGACCCTGACCTCGAGGACCGTCTATAGGCGTCTTTGGGCCGCCCTAGGTGTGGAGCCGGTGGCGCTGCACGCCAATGTGGCGCAGATCGCGGTGCTGTACGAGGATCTCCGCATTGAGCTAAAAGGCTTTGAGAAGGAGTTTCCGGATCTACAGGCGATCGGTGAGAACTACCGACGTAACTATTTCGTGCGTCGATCAATCGCAACGCTTTCCGAATTCTCAGATGCTCTAACGATGCTCGATGAGAATCCTGATTGGCTACTGGTCAAAGGGGGTTTCGAGCCCGAGATGACCACAACGTGGGTCAAGGCCATGAAGTACTTTACGGAGAACCACCGATATCTGGAGAAGATCCGCAATGACTTCGGTGGTCATTTTGGATTCAAGGCTGCGAAATGGGCCGTCGAGAATCTGAGCAAGGACGCACCGGGGTCGATCGAGATCTACAGAAGCCGGCTGGAGGACAAGGCCGGCCCCAGAATGCACTTTGCGTCTGAATTCGTTTCAACTGCCATGTGCCGCCATAAGGGAAGTCTCGAATTCGTCGATCACTTCCGACAAATGTACCGGACTACGGTTGAAGGCTATGCGCACGCGACGAATTGCGTACATATCATCGTGTCGACGTACCTCTACGAGCGGTTTCGAGGGTGACCGGGAATCGGTCCTTCTAACCGTCGCTATCCGCTAGGCGGTGGTCGCTCTTAGCGGATCGGCAGCTCAGAGTCCTTCGCAAGATTGTGTGTGTGATGAGTGAAGAGGCAACCGGAGTCGTCCGGCACCAGGATTCCTTCGGGCAGATCCGGCTTCCTGTCGTTTGGGCAACCGCACACGTGACGAACAAGTTCGTGCTGCGACCACATGTGATAAATCACATGATCGCAGACGTGACATCTGGTCGGGTTGGCCTTGAAATCAGCGGGAACCATCATGGTAGCCTCGGCAGCTATTCTAACCGACCCACGAGATGGGCAGCAGGAGTCAGTGTGAAGATGAACACAACCATGTCGGGTCGGCTGGCAGTCGGGTTGTTCCTCGCCGCGGTCTTTAGTGTGACAGCAGCCGCCAAGAGTCAGCTGGTTGCGCCGTCCAACCCGGCTGATCGGAGTGCCCGCGAGGCATTTCAAATGTTGGATGGGGTCGGGTCCAGAGGCATCTTGAGTTCCGATCGCTGGAGCCAGCTCACTGCGCAGCTGGGCTTGACCAACGACAAGTCGTCCTCGACCGGGGCCGACGGGGGCTCATGGTCGATGACGGCTGTCGACGGGTCAGTCGTCTTCGAGACAGCCGTCGGGGCTGACTTTGTCCTATATGTGATCAACTTCAGTCCTTCGCGTTCCGAGATCATGCCTGAGTCTCTTCTCACATGGATGCTAACCGGGGCATCTCAGGTCAGGTTCAAGAAGGGCGATCAGATTGAAATCACGCTCCCGTCAGAGTCCATTGCGGCGGATGGCATTCGCGGAAGTCGTTCGGCGACCGTGACCGTGTCTGCTGACCAGGGCCGTTTCATTCGCTCCTACGTGACGATTTCCTGGCCTCGCAAGCCGACGGCAAGGTGAGTCTTCACCGTCCGTCAGGCCCTCGACGCCGCAGTCTTTGTAGCGGTCGTAGATCTTGTAGCCCGTCTTGCGGGAGATCCCAAACTCAGCGCACAGGGCCGCCATCTTCTCGCCATCGAGCCGGCGGGCCACCAACCGGAGACGCTCGTCCATGACATGACACTCCTTCCAAGGCATGCCCCCTCCTCTGAAGGGGCAAAGTGTCACCCATGTCTCCGGTATGGACTGTTACCCCTCTCTCAGGAAGGGCACTCAATAAAACGTGCGATCAGGTGAGCGACGGTCGCCCCGATCACGGTCGGCTGTCCCAGTTTTGTCCCAGTCCCGAAAAATGTCCCACTCCGCGCCGCTGAGGGGACCGGCTTTCTCGGACCACTACGACGGTGAGTCTGCAGCAGTTGTGAGCACCCTCTGAGCAAATTCCCGAGGGCTCAGGCCCTTGAGAAATCGGTGAGGACGATGCTCATCGTAGGTCCCACCGAAATGCGTCGATCTTCTGCAGCGCGTCTTCCAGCGACGCGAACCAGTGCGCGTACTGGATGTTGCTCGCTGGTACATCGGTGTCGCTTGCGCCGTCCACGTCGTCGGCCGCAGCCGTCCCTCGATTCGTCGTTTACGCCGCGCCACGCTTTGATGTCTGTCGTCTTCACTCGAAAATGTCCCTCCTGGTGTCAGAGCTTCTGGTTGCCGCCGCGAAACTCTGCTCTGAGGTACGGACATTTCGAGCCGTTCGCTTACACGCCGAGCCGCAAACGCGCTTGTACTGGGACTAGGCGCGCGAACTCGACAATGCGGCCGCATGGAGTCGGATGAATTGTTTCAACTCTGAAACGGACTTGTTATAGGACAGGCATATCCCCGATGTAAGCTGACTTTCAACTGCACGTCCCAGCGACGACGGCATAGCAAATCCGTGGCTATGAAATGAGTTCAAGACAGAAATGTCTCTGCCGCAGCGATCATTCCTCCAAGCCAATATCTGAAAACGGCAGGAAAAATGTTGAAAAGGAACACGACAAAAAAATGTCTCGCGCTGGATTGGAAATTGCTTCAGCTCTTGTTGTCGCGAGCCACAGACAGACGGTTTCGTCGGGAGTGGCCTAGTAAGTCAAAGCTCGAGTGTTGTTGCGTCAGTGCCCATGTCAGTTCCGTGTTTGGATTCCGCTTCGTTAATTTATGACATCCATCAATTCGTCCGCTTATCGCATCACTGAACCACACGTCGGTTTCTCTCGTCCCGTCGCGCGCGGAAAGTTCCTCTACGTCGCGGGCGATAAGTACTGGGTGCGCGGCGCCACATATGGCGCGTTCCGCCCGGATGATCAGAAGCGCGAATACCAGCAAATTGACGTCATCGAGAGAGATTTCGCGCAGATGGCCGCCGCGGGCCTGAACACGGTTCGCATTCCCCACATGATGCCGCCTCGCCATCTGCTCGACATCGCCGCGCGTCATGGTCTGCGCGTGATGGTTGGACTCTCCGCCGAGCAGTACGCAGGGTATCTGGCCGATCCGGAGAAGGCTCCGGACATTGAGGCCGCCATCCGTGACAAAGTGGCAGCAGTCGCGGGCCATCCGGCGCTGCTGTGCTACGCCCTCGGCAACGAAATCTCGGCGTCGATGGTCCGCTGGCTGGGCCGCCGCAAGGTGGAGCGATATCTCGAGCAGCTGTATCACGTCGTCAAGCGTTCAGATCCAGGCGCGCTTGTCACCTATGTGAACTATCCGTCGACGGAGTACCTCCAGCTGCCGTTCCTGGATTTCCTGGCGTTCAACGTGTACCTGGAGACCGAGGAGCGCCTGGATGCCTATCTGGCGCGACTGCAGAACCTCGCGGGCGATCGCCCGTTGCTCATGAGCGAGCTGGGTCTGGATAGTTATAGAAACGGCCCGGAACAGCAGGCGCACGTTCTCGATTGGCAGATCCGCGCGACGTTCGCGGCAGGCGCCGTGGGCGCGTTCGTATTCTCGTGGACCGACGAGTGGTATCGCGGCGGGGAGGACGTCGAGGACTGGGAATTTGGACTCACCGACCGCGAACGCAATCCCAAGCCGGCCCTGGCCGCAGTCCAGCGCGCTTTCGCGGAGGTCCCGTTCGCGCGCGACAACACATGGCCGCGCATGTCGGTGGCTGTCTGCGTCTACAACGGCGAGCAGACGTTTCGAGACTGCTGCGAGGGTCTCAAAGAGCTCGACTATCCCGATTTCGAAGTCATCATCGTCGATGACGGGTCGACCGATCGGACCGCGGCGATTGCCGCGGAGTATTCGTTCCGCTTGATCCGGACACCGAACCGAGGACTGAGCCACGCGAGAAACACCGCCCTCGAAGCGGCCACAGGCACGATCGTGGCGTACACGGACGGCGACGCCCGTCCGGATCCGCATTGGCTGACCTATCTCGCGCACGCGTTTGGCGCCAGCAAGCACGTTGGCGTCGGCGGCTGGAACATCGCACCTCCGGAGGATGGATGGATCGCGGACTGCGTGGCGAATTCGCCGGGCGGTCCCGTGCACGTGCTCCTGTCCGATCGCGAGGCCGAGCACATTCCCGGCTGCTCGATGGCCTTTCGCGTGGACGCGCTTCGCGCTATTGGCGGATTCGATCCGCAATTTCGAGCCGCGGGAGACGATGTGGACATCTGTTGGCGACTGCAGGAAGCCGGTGGAACAATCGGCTTCTCCGCGCCGGCGATGGTGTGGCATCACCACAGGAATTCCATCAAGGCCTACTGGCGCCAGCAGCTGGGCTACGGCCGAGCCGAAGCCATGCTGGAACGGAAATGGCCGGAAAAATATAATGGCATTGGACACGTGTCGTGGGCCGGGCGGCTCTATGGACGCGGGCTCACGAAGCCGCTCGCGCGGAGCGGGCGGATCTATCACGGCATGTGGGGCCTCGCTCCATTCCAATCTCTAACCGACACACCGCTGAATTTCTTGAACTCGTTACCGTTGATGCCCGAGTGGCATCTGGTGGTCGGGCTGCTGGCCATAGTTTCCCTTGGCGGATTGCTCTGGGCGCCGCTCCTGTGGGCTGTCCCGCTCTTTCTGCTGTCGCTCGCGCCGCCGGTCGCTCAGGCGGCGCTCAGCGCGGCAAAAGCGAGATTCACGACGCTCCCCGCATCGAGGTACGCGCGGGCCTGCGCCTACGCCACCGTGGGGTTCTTTCATCTCATGCAGCCTGTTGCGCGTCTCAGCGGACGGCTGCGCCACGGACTGACACTGTGGCGCACGCATGGGCCTCAGACGTTCACCTGGCCGTTGCCGACGAAGTACCCGCTCGTGGTGACGCGGTGGCAGCCGCCGGAGGCGCGACTGGCGGCGATGATGAACGCCATGAAAACCGCGGGCTCGGTGGTGCTCCATGGCGGCTCGTATAG
>JAKFXY010000086.1 GCA_021731165.1 Acidobacteriota bacterium | reverse complement strand
AAACCTCACGTCCCCTCGCGGCCAGGAAGCTCATCACGGTGTTTGGCGCAGGGGGCGATCGCGATCGCACGAAGCGTCCGCTGATGGGCATGGTCGCGGCGCGGCTGAGCGATCTGGTCGTCATCACCTCGGACAACCCAAGAAGCGAGGACCCGGCGCGGATCATCGAGGAAGTCAAGCGCGGTGCCGAGCCTGAAACCCGGCAGGGCAACGCGGAGGTGCTTGCGATCGTGGATCGGCGCGACGCGATTCTTCACGCGATCGGGCGTGCGGCGGCGGGAGACGTGGTGCTCATCGCCGGCAAGGGCCACGAGAAGTATCAGGAGATCGAAGGACGCATCACGCCGTTCGACGACGTGGCGGTGGCTCGAGAGGCGCTGGAGGCGCGGCGCGTCAGGTCGCGGGTGGGGTGAGCGAGCTTCGCCTGACGCTGGCATGGGTGGCTGACACTGCCGGCGGACGAATCAGGTCGGGAGACGGCGGGCTCGTGATTGGGCCGATCGTTACCGATAGCCGGGTGCTGGAGCCGGGGGCGCTGTTCGTGGCGTTGCGCGGCGCCCGGTTTGACGGCCACGCATTCGTGGACGAGGCGGTGGCGAAAGGCGCGGCAGGCGTCATCGTCGAGGCGGGGGTTGTAGGGGCGGACCTTCAGGTCCGCCCCTATGACACGGAGGCGGGTGCTGCCATCGTCGAGGTGGCGGATACGACGAAGGCCCTGCAGGCACTGGCGCACGGCGTGCGGATGGCGGCCGGCACGCGCGTGGTGGCGATCACGGGAAGCGCGGGGAAGACGACCACGAAGGAGACGATCGCGGCATTTCTGTCGGCGCGCCTCCGCGTGGTGAGGAACAAGGGGAACCTGAACAACCACATCGGCCTGCCGCTCTCGCTGATGCAGTTGCGCGAGCGGCCTGATGTCGCGGTGATGGAACTGGGGATGAACCATGCGGGAGAGATCAGCACGCTGGTGGCAATTGCCGAACCGGAGGTTCGCGTCTGGACCAACGTCGGCGACGCCCACCTCGGCTTCTTCGCGTCTCCCGACGCAATTGCCGATGCGAAAGCGGAAATCCTCGAAGGGGCGAAGCCAGATCACGTCCTTGTCTGCAACGCCGACGACGCGCGCGTGATGGCCAGGATCGGTACGTTTGCCGGGCGCGTGGTGACCTTCGGTGTCGCCACGGAGGCAACCATCCGCGCGCACGACGTCGAGGAACTTGGCGTGGACGGGATGCGCGCTCGTGTGGACACGCCGGCCGGCGCCTGTGCGATCCGGACGCCACTCCTTGGCCGGGGCAACCTGTCAAACGTGCTTGCCGGCGTCGCGGTGGCGCTTGAGTTCGGTATCCCGCTCGAGGCGGTGGCGGAGCGCGCCGCCGCGTTGACGGCCGCCGATCGCCGTGGCGCCGTCCGCCGCCTGAAGGGCGGGGTCACGCTCATTGACGATTCGTACAACTCGAGCCCGACCGCTCTCGTGCAGGCGCTCGACGTGGTGGCGCGCGAGACCCGTGCGGCCAGGAAGGTTGCCGTGTTGGGTGAGATGCTGGAACTGGGCGAGCACGCGTCGGAGTTGCACGAGGCCAGCGGCCGCGCCGCGGCCGCCGCGGGCGTGCGGCTGCTATTCGCGATCGGCGGCCAGCCGGCCCGAGTGCTGGCGGGGTCCGCCATCGCCGCCGGCATGCCCGCATCCTCGGTTACCTATCTCGAGAACAGCGAACAGGCGGTCCCCGTCGTCCTCGCAGCCGTGCGCGCCGGCGATCTCGTCCTCGTCAAGGGATCGCGCGGGATGCGTACGGACCTGGTCGCGGACCGCATCGCCGCGGAGTTCGCCTGATGCTCTACTACCTGCTGTATCCGCTCCACAACGACATCAGCCTGTTCAACGTGACGCGGTACATCACCTTCCGCACGGCCGCCGCCAGCCTGACCGCGCTGGCGCTGAGCCTCGTGCTCGGTCCCTGGATGATCCGGACGCTTCGCGACTTCCAGATCGGTCAGGTGATCCGCCAGGAAGGGCCGCAGTCGCACCGCGCCAAGGCCGGTACCCCGACGATGGGTGGGCTGCTGATCCTCACGGCTGCACTCGTGCCCACGTTGCTCTGGGCGGACCTCGCCAATGCCTACGTGTGGGTCGCGATGCTCGCGACGCTGGGCTTCGGCGGGGTGGGCTTCGCCGATGACTACCTGAAGATCGTCAGGCAGAACCATCGTGGCCTGATTCCACGCTACAAGATGGCGCTGCTCATGCTGATCGGCCTCGGCGTCGGCGTGGCGCTGATGGCGCTCGCCCAGAACGGCCTGTACAACACGCGTCTCATCTTTCCGTTCTTCAAGAACCTCATCCCGGATCTCGGCTGGTTCTACGTGGCCTTCGCGAGCCTGGTGCTCGTGTGCGCGACCAACGCGGTGAACCTCACTGACGGTCTCGACGGACTCGCGATCAGCACGTTCGCCGTGGCGGCCGCGACGTTCACGGCGCTCGCCTACGTGACCGGCCATGCCGTGCTGGCTCAGTACCTGCTGCTCGTCCGCTTTCCGCCTGCCGGGGAGCTGACGGTGTTCTGCGGCGCACTGGTCGGGGCGAGTCTGGGATTTCTTTGGTACAACTCGTACCCGGCCGAAATCTTCATGGGCGATGTCGGCTCGCTCGCGCTCGGCGGCGCGCTGGGCACGGTCGCCATCCTCATCAAGCAGGAACTTCTCCTGATCATCGTCGGCGGCGTCTTCGTCATCGAAACGCTGTCCGTGATCATCCAGGTCGCCTCGTTCAAGATGACCGGCCAGCGTGTCTTCAAGATGGCGCCGCTGCACCACCACTTCGAGCTGATCGGGTGGAGCGAACCGAAGGTGATCAGCCGGTTCCTGATCATCGCCGTCATCTTCGCGCTCTTCAGCCTGACCACGTTGAAGCTTCGGTGATGGCATGGGGCATGAGGAGTTCTCCGTCCGGGGGCGCAGAGTGGTGGTCGTTGGAGCCGCGCGGAGCGGTGTGGCGGCGGCGGAGCTGCTCGTGCGGCGTGGGGCCGTGGTGACACTGAGCGAGATACGGGAGTCGTTCGACGCAGGCGATCGCCTCCGCGAGGCCGGTGTGACGCTGGAGCTGGGCGGTCACAGGTCGGCGACGCTGGCGGGTGCGGACCTGATCGTTGCGAGTCCAGGTGTTCCGCTGACGCAGCCGGTGTTCGACGCCGCGCGTGAAAGACACGTGGAGATCATCGGTGAGCTCGAGCTCGCGTCACGGTGGATCAAGGGAAGGACGATTGCCATCACCGGCACGAAGGGGAAGTCCACCACGACAACATTGGTGGGCCGGATGCTCGCTGCCGCGGGACGGACGACGCTGGTCGGTGGAAACATCGGCGTCCCGCTGAGCGCGCAGGTGGACGAGTCGACGCCGGAGACGATTCACGTCGTGGAAGCCAGCAGCTTCCAGCTCGAGACGACGACACGATTCCGGCCGTGGATTGCCGTGTGGCTCAATTTCGCGCATGACCACCTCGATCGGCATCCGACCGTTGACATCTACGCGGCGGCAAAGGCCCGGATCTTCGCGAACCAGCGGTCCGACGACTGGGCCGTGCTGAACGCGGACGACCCGTTCGTCGTGACGCAGGGCGCCCTGACGCCGGCGCGGCGCGTGTCGTTCTCGGTGACGGGATCGATCGCCGACGGTTTCGTGGTGGACGGAGACTGGATCGTGCGACGTACCGGCACGGACGTACAGCGGCTGATTCCGCTCGGCGCGGTGGAGCTCACCGGACGCCACATGCTGAACAACGTGTTGGCCGCGGCGGCTGCCACGTGGGTGGCCGGCGTCAGGTCGGAAGCGATGGTCGCGGCGCTCGGCGGCTTTGAGGGGCTCGAGCACGCCATGGAGCCCGCGGGGCGCGTCGGCGGCGTCCGGTTCGTGAACGACTCGAAGGCCACCAATGTGGAGGCGGCGAGACGGTCAATTGAAAGCTTCGAGCGGAACGTCGTGGCCATCGTGGGCGGGCGTTTCAAGGGGGGCGACCTTGGCGAGCTGCGGGAGCCTCTTGCCGCCCGCGGTCGCGCGGTCATCGCGATCGGAGATGCCGCGCCGCTCGTGCGCGAGGCCCTCGGCGGCATCCTGCCGGTCATCGAGGCGCGTTCGATGCGCGAGGCGGTCGTGCTCGGCTACGAGGCCGCGGTCCCTGAGGGGGTGGTGCTCCTCGCGCCCGCGTGCGCGAGCTTCGACTGGTTCAGCGACTACGCGGAGCGCGGACGCGTGTTCAAGGAGGAGGTGGCGGCATTGCAGGCGAGGACAAGCGTGCGTGAACGGTGAGCAGTCGTCAGTCGGCCTGGCGCGTGTGAGGGCCTACCGCTGGGAACGCAGACTACCCCAGTCTGCGAGGTGGGTGTCTCACTCCACGAGCCGGCTGATGACTGCTGACCGTTCACGCCCTTGCCGCAGGTCGGTCTGCGGCCTCGGCGCGGGAACGGGATCTTAGTCGATCCGCAGGGATGTTTTCGGTCGGTTGGAGTCGGGCCTGTATGGCCCGGTTGGAACGAACTTTATGGCTCGCAAGCTGAAATACGACAAGGTGCTGTTCACCGCGACGCTCCTGCTGGTCTGCGCCAGCATCGTCATGGTCTACAGCGCCTCCGCGGTCGTCGCGATGGACCGCTTTCAGCAGCCGTATTACTTTCTCATCAAGCAGGCGCTGTGGACCGTGCTCGGCCTTGCCGGGCTCGCGCTGGCGATGCGGGTCGACTACCGGACCTACAGGAACGAGATGTTCGTCTGGGGACTGCTTGCCTTCGTCGGGCTGATGCTCGCCGCCGTGCTGTTCACGGCCGAGGTGAACGGCACGCGGCGATGGTTCAACCTGGGCGGGCTCGGCATCCAGCCGTCCGAGCTGGCGAAGATCGCGGCCGTGCTGTTCACGGCCATGACCCTCGAACGCCGCCTGCACCGGATCGACGAGCTGTCGTACTCGCTGCTGCCGATTGGCATCGTCATCGGCGGGATGATGCTGCTCATCATGCTGGAGCCCGACTTCGGCACCTCCATCACGCTCCTGGCCATTGTCGCGGCGCTCGTCTTCGCGGCGGGGCTGCACTACAAGTACTTCGTCGGTTCGGTGCTGGTTGCGCTGCCGGCGTTGTACCTGGTGCTCGTGGCGGCGCCGTACCGCCGCCGCCGCCTGCTGGCATTCTGGGATCCGTGGGCCGATCCGCTCGGCGCGGGGTTTCAGATCATCCAGTCCGAGATTGCCGTGGGCACCGGCGGACTCTTCGGGCGGGGACTCATGGCGGGGATCCAGAAGCTGTACTACCTGCCCGAACCGCACACGGACTTCATCTACGCCGTCATCGGCGAGGAGATGGGGCTTGTCGGGACAAGCGGCGTGCTCGTCTGTTTCTGCCTGATCGCCTGGCGGGGACTGCGCATTTCGATGCGAGCGGAGGACACCTTCGGTTCGCTCGTCGCGCTCGGCCTGACCACGATGATTGCGGTGCAGGCGTTCATCAACATGAGCATGGTGCTTGGCCTGTTGCCGACCAAGGGCATCCCGCTCCCGCTTGTGAGCAATGGCGGATCGTCGCTGATCGTCACGCTCGTGGGGATGGGCATTCTGCTCAACATCTCCCAGCACCAATCGGCCGACGCGTGACGGGACCATGCCACAGAGACCCGGTGCTACTGAACGGCCGCACCCTGGTGCCCGCGAATGAGGCGCCCGCTGTCGGTGCTCATCGCGGGCGGTGGGACGGGCGGGCACCTGTACCCGGGTATCGCGGTGGCGCGCGAGCTGCTCGCACGTCAGCCCGGCGTGGAGGTGACCTTCGTCGGCACGGCCGCAGGCGTGGAATCGCGGGTGATCCCGCGGGAAGGGTTGACGCTCGACGTGATCCGCAGCGCGGGCCTGAAGGGCAAGTCGCTCCCCGCGCTCGTGCGCGGCGTGGCGCTGCTCCCACTGAGCGCGCTCGATGCGTGGAGTGTGCTGTCGCGCCGGCGGCCGTCTGTCGTGATCGGCGTCGGCGGGTACAGCTCCGGCCCCGTGGTGCTGCTCGCGGCGCTGCGCGGCATTCCCACTCTGCTCATGGAGCAGAACGCGGTGCCCGGCTTCACCAATCGCTCGCTGGCCAGGGTGGTGAGAGCGGCGGCCGTGACCGGCCAGGGGAGCACGTCAATCTTCGGCGACAGGGCGTTTGTGTCGGGGAATCCGGTGCGACCTGAATTCTTCGAGGACGAGGAGGCGCATGACGAAGGTGATTCGCCGCCGGCGGCGGCTCGGGTCCTAGTGTTTGGCGGCTCTCAGGGCGCGCACGCAATCAACGTGGCCATGGTGGAGGCGGCGTCGCGGCTGGCTGCCGCCGCACCTCGATTGGAGATCACGCACCAGACCGGGGAGCGCGACCTGGAGATGGTCCGTGACGGATACCGGCGCGCCGGGCTCGAAGCTCGCGTCGAGCCGTTCCTCTACGCCATGGACCGGGAGATGAAAAGCGCGGACGTCGTCGTCTGCCGGGCTGGTGCGACCACCCTGGCGGAGCTGACGGCGGCGGGGCGGCCGTCGATTCTCGTGCCGTTGCCGACCGCAACCGACGATCACCAGCGCGGCAACGCGCGGGCGCTGGTGGCTCGAGGGGCGGCCCTGATGATCGAGCAGCGCGAGTTGACGGGTGACCGACTGGCGGCCGAGATCGTGGCGCTGGTCGCCGACTCGGCCCGGCGGGGGCGGATGCGTGAGGCGGCACGCTCGCTGGCGAGGCCGGATGCGGCCCGCGTGATCGCGGACAAGGTTCTCGCGCTTGCTCGGTAGGACGCGGCGGATTCATTTCGTCGGCATCGGTGGCATCGGCATGAGCGGGATTGCCGAGCTGCTCGTGAATCTCGGGTTCTCGGTGAGCGGGTCCGATGCGAGGGCGTCGGAAGCGACCGCGCGGCTCGTGGGCACGTTCGGGATGACGGTGTACGTGGGGCACGCGGCGTCTCAGGTCGTCGAGGCGGACGTTGTGGTGGTGTCCTCGGCGATCCGGCCGGCCAATCCGGAGGTTGTCGAGGCAACGCGCCTCGGCATTCCGGTGATTCCGCGGGCGGAGATGCTCGCCGAGCTGATGCGGCTGCGCTTCTCGATTGCCGTTGCGGGCTCGCACGGGAAGACGACGACGACCTCGATGATTGCGTGGGTGCTGGAACAGGCGGGACTGGATCCCACGGCCGTCATCGGGGGGCGGCTCAGCGCCTTCGGGAGCAACGCGCGGCTTGGAAGCGGGGAGTACTTGGTGGCCGAAGCGGACGAGAGCGACCGTTCGTTTCTGATGTTGTGGCCGTCGATCGCGGTGTTGACCAATATCGATCGTGAACACATGGAGAGTTACGGCAGCTTCAGCGAGCTGCAGCAGGCGTTCGCCGAGTTCGCGGACCGAGTGCCGTTCTACGGCGCCGTGGTCGCGTGCGCGGACGACCCGCATCTCGCCGGGGTGCTGCCGCGCCTCAGGCGGCGCGTGGTGACCTACGGCCTCGACAGCGGAGACACCGACATCGCGGGGCGCGACGTGGTGCTAGGCGGTTTCGGCGGCCGGTGCACCGTGTACCGCGGGAAGGCCGCCGGCATGCAGCCGCTTGGCGTGCTCGAGCTCGCCGTCCCGGGACGACACAATCTCCAGAACGCGCTCGCCGCCGTGGCCGTGGCCGACCGCCTCGGTGTCGAGTTTTCGCGCATCGCCATGGCGCTGGCGGAATTCAGGGGTGCCGATCGCCGGTTCGAACGGCATGGTGAGGCGGGAGGGGTGCTGGTCGTGGACGACTACGCTCATCACCCCACCGAGATTGCGGCGGTCCTTGCGGCTGCCCGCGCGACGCTCGATCGCCGCCTCGTCGTGGCGTTCCAGCCGCATCGCTACACGCGGACGCAGCAGTTGATGGACGAGTTTGGTCCTTCGTTGAAAGACGCCGACGAGATCGTGCTCACCGGGATCTATGCCGCAGGCGAGGACCCGATACCAGACGTGACGATCGACGCGCTGGCTTCGGCCGTGCGTCGCGGCGCCTGCCGGCCCGTCCATGTGGTGAAAGACGTGGACGAGGCGCTCGCGACGTTGCTGGCCATCGCCAAAGCCGGTGACGCGGTGCTGACGCTTGGCGCCGGCTCGATCGGCACGCTGCCGAAGCGACTGTTCGTAGCACTCGGCCAGCGGGGTGGAAGAGGCTGATGAAAGTATCCGCGCCCGCCGACAAGCGCTTCCGCCGTGCGCACGCGAGCCCAGCCCGAAAGCACGCCTGGCTCCGCGTGTCATGGCCGAAGGTGGCGCGGGCGGCGGTCGTCATCGCCATCGTCCTGTTCGGGATCTACAAGGCCACCGGACCGGTGCTCTCGGCACGTGCGCTGACGATCGGCCGCATCACCGTTGCCGGAAATGCCCGCATGTCGCGTGGTGAGGTTCTCTCGCTGCTCGAAGGACTGCAAGGCCGGAGCATGGTGACCGTGAATCTCGAGGAATGGAGGCAGCGGCTGCTCACCTCTCCCTGGGTCGCCGAGGCGGCGATCCGGCGGGTGTTTCCAGGGACCGTGGCCGTCGTGGTCGCCGAGCGCCAGCCGATGGGGATCGCCCGGATCGGCGAGCAGCTCTACTTGCTCGACGAGCGGGGCGGAGTGATCGACGAGTTCGGGCCGAACTACGCGGAATTCGATCTGCCGATCATCGACGGTCTTGGCGTGGGGCCGAAGGCGGCCGGCGCCGGTCAACCGATTGACCCTGCGCGAGCGGCACTCGCCGTACGGCTCATGTCGTCGCTGCAGGCCCGCCCGGACCTCGCGAAGCGGGTGTCGCAGATTGACGTGTCGGACGTGCGAGACGCGGCGGTGATTCTCAGGAACGACACGACCCTGGTGCGCGTCGGCGAGGGGCAGTTCGCCGAGCGGATCCAGTCGTACGTGGACCTGGCACCCGCGCTCAAGGAGCGGATCCCGAGTATCGACTACGTGGATCTGAGGTTTGGCGAGCGGGTCTATGTGAGGCCGCAGAGCTCCGGGGGCTTGAAGGCTTCCGGCTACCGATAGCCGGAGACCTCTGCAGGTCTTCGGGGATACGTGAGGGTGGATGGCGCGTAGAGAGCGATACCTGGTGGGCCTCGACGTCGGCACGTCGAACGTCTGCGCGGTCGTCGGCGAAAGCCTCGACGACGGCAGCCTCGACATCGTCGGGATCGGCGTCGCGGAGTCGCGAGGGATCAAGCGCGGCGTCGTGATCAACCTGGAGGCTGCCGTCGAGTCGATCAAGAAGGCGATCGAGGAGGCGGAGCGGATGGCCGGCGTCGAAATGGACTCAGTCCATCTGGCGCTGTCCGGACCGCACATCAAGGGATTCAACAGCCGCGGGGTGATTGCCGTGGCTGGCAAGAACCGGGAGGTCGCCCGCGACGACGTAC
Source organism: Acidobacteriota bacterium (assembly GCA_021731165.1). GTDB lineage: Bacteria > Acidobacteriota > Vicinamibacteria > Vicinamibacterales > UBA2999 > JAKFXY01. Next base: position 20,885 of record JAKFXY010000086.1, on the reverse strand, counting down.
GGAGGGCGATCGACGCGGCCAAAGCCGTGGCGCTGCCAACCGGCCGTGAAATCCTGCACGTGCTTCCGCAGGACTTCGTCGTGGACGAGCAGGACGGCATCGGGGCCCCCGTCGGGATGACTGGTGCGCGTTTGGAGGTGAACGTCCACATCGTGACTGGCGCGGTCTCGGCGACCCAGAACATCGTCGCGTGCGTGAATCGCTCGGGCGTGACCGTGGCCGACACGCTGATCGAGCAGCTCGCGGCGGCCGAGGCGGTACTGACCGCCGACGAAAAGGAGCTCGGCGTAGCGCTTGTGGACATCGGCGGCGGCACCGCGGATGTGGCCATCTTCGAGCGAGGCAGCCTGTGGCACACAGGCGTTGTCGCCATCGGGGGCGACCACTTCACCAACGACATCGCGGTCGGCCTCCGGACGCCGATTCCCGACGCCGAGAAACTGAAGCGCAAGCACGGCTGCGCGCTCTCGTCGATGGTGGACGAGGACGAGACAATCGAGGTCGCGAGCGTCGGCGGCCGCAAACCGCGCCTGATGGCGCGGCGCATCCTTTCGGAAATCCTCCAGCCGCGGGCCGAGGAGATCTTCCACCTCGTGTGGGACGAGATTCGGCGAGCCGGTTACGAGAAGTCGCTCAACTCCGGCATCGTGCTGACCGGCGGCGGGTCGATTCTCGAAGGGATGCCGGAGATCGCCGAACAGATCTTCGACCTGCCGATTCGCCGGGGTGCGCCCGTCGACGTAGGCGGGCTGACCGACCACATTTCCAGTCCGGCGTTCGCCACGCCGGTCGGATTGGTGCTCTACGCGCACCGTAACCGGGCGCCCGAGATGGCACGGGTCGGCGCCGGCGCCTTCGGCCGGATGGCCGGGCGGCTGCGCGGAATCTTCAAGGAATTTTTCTGATGTTGTTCACGGAACGGAGGCACAGATGAGGGAATTCGATCCCCGCGGACGCGATGCGGAGACGCTCCGCCTGACGCTCGACGCAGGCCCGCGGCGCGGCGCGAAGATCAAGGTGATCGGTGTGGGCGGCGGCGGCGGCAACGCCGTCAACCGGATGGTGGCCGTCGACCTTGGCGGCGTCGAGTTCATCGTCGCGAACACCGACGTCCAGGCGCTCGACCACAACAAGGCGTCCGTCAAGCTCCAGATCGGACACAAGCTGACGAAGGGGTTGGGCGCGGGCGCCGATCCGAACATCGGGCGCCAGGCGGCGCTCGAGGACACCGACTCGATCATCCAGTCGCTCTCGGGCGCGGACATGATCTTCGTCACCACGGGCCTTGGCGGCGGTACCGGCACCGGCGCGGCGCCGGTCATCGCGAGCCTCGCCAGCGAGCTTGGCGCGCTGACCATCGCGGTTGTGACCAAGCCGTTCAAGTTCGAAGGGAAGAAGCGCGCGATGCACGCAGAGGCCGGCCTCGATGCGCTGCGCGACTGCGTGGATTCCGTCATTACGATTCCCAACGAGCGGATCCTCTCGATCATCGATCGCAAGACATCGATGAGCGACGCGTTCGCCCTTGCCGACGATGTCCTGCGGCAGGCGATTCAGGGCATTTCCGACCTCATCCTCGTGCCCGGGCTCATCAACCTGGACTTCGCGGACGTGAAGACCATCATGTCCGGCATGGGCGTGGCGATGATGGGCACCGGCATTGCCGAGGGGGAGGGCCGCGCGATGGAGGCGGCGCAGCGGGCCATCTCCAGTCCGTTGCTGGAAGACAGCTCCGTACACGGGGCGCGCGGCCTCATCATCAACGTGACCGGCGGACCGGACCTGTCGCTGATGGAGGTCAACGAAGCGTCGTGCGTGATTCAGGAAACGGCGCACGAGGATGCCAACATCATCTTCGGTGCGGTGGTGGATCCCAGTCTTGGGGGGAAGGTGAAGATCACGGTCATCGCCACCGGCTTTGATCGCACCGGCGGCGGCCGTGGCATTCCGGCCGCGGCCGTGCAGACCCCGACCGATCTGACGAGCTACACCGCGCACGTGGCCCGCTCGGCCGATGCGCCGGCTCCGGGAATGGCACAGTCGGAGTTGCCTCAACTCAAAGTGAACCGGCGGCCGGCGCTCGAGTTGTCGCTGCCCCTGGCAGCGTCCGGGAGCGGAGCCGGTGCCGGGTCAGCCGGAGGTGGAGCCCGTTTGGACATTTCAGAGGGGATGGGGTTGGACCTCGCGTCTCCCCTCGACGTACCGGCGTTCTTACGCAGGCAGAACTGACGGAGGACCATCCCGCCTTCACCGGGCTTCGGTATGGAGGGATGGGCCCACCCCATGGACTGGCAGAGGACCGTGCCCTACCGATTTTGGTCCCGCTGGAGGTGCGCGGACGCCTGTTCCCTGGTCGCGATGTCCTGAGAACTCGGCCTGCCGGTGGTGCACCGTGTACACCCACGGCAGGCGTGAACGCCGCCGCCTCAGCTTGAGTTCGTGCACCCCGCCTGCCCTCGCAATCCTTCCCAAGGCGATCCCAACTGCGAGCTTCGCAGTATCCTCACTCTGACCAATCATGAAGGCCTGGCAGCAGCGCGAACGCGCCGTGGAGCTCCTCTCGAAGGAGGTCGGATACATCCGGAAGCCGCACGGCGGCCGGCTGCGGGTGGCGCTCGCGTTCCCGAACACCTACTTCGTGGGGATGTCGAACCTTGGATTCCAGAACGTCTACACGCTGTTCAACGCCGAAGAGAACATCGTGTGCGAACGCGTGTTCCTGCCGCCGAAGACGGAGCTGGCCGCGCAACTCGCGACTCGAGAGCGGCTCGTCACCATCGAGTCCCAGACGCCGGTCGGCGAGTTCGACGTTTTCGCCTTCTCCGTGTCCTTCGAGTGGGACTACACCAACGTCTTGACGATGCTCAGGCTGGCTGGCGTGCCGGCCCGCGCCGACGCGCGCACGCATCACGATCCGCTCGTGGTCATCGGCGGAGCCGTGACGTTCGTGAACCCGGAGCCGCTGGCGCTGTTCGCCGACGTCATTGCCGCCGGCGAAGGTGAGGTGCTCATTCCCTCGCTGCTCAAGGCGTTCGACGCGCACACGGATCGCGACGACCTGCTGCGCCGGCTCGCGGCCGAGCGCGGTTTCTACGTGCCGTCGTTCTATGACGTCGTCTACTCGCCCGAAGGCACCATCGCGGCATTTCAGCCGCGCGAAGGCACCGGGGCGCCTGCCGTGGTGAAGAAGGCGGCGCTCAAGACGACCGATGCGGTGGATCCACCGTGCACGACCATCTTTACTCCCGAGACAGAGTTCGGGTCGCGCTTCCTCGTGGAGGTCGTGCGGGGGTGCGCCAACCTGTGCCGCTTCTGCTGGGCCGGCTACAACTACTTGCCGGTGCGGTCGTTTCCGAAGGCTCGCATCCTGGAGCTGGCCGAGAAAGCGCGGGCGCACTCGAACAAGGCCGGGCTGGTGTCGATCGCCCTGTGCGATCACCCGGATATCGAGGAGATTCTCACCGGCCTCATGAAGATGGGCTACTCGATCAGCCCGGCGTCGCTGCGGCTGGACGACCTCACGCCGACAATCGTGAAGCTGCTGCGCCAGAGCGGGGAGCGAACGGTCACGATTGCTCCTGAAACCGGTTCCGACCGGCTGCGCCGCGTGATCAACAAGACCGTCACCAATGACGAAATCCTGAAGGCCGCTGAGCTGATCTTCTCGAGCGGGATGGAGAGCCTGAAGCTCTACTTCATGATCGGGCTGCCCACCGAGACCGACGAGGACCTCGTGGCCATCCGCGATCTCGCGCTGCAACTGCGCGAGATCATGATGACCCATGCGCGCGGCCGCGGCCGTGTCGGACGCATCGTCGGCAGCGTGAACCCGCTCGTGCCCAAGCCAGGCACCGCCTATCAGTGGCTGCCGATGGAGGACGACCGTTCGGTCGAGCAGAAAATCAACCGCATGCGCGGCTTGATGGCTGGGATCGAGAACGTCTACTTCAACATCAAGTCCGAGCGGCATTCCTTCTACCAAGCGCTGCTCTCCCTCGGCGACCGCCGCGTGGCGCCCGCGATTGAAGCGGCCGAGCGGAACGGCGGCAACTGGCGGGCGGCGGTGGCGGAGGCCGGAGTCGATGCCGATTTCTTCGTCTTCCGCGATCGCACCCATGATCCCGTCCTCCCGTGGGACATCATCGACGGCGGCATGAAGGCCGCCTTCTTCCACGCCGAGTACGAGAAGTCGCTGAAGGAGGAATGGACGCTCCCCCCGAAGCGGCTGAAGGAGAATGCCCGTCTTCTCCCTGTTCTCGGCTGAGCACGGCGTCTGAGCCAGTTCGGGCACAGGCGCGCCCAGGCGCTCAATCTGCGACGGCCGCTTTTTCCTCGTACTCGGCGTAGGCCTGAAGAATCAGCTCACGGACGCGGTCGTGTGCCGTGGCGTCGCCGATCGGGCGCAGCAGCGCGAAGCTCCTGCGCTCGCCGTTGACGGAGTACTGGCGAGCGGGGAAGGTCACGTTCCGGCCGTTTCCCGTCCGCCGCTCCCAGATGCCGAAGCCAATCAGCTTCAGTCCTCCAAGTGGGCCGTCGGTGAAATGCAGCTCCGCGTCGGCCAGTTTGCCGGGCGGGTTGTTGGAGTCATTCGGTGTGATGGTAACGACCACGGCATTCTCCAGATCTGCGCTGGGCCGATGTCCTCATGGGCAAAGGCGGCAGGCATCCCACGTGGAGCAACTTGGTGGCCATGGGCTCCAGGCCAGCGGCGTCACCGGAAACCCATGAGGCCAGTGATGTTGGTGAGGATGCGCAGGAGTCGTGCCGCCGCGGGTGACCGTACGGTGTGAACCGCGGTTGGCGGATGCCGGTTCAGTTCCGAATGAGAAGGACGTGAGCGATCGCCAGCTCCCGCGAATGCGTGATCGTGAGAAGGGCGCCGGTGGCTCCCAGGGCCGAGAACCGCGCGGCGGCGCCGCCGTGAAACTGCAGTCGCGGGGGCCCGTGCCGGCGCACCACTTCGATGCCCCGCCAGTAGACGCCACGCGAGTGACCCGTGCCGAGCGCTTTCATGGCCGCCTCCTTGGCCGCGAACCGGGCCGCGAATGACGAGGCGAAGTCGCGTTTGCGGCGGCAGTAGGCGATCTCGCCTTCGGTGAAGATGCGGGTCACGAACCGTTCCCCGTATCGTTCGATGGATGCGGCGATTCGCTCGATCTCCGTGGCATCCAGTCCAGTTCCTATAATGTCCATGGCCGACTGCGATCCTACATGACCCCACATGACGCTTCCTCCGGTACCTGAGACATTCCACTGGACGCACGAGTCGTGGGGTGCGGCGCTGCGCTGCCGGCCACTCGGCGTGCTGGCCACGCATCTCTTCACGACCCGTCAGCTGCGGTTACCCGAGCAGGGCGCCTGGGGCATCCTGGCCGCCGCGATGGGCGCCGACTCGGTGCGGAGGGTGACGCAGGTTCATGGCAACCGCGTGGTTGTGCACCGGAGCGCGGCGCGGACCTCGCCCTCCTTGGGTGAGGCTCGCGGCGACGCTGAACCAGTCGAGGGGGCTGGTCCGCTGGACGATGTTCGCCCGGACGCCGACGCCATCGTCTCCGATGATCCCGCGGTGGCCATCGCGGTGGTGGCGGCCGACTGCGTGCCGCTCCTGATAGCCGATCGGCGAACAGGCGCTGTCGGCGCCGTGCACGCGGGGTGGCGTGGGACAGTCGCCCGCGTGACTCCAGCCACCGTCGAGGCCCTTGCCCGCGAGTTCGGCAGCCGGCCAGAAGAACTGGTTGTCGCCATCGGACCCAATATCGGGGGGTGCTGCTACGAAGTCGGCAGCGAGCTGGTGGACGCATTCGCCACCGCGGGGCACGCGCGGCATCTCATCGACCGCTGGTTCCTCGCGACGCCTCCGTCGCGGGGAAGCCTGCGAGCCCGCGATCGCGGGACGCTTCGACTCGACGTGGCCGGAGCCAACCGCGATCAACTGATTCTTGCCGGCGTACCCGAAACGCAGATTCACGCCGCTGGACTCTGCACCGCCACGAACCTCGATCTGTTGACGTCGTATCGTGCCGAGCGCGAGCGTGCGATGCGGATCGCCGGCGTCATTCGGGCCCGCGTCGGTCCCACATCCGCCTCGGGTATGCTGCACACACGTGAACCCGCTTCTTGACGCGCTCCAGCCGTACCCGTTTGAACGGCTCCGCGCCTTGCTCAACGATGTTTCCGCGCCTGCAATGAGCGCCATCCGGCTGTCGGTGGGAGAGCCACAGCATCCGACGCCTGCGTTCATTCGCCAGGCACTGGTTCAGCATCTCGACGGGCTGTCAACCTATCCCCTCACCGCGGGAACAGACGGCCTTCGGGAGGCGATTGCCGGTTGGTTCACGCGGCGTCATGGCCTGCGACTTCTCGATCCGTCGACAGAGGTCCTGCCAGTCAACGGCACGCGCGAAGCCCTCTTCGCGTTCGCGCAGTGCGTGATCGACAGCTCACGGCCGGGCGCACTGGTGGCGTGCCCGAATCCGTTCTACCAGATCTACGAGGGCGCGGCGCTTCTCGCCGGAGCGACGCCGGTGTTCCTGAATCAGACAGCGGAGAACGGGTTTGCGCTGGAGCTCGATTCGGTGTCCGCGGACGACTGGACGCGGGTGCAGCTTCTCTATGTCTGCACGCCTGGCAACCCCAGCGGACGCGTTCTGACCCTGGCCGAGTGGCGCACGCTCTTCGAGTACGCCGATCGCCACGGGTTCGTGATCGCGTCAGACGAGTGCTACTCGGAGATCTACTTCGACGAAGGAGGGCCTCCACTCGGAGCCCTCGGCGCGGCGCGCATGCTCGGTCGCGATGACTATCGCGGGGTCGTCGTGTTCTCCAGTCTGTCGAAGCGATCGAACGTGCCGGGCCTGAGGTCCGGCGCCGTCGCGGGCGATGCCGCCATCCTCGGGCCGTTCCTGCGCTACCGCACGTATCATGGATGCGCCATGAGCCCGGCGGTGCAGGAGGCCAGTACGGCCGCGTGGTCGGATGAGGCGCACGTCCGTGAGAACCGCGCGCTCTATCAGCGGAAGTTCGAGGCTCTCGTTCCAATGCTGGCGCCGGTCTTTCCTGTAATGAGGCCCGAGGCCGGCTTCTACCTGTGGGCCCGGATTCCCGCCCGGTGGGGGAATGATGAGGAGCGTTTCGTCAGGGATCTCGTGGCGGATACCAACGTCACCGTGCTGCCTGGACGCTATCTCGCGCGTGACGCACACGGCATCAACCCTGGCGTGGGGCGAGTTCGTGTGGCGCTGGTGGCGCCGGTCGATGAGTGTATCGAGGCGGCGCGCCGCATCGTCAGTTTCTGCGGCTGGGAGCACGGCCGCGCATAGCCAGGCGTAGCACGCATAGCCAGACGTAGCAGCGGACCTTATAGGTCCGCTGGGAGCGAAGAGAACCGGTCGTATGCCCACACACCCGCTTGAACCGACAATCGACGCCGCCTTCGAGCGACGCGCCGAGATCACGCCAGGCACCGTCGATCCCGCGCTCTCGGACGCTATTGAGCACGTCATCGCCGAGCTCGACGCCGGCGCGTTGCGCGTCGCGGAGAAGCGTGACGGCTCGTGGGTCACACATCAGTGGGTAAAGAAGGCCGTGCTGTTGTATTTCCGCGCGCACGACAACCGCGTCATGGAAGGCGGCGCGGCGCGCTATTTCGACAAGGTGCCCACGAAGTACGGAGTCTACTCAGACGAGGCATTTCGGGTAGGAGGCGTGCGCGTGGTACCACCGGCCGTGGCGCGCCGGGGTGCCTTCATCGCGCCGAATGCCATCCTGATGCCGTCGTTCGTGAACATCGGTGCCTATGTCGACGAGGGGACGATGGTGGACACGTGGGCCACGGTCGGATCCTGCGCGCAGATAGGCAAGCACGTGCACCTCTCCGGGGGCGTCGGGATTGGCGGGGTGCTCGAACCGCTGCAGGCGAACCCCACCATCATCGAGGACAACTGTTTCATCGGCGCCCGCTCGGAAATTGTCGAAGGCGTGATCGTCGAAGCGAACTCCGTGATCTCGATGGGCGTGTTCATCGGGCAGAGCACGAAGATCTACGACAGGGCAACCGGCGACGTCCTGTACGGGCGCGTCCCGGCCGGGTCGGTCGTCGTATCCGGAAGCCTCCCCGCGGCCGACGGAAGCCATTCGCTGTATTGCGCAGTGATCGTGAAGCGCGTTGACGCGCAGACCCGCGCCAAGACGTCACCGAACGAGTTGCTGCGCGCCTGAGCATCTCGGCCATGGACACCGCCATCGACGCTGCCAACCACGACGCCATCCGCGACGCGACGCTCGCCCTCGCCAGGGATCTACTCTCACGGCGTTCACTCACGCCCGAGGACGCAGGATGTCTCGATGTGATTGCGGGCCGCCTGGGCCGGATCGGATTCACCTGCGAGCGGGTGGATCGCGGGGGTGTGCGCAATCTCTGGGCGCGCCGCGGCCTTCAGGAGCCTCTCCTGTGCCTCGCCGGGCATCTCGACGTGGTGCCGACGGGGCCGGCCGACGAGTGGACGAGCGATCCGTTCACGCCCACCGAGCGTGAGGGGTATCTCTACGCGCGTGGCGCGGCCGACATGAAAGGACCGCTCGCGGCGGCTATCACGGCGGTCGAGCGATTCGTTGCCAGGCATTCGGACCATGCTGGCTCGCTGGCACTGCTGCTCACGTCCGACGAAGAGGGGGTCGCCGTGGATGGCACCACCGCCGTCGTCGAGACATTGCGGCAGCGGGGTACGTCAATCGACCAGTGCATTGTCGTCGAGCCGACATCAGTCGAGCGGCTGGGTGACACAATCAAGAACGGTCGCCGCGGCTCCCTCAACGGGACGCTGACCGTACGCGGCGTGCAATGTCACATCGCGTATCCGCATCTCGGTCGCAATCCCATCCATCTGGCCGCGCCGGCGCTGGCCGAGCTCGTCGGCGTCGAGTGGGACGGCGGAGACGACGACTTCTCGGCCACGAGCTTCCAGATCTCGAACGTTCACGCCGGGACAGGCGCCACCAACGTCGTGCCCGGGGCTATGACACTGCAGTTCAACATCCGGTTTTCGCCGGCATCGACCGTCGAAGGCCTGTCGAGGAGGGTTGTCGAGATCCTCCACCGCCACCAGTTGGACTACGAGATTGCATGGGCGGTCGTGGGCCAGCCGTTTCTCACGCCACGGGGACCGCTCGTGGACGTGCTCGGCGACGTGGTCCGCTCGGTAACCGGCGTGTCGCCGGCGCTTTCGACCGGCGGCGGCACATCCGACGCGCGCTTCATCGCCGCGATTGCCGGAGAGGTTGTCGAGTTTGGCCCCGTCAATGCCTCGATGCACCAGGTGAACGAGCGCATTCGTTTGGCGGATCTGGCGCCGCTGTCGAGGATTTACGAGCAGACGATCGAGCGGATTCTGGCGCCGGCGTGACGGCGTTCGACCGGCCTCCGGGATCCTCGACGGCCGGCGCAGACGGTCGATGCTACGGTGCGACGACACGGAGGCTGGGGAAGTAGGTCCGGTAGCGCCGGGCGTCCCTCGTGAGGAGGGTCAGTCCCGTGAGCGCCGCGTGGGCGCCGATGTAGAAGTCGGGCATCGGCGACCGCCGTGTGCCTCCTCGACGCCGATACTTCACGAAGCACTGGCCCGCGAGGAACGCGGCTTCCCACGGAAGCGGCACGCGCCGGTAGTAGGTTGGCGGCAGCGCGTCGTCGAGCTCCTCGATCCGTTCGAAGCGTGCGGATACTTCGGCGTAGATGAGCGGGTTGATGTGCAGCGCTCCGGTGGTCGCGGCAGTGCCGAGCATGGCCGACGACCAGTCGTACCACTCGGCATCCTCGGTCAGCACGTCCAGGATGACGTTGCTGTCGACCAGCGTGCCCACCATGTCACCCCCGCGTCAGCTTCATGATCTCGTCGGTGGTGATTCGCCGCGTGCCCCGGCCGCGCATGTGCTCGACGAGGGCACGCCCCCGGTCGATTCGACGCGGCGCGGCGGCGCGCTTCATCCGCACGCCGTCGCGGTCGATTTCGAACTCGACCTCCGTATTCGGCAGGAGGCCGAGGCGCTCCCGGATCTCCTGGGGGATGGTGACCTGACCCTTGCTCGTGATGCGCATCTCGGTATTACTCCTTCCAGTAAGAGTAAGACTCGTATGGATGTGCGTCAAGCCGCGGTTCTGGTGAGCCCGGACACCACGACCAGGTTACGGACGATCGGAGCGCGAAGACCGTGCCCTTAACCTTTGACCCGCGGCGGCGAAGCCGCGGCCTCGTCCATCGCCTCGTTGGCCAGGCGATCCGCGTGCGTGTTCAACTCCCTGCGGACGTGCTCGAACTTCACGCGCCCGACCTGTCTGGTCAGCGTGCGTGCCTTCTCGTAAAGCGGCTGCAGCCCTGGGTGCTTCACGCGGTACTCACCGAGCATTTGCTTGACGAGCAGGAGCGAATCCGAGCGGACGCGCAGAGGCGACGCGCCGTGTCCCGCCGCCCACTCGAGCGCCGCGAGCAGGCCCCGGTACTCGGCCACGTTGTTCGTGGCGATGCCAAGCGCTTCCTTGAGCTCGACGACCGTGCCGTCGTGCCGCTCGATGTGGACGCCATAGCCGGCAGGGCCGGGGTTGCCGCGCGAGCCGCCATCGATATGGGCGACCGCGGCTCCGCCGCCTTCCGTTCCGAAGAGCGACGGCTGATTCATCGGCGAACCGGCGGCGGGCCGTGAAGGCCCGCCCTACGTGCGGCTGAAGGGCACCTGTTCACGGGGTGCCATGGGTTGCTGGAGGTTCCACCGGCGGAGGCGGGGGGACGTAGTAGAGGATGCGGTTGCAGGTGTCGCACTGGATGATGGCGTCGTTGGCCCTCACGAGCTGAAAGACCTGCGGGCGCAGACGTACGTGGCAGACGGAACAGAGACCGTCGCGTGTGGCGTGACAGATCGCGACACCGCGCTTCCTCGCCACCTGTTCGACGAGTTTCACCAGTCCGGGTTCGAGTCCCGTCACGAGGGTGGCGCGGGCATCAGACGCCTTCGCCAACGCTGCTTCGAGTGTGACGAGCTCCTCGGCGAGCGTCGCCTTCTCGGCCTCGACCTCTTTCCGCTCCCGCGCGAGTGCGGCCTCGGCCAACTTGACGTCCGCGGCGATCGCATCACCTTCGACCATCCGCTCGATGACCTTCTCCTCGGCGACCTCGAGCGCCTTCTGGGCGGTCTCGATCTCGTGCTGCATCGCCGTGAACTCGCGGTTGGTCTTGACGGCGGCGAGCTGGTCCTTGAATTTGGTGACGCGGCCCTGGAATACTGCCGCGTCCTTCTCGAGGGCGCCGCGGGCCTCGTGGTTGGCCTTGAGCCGCTGCTTCGCCGCGGCCACTGTCTCCTGGGACGCAGTGAGCCGCGCGTCGGCATCTGCGAGGCGTTGGGGATGGAGGAGGATGCGGGCGCGCGCGTCGGTAATCGACGAATCGAGCGACTGGAGCGTGACGAGATGTTCGAGCTCGGGGGACATCAGGCTGGCCGTCTTTCAAGCCCCAAGTCCCAAACCCCAGATTCCAAATCCCAACCTTCTTGGGGCCGTCGTTTGGGGACTTGAGATCTGGTCATGGGGATCTGGGATTTCCTCGTGAGTGGGCCCGCCAGGATTCGAACCTGGGACCAACCGATTATGAGCCGGCCGCTCTAACCGCTGAGCTACGGGCCCGCATCTATGTGCGGCCTTCCAAAAACGCCTTGAGTTTCCGGCTTCGCGAGGGGTGCCGCAGCTTGCGCAACGCCTTGGCCTCGATCTGCCGGATGCGCTCGCGCGTCACCGCGAAGTTCTGCCCCACTTCCTCGAGCGTGTGCTCGCTGCCGTCGCCCACGCCGAAGCGCATCTTGATGACCTTTTCCTCGCGGGGCGTGAGTGTCTTGAGGACCGCCTCGGTCTGTTCCCTGAGGTTGAGGTTGATGACCGCCTCGGCCGGAGACACGATATTGCGATCCTCGATGAAGTCGCCCAGATGCGAATCTTCCTCTTCGCCGATCGGCGTTTCGAGGGAGATGGGCTCCTGCGCGATTTTCAGCACCTTGCGGACCTTCGACACGGGGATGTCCATGCGCTTGGCGATCTCCTCCGATGTCGGCTCGCGGCCCAGCTCCTGCACCAGCGCGCGCGAGGTGCGAATCAGCTTGTTGATGGTTTCGATCATGTGGACCGGGATACGAATCGTCCGGGCCTGGTCGGCAATCGCGCGCGTGATCGCCTGACGGATCCACCAGGTCGCGTAGGTCGAGAACTTGTAGCCGCGGCGGTACTCGAACTTGTCCACGGCCTTCATCAAACCGATGTTGCCTTCCTGGATGAGGTCAAGAAACTGCAGGCCGCGGTTCGTGTACTTCTTCGCGATGGAGACCACGAGGCGGAGGTTCGCCTCGACGAGCTCCTTCTTCGCCTGCTCAGCCTGCGCCTCGCCGTGTTGGATGACCTCGATCGTGCGGCGGAGGCGTTCCGGCGTTTCCTCCAGCTCGTCGATCATCATCTTCACATGGACCTTGATGTCCTTGTGTTTCTTCAGGAGGTGCTTCTTCTCCTCCTCCTTGAGCCGCGGCCCCTTCGACTTGACCTTCGGGTTGAGCTGCCGGTCGATTGAGTCGGCCTCGCGCTGCACGCGCGCCACGGCATCCACGGCATCCTTGACCTCGTCGATCAGCCGGCGCTTGATCGTCTCGGTGAACTCGATGCGGCGAATGGCGCGGGAGACGTCGATGCGGGCCCGCAGCGTCTTCCAGCGAGCGCGTCGATACTTCTTCTTGTCCTTGGTCTTGGGGATCTCCGCCAGCTTCTCCGCGAGCTTGACGTAGCCGGCGCGCGCCTTGCGCACCTCCTCGATCTGCCCGAGGACCGCGACTTTCCGCTCCTCGATCACCTCTTCGGTGATCTCCTCGTCGCTGAAGATCACCAGTTCTCGAATCGTACGCGCGCCGGCGCGGAGCTGGTCGCCGGTGATGAGGATGCGCTTGGCAATCGTCGGCGTGCGGGAAATGGACTTGATGACGGCGAGCTTGCCGCGTTCGATGCGCTTGGCAATCGTCACCTCGCCCTCGCGGGTCAGGAGGGGCACCGTACCCATCTCGCGGAGGTACATGCGGACCGGGTCGTTGGTCTTGTCGAGGGTGCCTGGCGTCAGGTCGAGCTCCGGGCCGTCCTCGGACCCGTCGCGATCGAAATCCTTGTCGCCGCGGTACGCCTTGTCGGAATCGACGACCTCGATGCCGGCGCTTCCGAATGCGTTGAAGAGGTCGTCGAGATCCTCGGAGGAGGTAATCTCCGACGGCAGCAGCTCGTTCACCTCGTCGAAGAGCAGGTAGCCCTTCTCCTTGCCGACGGCAATCAGCTGGCGTACTTCGTCGTATCTTTCTTCGATCGACAAGCTCTAGTTCCTCCGTCCCACTGTGAACCGTCCGTTCGGTCGCGACTACGAGTCGCTGAACTTCAGGCCGGCAATCCGCTGAAGCAATTCGCGCTTCCGGCCCAGGAGCTCGTCCATCCGGCTCCCGTCGCTCTCCCGTTCCTGTTGCAGGCGGTCAATCTCGCGCTGCAGCCCGGCGTATTCCCGCTCGCACCTCAAGCGCTTGATATCAAGAGCGCAGGCGGCGACGTCGTGGACGGGTGGCTCACTCTCGCTGGCGATGCCAGTCACGAGCTGGGCCTCCACCATGTTGAGACGCTCGAACAGCATGGAAGGAGAGAGCCCTTTATTTTCGTTCAGTTGCTGCGCGAGATCCAGCACTGAACGCGCCGCCAGCCCTTCCAGATCGGCGGGCTCCAGCGAATTCAAGGCCTCCATCGTTGCCTCTGGCCTGTGCACGAGCCACCAGATCAGCCCCATTTCCGCCTTGGTAACCTGCCCGAAGCTCGGTACGACCCTGGGCTGTGCTCCGTGCGCAGTTCCGGGCAGCGGCACGGACAAGGTCTTGCGGATTTCCGCGAAAATAGCGTCGCCCGAGACACCCGAGCGGCCGGCCAGTGCCTCCACGAACAGCTCCCGCCGGACCCGTTCGGGAATACGCACGGCAACCGGAATCATGTCGCTGACAAATCTTGCCCGTCCTTCAGCCGTCTTCAGGTTGTGGCCTGCCGCCGCCCGATCCAGAAGGTATTCAAGATACGGTGTCGAGCGCTTCAGCAGGTCCGCGTATCCGGCGCGCCCGTGGCGCCTCACGAAGGTATCGGGATCCTCGCCGGCTGGCAGCATCGCGATATTGACCTCAAACCCTTCGGTCACAAGCAGTTCACACGATTTCGCCGCGGCTCCCTGTCCTGCCGCGTCGGGGTCGAAGCTCAAGACGACCTTGCCGCAGAATCGCCTCAACTGCTGGGCCTGCTGCGACGTCAGAGCGGTCCCGCAGGACGCCACGACCGCCTGGACTCCTGACTGATAGACCTGTGCGAAGTCGAAATAGCCTTCGACCAGCACGGCGAACCCGCCCTGCCGGATTGCCGTCTTGCTGAGATTCAGCCCGTACAGGGTTCTGCTCTTGGAGTAGATGGGTGTTTCCGGCGAGTTGAGGTACTTCGGTTGCTGTTCGGCCTCGACAGCGCGTCCGCCGAAGGCAATGACCGAACCGGTATCCCGGCAGATGGGAATGATCAGCCTGTTCCGGAACCGGTCGACGACTGACCCGTCCTCGCGTTGCACCACCACGCCGGCGCGCAGCAGGAGGGCCTGCGAGAAGCCTGCGCCGAGGAGCTTCGTCGTCAGGCCGTCTCGCGCTCGCGGCGCGAAGCCGAGCCCAAGCGCATCGCTCGTCGCCCTCGAAATGCCGCGGTCGGAAATCTGCTTGCGGATGAGTGCGCCGGCCGGCGCGGCCAACTGCTCCTCGAACCAGGCGGCTGCCGCTTCGTGCACCTTGAGCAGCGTCTCGCGCTCGGCGGCGTTCGTGCGCTGCTCGTCATTCTGTTCCAGCTCTGGCAGCGCCAGGCCGAAGCGCTGAGCGAGCTGTTTCACCGCGTCGTGAAACCCGATCTTGTCGTGCAGCTCGAGAAACTTGAACACGTCGCCGCCGACGCCGCAGCCGAAGCAGTGGAAGAACCCCTTGTCGCGGTTGACGTGGAATGACGCGGTCTTCTCGCCGTGGAACGGGCACAGGCCCTTGTAGGTGGCCCCGGTCTTCTTCAGCGACACGTAGTCCTGGATCACGGTCACGATGTCGGCGTGATGCTTCAGGTCGTCGATGAACATCTGGGGGAAGAGCGCCATCTCAGTCTTTCAGCTCTACAACCGTCGCGCCGCCGCCGCCCTGCTCAGGCGGGGCCAGCTCGAAGCCGGCAACCAGCGGATGGTTCTTGAGGAGCGCCGCGATCGCACGGCGGAGCTGTCCCGTGCCGTGTCCATGAACGATCCTGAGCGTGCGCTGGTCGGTCAGGGTGGATTCGTCGAGGAACTTCTCCACGCGGGCGACGGCTTCGTCCACGGTGCAGCCAATCACATGCAGCTCCGAGAGCGATCCTTCCCGTGGCTGCAAATCCACGCTGACGCTCACGCACGGCGTGATCGCGCGCCCTTCGAGAGCCTCAGGGCGTCCCGAGCCGGTCGAAGGACGAAGATCGCGCAGCTCGACTCGCAGCCGCTTGCCGCGGACATCGACCTCGGCCTGCTTGCCGTGGATCTCGGTGATCCGTCCTTCGAGACCGAGAGCGCCTACGGCCACGCGTGCCCCGGGTTCCAGCGGTGCCTCCGCCACGGGCGGGCCATCGGCGCCGCGCGGCGGGCTGAGTGTCCCGTCCTTGACGCGCTTCACGACCTGGTCAAGAGCCGCGCGTGCCAGTGCACGCGCGGCTCCGGTGTCACCGGTGGTCAGGGCTGGTCGCAGGCGGGGACTGTCGGCCTTGAGTTGCCGCGCCGCGTGCTCCGACAGCTCCGCGGCCCTCACTTTCAGCCCCTCGATCACGCTGTCGATCTCGCGCCTCGCCTGGCGAACCTGGTCGTCGAGCTTCGCGTTCAGCCGCCGGGTGAAGGCCTCCTCCCGGTCCCGAATGCCGCTCTCCCGCGCGCGAAGCTGCTTCTCGGTCTCGATCGTCTGGGCGCGTTCCTTCTGCACGGCCCGCCGCTCCTCGTCGAGTGTGCCGAGATCGTGGTCCACCCGCGCGAGCTGCTCGGCGAGCTGCTTCTCGCGCTCGGTAAGGTTGTTCCGGGCCGCGGCGACGACAGAGGCCGGCATGCCGAGGCGCGCGGCAATCTCGATTGCGAGGCTTCGTCCCGGTGAGCCATAGATCAGCCGGTAGGTCGGTGCGAAGGTTTCACGGTTGAAACCGAACGCCGCGCTCACGACACCTTCTCGCGTCAAGGCGTACGACTTCAGTGAGTCGTAGTGCGTGGTGGCAATCAGGTGCGCGCCGCGCATGCGGAAGTGATCGATGACCGCCGTGCCGAGTGCGCCACCCTCGACAGGGTCCGTGCCGGCGCCGACCTCGTCGAGCAGCACCAGCGCCGGCAGTACGAGCCCGCGGTCCATCGACACGACGTTGGTGATGTGCGCCGAGAACGTGCTCAGGCTTGCCGAGATCGACTGCTCGTCGCCGATGTCCGCGAAGAGCGATCGGAATACCGGCAGGCGCGATCCCGGGTCTACGGGAATGTGCAGGCCCGACTGGGCCATCGCCACGAGGAGCCCCGCTGTCTTCAGGGCGACCGTCTTGCCGCCGGTATTCGGACCGGTGACGACCAGCACCCGCACGGGAGGGATTAGGTGAATGTCCACAGGCACGGGAGCCTTGGGCCGCGTCTGCGCGAGGCCATCACTGGCTTCACGCCGGCCGTCCTCGAGCCGATCGTTGACCTCGCGCATGAGGAGCGGATGCCGGGCGTTACGCAAGTCGAACGTGCCATCAGCCGGGCCTCCGGATGCGTCCTTGGAATCGATGTCCGGCTCGATGCCGTCCACCAACTGTGAGAATCGCGCGCGCGCCTGGATGACATCGAGCTCGGTGGCGACGTCGAAGGTGCGCTGAAGATCGTCGGGCCGGCCGCGGAAGGCGTCGGTGAGCGCCAGCAGGATGCGCCGGACCTCCTCCGCCTCCTGCTCCTCGAGTGCCACGATGTCGTTGTTCACCTCGACCGTCGCGAGCGGCTCCAAATACAAACTGGCACCGCTCGCCGAGGCACCGTGGATGATTCCCGGGATTGCCGATCGGTGCTCGGCGCGGACCACGAGCACGTAGCGCCCGTTGCGGTCGGTGACGACTTGGTCCTGCAGGTACTTCGACGTCTCCTGTCGGCGAAGAAACGCTTCGAGCGTCGTTCGCAGCTTCGTGCGCTGCCGGCGCAGCCGATCGCGCAAACCTGCCAGCGCGGGCGTCGCGTTGTCGGCCACCTCGCCGGAGGCGTCGATCTTCCTGCGCACGTCGCCAATCTCACTCGTGAACGCGGCGATCCCCGCGACCAGTCGCTCGAGGATCGGGAATGCAGCTCCGGCGCTCTTGATCGCGCCGCGCGACCGATCGATGGAGTCCAGGTAGTCCGCGAGGCCAACGAGACGCGGCGGCTCGAGCGCGCGGCCCTCGACGGCGAGCCCTTCGAAGATCGCTTCGAGATCGGCCGGGGCACGCAACGGGAATCCCTGATGGCTGGAGAGGAACCGGGTCCCCTCGCTCGTCGCCTTCTGCGCGGCGACCACCGCAGGCGTGTCAGTTTCCGGATGCAGCGCCACCAGCCGGTTCCGGCCGGTCGGTGTTACGGCTAGGCCGGTCACGACCACGACGATCCGATCGAACTCGAGGGCGCGGAGAGCACCAGGGTTCATGGAGAACTCGAAAGTATAGACGGCGGGCCGTGAGGGCCCGCCCTACAGATGATTGATCAGGCTTGCCATCGCGGCCGCGCCGAAGCCGTTGTCGATGTTCACCACGGCCACGCCGTTCGCGCAACTGTTGAGCATGCCGAGCAATGCCGCCACGCCGCCGAAGCTCGCGCCGTAGCCGACACTGGTCGGCACCGCGATGACTGGTACCTGAACAAGGCCGGCGACGACACTCGGCAGGGCGCCTTCCATGCCTGCCACGACGATAATCACGCGTGCCGCCTGCAGGCGGGCCTGCTCGCTCAGGAGGCGGTGCAGCCCGGCCACGCCGACATCGTAGATGCGGTCCACGGTGTTGCCCATGATCTCCGCCGTGACGACCGCCTCTTCGGCGACGGCCAGGTCCGACGTGCCTGCGCAGGCCACGAGAATCGTTCCGCTGCCCTTGGGCATGTCTCCCTGCGCCAGTGTGATTGCGCGCGCGTCGGCGTGATAGTTCGCGGCGGGGACGGCAACCCGAACCGCCTCATATGCCTCAGGCTGGGCCCGCGTGACGAGCAGTGTCTGTCCGCGTTGGGCTATCCGTGCGGCAATCGCCGCGATTTGAACAGGAGTCTTGCCGAGGCCGAGGACGACCTCCGGGAACCCCTGACGGAGCTCGCGGTGCGTGTCCACTCGGGCAAAGCCCAGATCCTCGAATGGTGCCGCACGGAGCAAATCGAGCAGGCGGGCCGATGCCTCGGCTGGGGCGACCTCTCCGCTCCCGACGCGGTCGAGTAGTTGTCGCAGTGTCAGCTCAGTCATGATCGCCTAGGGCCCATACGGAAGAGATCTGTCCCTAAGTGTCGTTGAACTTTACGAGACCCGGCCATATAATTGGATTTCCCGTTGATTACCGACTTTTTCCCAGCATGAGCCCGCAAGAAACACTGATTCTCGCGACCTATTTCTTCGTTCTGGTCATTCTTGCCGTGTACGGGTGGCACCGGTATTACCTGGTCTACCTCTACATGAAGAGCAAGGACAAGCATCCCGTGCCATCGCCGCCGATCGAGGCGCTGCCGGTGGTCACGATTCAGTTGCCCATCTACAACGAGATGTACGTCGCGGATCGGCTGATCGATGCGGTCTGCCAGATTGATTATCCCCGCGAGCTGCTCGAAATCCAGGTGTTGGACGATTCGACCGACGAGACGCGGATCGTCGCCGAGCGCGCCGTGCAGCGCAACGCCGGACACGGGATCGACATCACATATCTTCACCGGACCGATCGCACCGGGTACAAGGCCGGTGCTCTCGAAGCCGGGTTGAAGGTCGCCAAAGGCGAGTTCGTCGCCATTTTCGACGCGGATTTCATCCCCACGGTGGATTTCCTCCGGCGCACGGTGCCGTTCTTCGGCGACCCGAAGATCGCGATGGTGCAGGCTCGGTGGGGCCACATCAACCAGGACTACTCGCTGCTCACGAAGGTGCAGTCGATTCTGCTCGACGCGCACTTCGTGCTCGAGCACGGCGCCCGCAACCGGTCGGGGCTCTTCTTCAATTTCAACGGCACCGCCGGCATCTGGCGCCGCGAGGCCATCGGCGACGCCGGCGGTTGGCAGCACGACACGCTGACCGAGGATCTCGACCTCAGCTATCGCGCGCAGCTCCGCGGTTGGAAGTTCATCTTCCTGCCGGACCTCATTGCCCCGGCGGAAGTGCCGGTGGAGATGAACTCCTTCAAGTCGCAGCAGCACCGTTGGGCCAAGGGCTCCATTCAGACGTGCCGGAAGCTGCTGCCTCGGATTCTGCGCTCGGACCTCCCGCTCCACGTGAAGGCGGAGGCGTTCTTCCATCTCACCGCCAACTTCAACTACCCGCTCATGTGCGTCCTCTCGGTGTTGATGGCCCCCTCGATGGTCATCCGCTACAACATGGGCTGGTACGAGATGCTGCTCATCGACGTGCCGCTGTTCTTTGCAGCCACGGCGTCAGTCGCCAACTTCTACATGGTCTGCCAGCGTGAGCTGCACGCGGACTGGATGACCCGGCTGAAGTACCTGCCGTTCCTGATGTCGATCGGCATTGGCCTGGCGGTCAACAACACGCGCGCGGTCTTCGAGGCGCTCCTCAACAAGGAGAGCGAGTTCGCCCGGACGCCGAAGTACCACATCGAGGCCCAGACCGACGAGTGGATCGGCAAGAAGTACCGCCAGAGCTTCGTGGCGCAGCCCATCATCGAGCTAGCCCTCGGCCTCTATTTCACCGCCACCGTCTTCTACGCGCTGGCCAACGGCATCTATGGCACGCTGCCGTTCCTCGTCCTCTTTCAGGTCGGCTTCCTCTACATGGGGCTGATGTCGATCGTGCAGCAATACGCGGGCGATGAGGTGGTGCTCAATCCGGCGACGGAAGAGGAAGTCTGAAACACCTCCGCGGTCAAGAAGCGAAGCGTAGAAGCTAACGCCAAGGCGACAGGTCACAAGTCAAACGGCAAAGGCGCAGTAAGATCGCCCTGATGGCGACCGAAGCGAAAGGCAAAGGCGGGCTGGAGGATGTCGTCGCGACCTCCTCGGCGATCTGCTACCTGGACGGAGATCGCGGGGTCCTCGCGTACTGCGGGTACGACATCCACGATCTCGCGCGCTCCGCGACCTTCGAAGAGGTCTGCTATCTCCTGTGGCACCGGCGATTGCCCGTGCGCGCCGAGCTCGGCGATCTGCAGTCGCAGCTGGCGGCCGCGCGGCCGCTGCCTGAGCCCATCCTGAGGCTGATGCGGTCGCTCCCGCCGGTGGACGGCATGGACGCGCTTCGCACGCTCACGTCCGCTCTTTGTCACTACGACCGCGAGGCGGCCGACAGCTCACCCCAGGCGCAATACCGCAAGGCGGTCCGGCTCACCGCACAGATTGGAACCATCGTCGCCACCTGGGGACGCATGCAGGCTGGCGGCGGCCCGATCGATCCCGACCCGGTCATGGGGCACGCGGCAAATTTTCTGTACATGCTGACCGGCGAGCGGCCGAACTCCACAGCGATCAAGGCCTTCGACGTGGCGCTCGTGCTGCACGCCGATCACGAGCTCAATGCTTCGACATTCGCCGGCAGGGTGGCGGCGGCGACGCTGACGGATATTTATTCGGCCGTCGTGGCGGCGATCG